>DASPSE010000439.1:0-3909 GCA_035624085.1 Terriglobales bacterium
TATCCGGCTGGCTCTCGTAAATCGAATACTGTCCCGCCGGCCGCTTCAACTTGATGGTGATTCCCACTGTCGGCTGGTTCACTTCGTAGTCCTCACCGAAAGTCTGAAACCCCGGGGCCAGCACCTGCACTCGCAATTTTCCATAAGGCACGCCTTGGTAGCTGGCTTTGCCATCGGGGTCGGTTTTCAATTCCAGATCGCCCTTTTCCTGTTTTCCTTTGTCGCTCACCAAGTGCATCACCACCGACGCGTTCCGCACCGGCTTGCCATTGGCGTCCTTCAACACGATGAAATTCAGCGTAGCGACCGGACCGAGGTCATCATTGCCGCCGCCCGCCAACCCGGGAACCGACAGCCCGGCGATAAGCGCCACCAACCAAAAGAACCTCATAGCAGCCCAATTCTAAGCGCAGGCAGCGCAGTTGTCATTTCGGGAGAAGCACCGGGCCCTAATCCACGATTGCGGATCTCAGCCCCTGTACTTTGCGCACTCTGCGATCCTTCGTGAGCTTCGCGGTTAAAAACTCTGGCGCCGGTCACCACCCAGCAGCTTGCCCGAATTCCAGCCCTCCGGTAAGCTCCGGATGCCATGAAACAGATGATCCTTATTGTCTTTACCTTTATTACGTTCGCCTCAATAATCTACGCGCAGGAACTGCCCAAGCCCGCCGAAGGCGATTTTGTCATCCACAATTTCCACTTCCGCTCCGGAGAAACTCTGCCAGAGCTGAAATTGCATTACGCCACCTACGGCAAGCCAGCCACCGACGCTGCCGGCCATGTCACCAACGCGGTCATGATTCTGCACGGCACCACCGGTTCGGGGCAGCAGTTCACCACTCCTCAATTCGCCGGCGTGTTGTTCGGCTCCGGTCAGCTTCTCGATGCCAGCCGCTACTTCATCATTCTCCCCGACGGCATCGGCACCGGCCATTCCACCAAACCCAGCGACGGTCTGCACGCAAAGTTTCCGCATTACGACTATGAAGACATGGTCGAAGCCCAGCACTTGCTGCTCAGCGACGGCCTGAAGGTTAACCACCTTCGCCTTTTGATGGGTACTTCCATGGGCTGCATGCACTCCTGGATTTGGCTGGAGACCTATCCTGATTTCATCGATGCCGCCATGCCCCTCGCCTGCTTACCGGTGCAGATCGCCGGGCGAAATCGCATGTGGCGAAAGATGATCATCGACGCCATCCGCAACGATCCCGCCTGGATGAACGGTGACTACCAGCAGCAGCCTCCCGCGATGAAGACCGTGGCCGATCTTTTTCTCATCATGGCGAGCAGCCCGCTGCAACTCCAGAAACAATATCCCACTCGCGATCAGGCCGACGCCTTCCTGGACCAATATCTCAAAGTTCGCATGGCCGCCATGGATGCGAACGACGCTCTGTATGCCTTTGACGCTTCGCGCAACTATGACCCCTCACCGAAGCTCGATCAGATCAAAGCCCCCGTCATGTTCGTTAACTCCGCCGATGACGTGATCAATCCTCCTGAGCTTGGCATCGCCGAAGAGCAAATCAAGAAAGTGAAGAAGGGACGCTTCGTGCTCTTGCCCATCACCGATCAGACCCGTGGCCACGGAACGCACAGCCTGGCTGCCGTATGGAAGCAATATCTGGCGGAATTGTTAGCCGAAAGTAGCCGCTAATCCTCAATGGCTGAGCTGTCGCGGATCTTCAATATCAAATCACTTCCCAACCGGCGCGGCATTACGCATCAGCAGTTCGATCGTCTCCGTCAACACAACGCGCATTCTCGCTTCGTAAGCCGAAGGGACCGCCTTTGAAATCAGCAACATCGCAGTCCCGTGTGACAAAGCCCACCCGGCGAGCACTAGCTCTATGTAATCCTCGGGGGACCCACCCTGCCACTCAGCGCATCGTTTCTTAATGAGTTCCAGGTTGGGCCGGTCTGCCCCCACGTTGGAAAACAGGCCTGAATTGACCAGTTGGTATTCGTGAGGGTGCGCCAGCATGAATTCCACGAAGCGTTGACACACCTCCTGGAGCGACGCACAGGGGTCCACTACAGCGAATAAGTCCTGCTGGATCCGCCGCACCAGCGCGTTCAATATTTCTTTCCTGTTCTTAAACCGTCGATAGACCGCAGGTGTATTCGTATGTGCCGCTTTGGCCAGAGTTCGCATCGACAGGTTCTTCTCTCCGCCCTTCAGGAACAGTTTCCGGGCGGCATTCAGGATGCGTTCTTCCAGATAAGGGTCAGGCTTTCTGGGCATGGACCTCCAGCGCGATCCGGCTGCACAACTAATTATGTTGACACTGTATAGCTAACGGCGTATACATGATGTAAAAACCCTAGTCTATCAAACGCTAGTGCCTTTTAGATAGTGTATTCTCGCCGTATGGTGAAGTGCTATCCACGGGCCGACCAGGAGTGGGGCAAGGGAGGCAATCGAAGTGAATTCGTGGACTGCTTTTGCAGTTTTCCTGCTCGGTGCCTGGATGGCAGCGCTGCTGACCGCGGCAATGTACCCCGCGCAAATCCCCGAGGTGCAGCAACTGGCCCAGGCGGCGTCCGCTAGGAATATTTATGCCCGCAGCCGGGCGCCACACAACCCAAACAGACGCTCAGGTCCGCGCAAGGAGGCGTTACTCCCGGTATGAGCCGCACCGACGCTCACGCGCTGGGCAGCGTCTTGCTCGTTTCGCGCGACGCCACCGCCAGCCGCCTCATCACCGATGCCCTGCAGGAGAACGCCTTGTCGGTCGAGATCAGCGTCGATGTCCCCGCAGCCCTGGATCGGCTGAGTCGCTACAAGTTTGAAGCCCTCGTGGTGGACTTCTCGCTGGGAGACTCGGTCACTGCCTGCCTTCAGAAGCTGCGAGCCTCCCCCGCCAATCGCACCGCCATCACTTTCGCCATCACCAGCGGTCGCGAGGAGACCGCCCACGCCCTGAAACAGGGCTTTCGCTTTGTGTTCGAAACCCCTCTCACCGCCGACTCCATCAACCACACCTTGAGGGTCGCCTACGGCCTTATCGTGCGCGAGCGCCGCCGCTATTTTCGCTTTCCCGTCTCCGTCCCCGCAGTGCTTAGCCGCAAGGCAGACGCAGAAGTCTACGCTCGAACTCTCAACATCAGCGAAGGTGGTGTGGCCCTCAGCACCTCAGTTCCGCTGGCGCCCGGCTCGGAGGGAACCGTGCAATTTACGCTGCCCGATCCACCCTTGCGGGTCAGCGCCGACGCCAAAGTGTGTTGGCACAACGAAGACGGCGAGGCTGGCCTGTCCTTTAAAGTTCTTCCCTTTGACCTGGCCTCCGAACTCCAGGGCTGGCTGGCGCAGAAATTGGAGGAACAACTGCCACCGCAAGTGGTGGAAAGATTCCGCCAGCGCAGCCGCAATAAGCCCGGCAAAAACCAATAAGCTCAAGTCCAGTTCAGGGTGTTGTTCGTGCGGCGGAATACCCCTTCCATCTTGTCATTCCGAACCCGCTTTAGCGGTGAGGAATCTGCTGTGGGGGTGCGCAACCGAATTCGGCCCGCACGCTCCTCTGTGTGGCGCACCCCGCCCCACACGAATCACTACCTCACCGAATAAATAACCTTGCCTTTCCTCACCGTCCACGCCACCTTCGCAAAATTCCTCACATCCACCGCCGGATCGCCCTCCAGCACCACCAGGTCAGCATCCATTCCTTTTTCTACCCGGCCCGTGTTCGCCGCTTTGAAAAACGCGCTGGGATTCGTCGTCAGCGACGCCAGAATATCCTTCCAGCCCATCGCGCGTCCCATGAGCTCGAATTCCAGCGTAGTGTCGTACTTCGACTGCTCGTGAGGCTGATGGAGGACGGGCGTCCTCGCCCGTCCGGTGCGTGTAGCGTACATTCTTGTCCGCGCCCGCATCCCTCCACCTTGTCATTCCGAACCGGCTTCAGC
>DASPSE010000442.1:0-5684 GCA_035624085.1 Terriglobales bacterium
GGGATTGCCGCCCAGCAAAATATCGGTTCCCCGACCAGCCATGTTGGTAGCGATCGTCACCATACCTCTGCGGCCCGCCTGCGCAACGATTTCAGCTTCTTTCTCGTGTTGCTTGGCGTTCAAGACCCAGTGCTTGACGCCCTTTTTCTTGAGCAAGTCCGACAGCCGTTCGGATTTTTCAATCGACGTTGTGCCCACCAGCACAGGCTGGCCCGTCGCATTGAATTTCTGAATCTCGTCCGCAGAAGCGAAATACTTTTCCTTCTCCGTCCGGTAGACCACGTCCGCATTCTCGATGCGAAGCAGCAACCGGTTAGTAGGGATCACCATCACTTCCAGCTTGTAGATTTTCTCGAATTCGGTGGCTTCCGTTTCCGCAGTACCGGTCATGCCCGCGAGCTTCTTGTACATGCGGAAGTAATTCTGGAAAGTAATGGTTGCGAGGGTCTGGTTCTCGCGCTCGATCTTGACGTTTTCCTTGGCTTCGACAGCCTGGTGCAGGCCATCCGACCAGCGGCGGCCGGGCATCAGGCGGCCGGTGAACTCGTCCACAATGATGACCTCGCCCTCTTTCACCACGTATTCGACGTCACGGTGATACAGCGCGTGCGCCTTGATCGCAGTTTCGACGTGATGCTTGAGAGCCCAGTTTTCGGGATCGGCGATGTTCCCAATACCGAGAAGCCCCTCGACTTTTTCCCAGCCTTCGTCGGAGACCGTGATGCTGCGGTGCTTCTCGTCCACCACATAGTCGCCGGTGAGCTGTTTCGGTTCCCCTGGAGCGACATCGATCTCCTCGCCTTTTTCCAGCTTAGAAATGATGCGATTGACGCGGGCGTATTTGTCGGTGGATTCTTCGCTGGCGCCGGAGATGATGAGCGGAGTGCGGGCTTCGTCGATCAAGATTGAATCCACTTCATCGACGATCGCGAAATTATGCCCGCGTTGCACGCAATCGCGCAGGTCGAACTTCATGTTGTCGCGGAGATAGTCGAAGCCGAACTCGTTGTTAGTGCCGTAGGTTACGTCGGCGGCATAGGCCTCGCGGCGCTGCTGATCATCCAGATCGTGAACAATCACGCCGACGGTCAGACCTAGAAAGGTATAGAGCTTGCCCATCCATTCGGAGTCGCGCTTGGCCAGATAGTCATTGACGGTTACAACGTGAACGCCACGCCCGCTCAGGGCATTCAAGTAGACCGGCAGGGTAGCCACGAGAGTCTTGCCTTCACCGGTCTTCATTTCGGCGATTTTGCCCTGATGCAGAACCATGCCGCCGATGAGCTGCACGTCGAAATGCCGCATGTTAAGCACGCGGCGGCCGGCCTCGCGGACCACCGCGAAGGCTTCAGCGAGGATTTCGTCGAGAACCTCGTTCGTCGTCGACCGGCGCAGATCTTCGAGTTCCTTCACGCGGTCGGGATCGGCATCCGGCTCGCTGGGAATGTGGCTGAGGCGCTCCTGGATGCGGCGGCGGAATTCGTCAGTTTTGGCGCGGAGTTCTTCGTCGTTGAGCTTCTGCATGGCGGGTTCAAGGACGTTAATCTCCTCGACCCGCGGCGCCAGACGCTTGAGCTCGCGCTCATTTTTGGTCCCGAAAACCTTGGCGATTGCGGCGTTGATCAAATTCTTGAATCCTTCGGCGGGCGGGCACACACCGGCCCGGTATCTTAGAAGCCTAGCATATTAGATGCCGGGGAAGGAGGTATGTCGCGCAAAGAGCGCACCCCCTAGCTGATCTTCTGGTCATTTGTGTCACTTACAATGCTGGCGACCCGGACTGATCATTTCATATAAGATTTCCGCGACTCATGGCAACCTTCTACGATCTCTTTCACGAATGTGCCGAGCGCTGGCCGGATAACATCGCGCTCGAAATCCAGCGACGAGATGGAATCGAGAGCTACACCTATGCGGAACTGCGCCGGATGGCGGAGTCGATCGGCCGCTGGCTCACCAAGCAAGGGCTGGAGCGGGGAGCGCGGGTGGCAATTTGGGCCGACAACCATCCTCGATGGGTGGCCGCTTACCTCGGCATTATCGCGGCGGGATACGCTGCGGTTCCGCTGGACACTGCCCTGCATGAAGATCAAATCACAAAGCTGCTGAAGGACAGCGGCAGTTCGGCGCTGTTTTGTGACAGCAAACACTCCTCCACGATGCGGGACACGCTGAGGCCGGCATCTTTCAGGGTGGTCCTGATTGATGCAGACGCCGCTGATTTCGCAAGCATCATCGCCTCCGGACCGGGAAATTTCGCCGCTGTATCTTCGTCGGACGACGATCTCGCTTCCCTGATCTACACCTCCGGCACGACTGCCGATCCCAAAGGCGTCATGCTCACGCATAGGAACCTCATGGGAGAAGTGGAAGCTATCTTCGGCTGGGTGCACATCGGCCCGGAAGATGCCTTGCTGGGTGTGCTTCCACTATTTCATGTGCTCTCGCAAATGGCCAATCTCCTGCTGCCGCTGGTCAAAGGATCGCGCGTGGTTTACCTGGAGACGCTGAACACGACAGAACTGCTGCGCGCTCTGGCAGAGAGAAAAATCACCGCGTTTGCCGTCGTGCCACAGTTCTTTTATCTGATCCATGAACGTATCTTCAAGGAAATCTCCCAGCGCGGCAGGCTGGCGCAAGTGGTAGTCCGGACTCTGATGGCGCTCACCGGCTTTTGCCGGAAGTTTGGCTGGAATTCCGGGAAGATCTTTTTTCGCAAAATCCACCAACTGTTCGGCCATAACATGCGGTACCTGGTGACGGGCGGATCGCGTTTCGATCCCCAGGTGGCGCGAGATTTCTACGCCCTGGGTATTGACATTCTGCAGGCTTACGGATTAAGCGAAACCGCCGGTGGCGCCTTTGCCACACCGCCTGAAGACAACGTGATCGGCTCCGTGGGACCACCCCTGCGAGGCGTGGAAGGCAAAATTGTTGATCCGCAACCCGACGAGGGCATTCCTCAACCGGTTGGCGAGATCGCGATCCGCGGCCCGCTTGTTATGAAAGGTTACTGGAACCGGCCCGAGGCCACAGCCGAAGTCTTGAAAGATGGTTGGCTGCTGACCGGCGATCTCGGATATTTTGACGCTGGGGGAAACCTGTTCATTACCGGGCGGAAGAAGGAAGTCATCGTCCTCAGCAACGGAAAGAACATCTATCCCGAAGAAGTCGAAGCTCACTACCTGAAATCTCCTTATGTCGGAGAGATCTGCGTCATTGGATTGGAGGCGCGGCCTGGCGATCCAACTTCAGACCGTCTGCACGCGGTGGTCGTGCCCAACTTCGAAGTGCTCAAACAACGCAAGATTGTGAACACGAAGGAGGTCATTCGCTTTGATATCGAAGGCTTGTCGGCGCAATTGCCATCCACCAAGCGCATCGCCAGCTACGAAATATGGCAGGAAGCGCTGCCGCGCACCACTACCCGCAAGCTGAAGCGTTTCGAAATCGAACGGCGGGTGAAAGCGAACCAGGAAAAAGGAACTACGGGCGCGGAGGTCGATTTAGAAAAACCTTTGAGCGCAGAGGATTTGACTTGGCTCGAACAGCCGGACATGCAACGCGCGCTCGCTGTGATCCGCGAAGGGTTACGCACCAAGCGGCAGTCCATCCATCCTTCAGACAATCTGGAACTCGATCTCGGACTGGATTCTATGCAGCGGGTGGAACTGCTGGTGGCTCTGGAGCAGAAACTCGGCGGCAACGTAGAAGAAACACGGCTGGCGGAAGTCTACACGGTGCGTGAACTGGTCGATCTGGTGCGATTGAGTGCGAGCGCGGGAGTTGCTGCCCGGACGCCGCTTGCCGGCTGGCAAAGTGTGCTGCGGGAGGAACCTACTGATCCCGAGGTTTTGGTCCTCGCCCAGCCACAACACCGAGCCGAGGCATTTTGGTACGTGATCACACGCATGGTTGCAATGTTCGCTTACGACCGGTTTCGCCTCCGCGTGAGCGGCATAGAAAAGCTCCCGCGACACGGCCCATTTCTTATCTGCTCCAATCATCAGAGCTTCATCGACCCCGTAATAATGGCCAGTGTCCTGCCGTGGCTGGTTTTCCGCGACATTTTTTTTGTGGGCACAAGCGAACACTTCGGGACTGGTTTCATGCGCGTGCTGGCACGATGGCTGCGCATCATGCTCGTCGATCCGGATGCGAATCTTCTTCCCGCCATGCGCGCCGGAGCATTCGGTCTGCGCCACGGGCGAGTGCTGATTCTTTATCCCGAAGGCGAGCGCTCCATTGATGGGACCCCCAAGACATTCAAGAAAGGCGCGGCCATTCTTTCCACTCATAACCAGGTGCCGATCGTGCCGGTCGCGATCGAGGGTTTATACGAGGCTTGGCCACGAGGGAAAGGCTTCCAGAAATTCGCGCCATTACAGATAAAATTCGGCGATCCTATTTATCCGCGCCCGGAGTCGCAAGCGTCGGAAGCGGCCTACGAAAAACTCACGGCGGAGCTGAGAGCGCATGTGGTCAAGATGTGGGAGGATTTGCGCAAGAAGGCGTAGCGCTACAGTTTCATTTCGCCCTAGGGTGCGTCTGATCGTACACCTGCAGCACGTGCTTCATGGAAAGCTGGGTATAACGCTGCGTCGTGGACAAGCGCTCGTGACCCAGCATCTCCTGTATGGCACGCAGGTCGGCTCCCTCTTCCAACAAATGCGTGCCGAAAGCGTGGCGCAGCGTGTGTGGATGAACGTCCGGCGGTAGTCCCTTGGCCACGGCGATTTTCTTGATGATGCGTCCCACGCTGCGAGTAGTGAGCCGCCCTCCGCGGCGGTTGATCAGCAAAGCGTTCGTGGTTTTTCTGTGTTCGGCCAAGACCTGTTGCCGAAATGGCAAGTAGGCCGCGAGAGCAGTTTTCACGGAATCTCCGAAGGGCACATAACGCTCTTTCTTTCCTTTGCCGCGGATCAGAACGGCTTCGGCGCTGAGCCGGATATCGTCGAGACTGATGCCGGTCAGTTCAGAATTGCGAATACCGCATCCATAGAGAAGTTCGAACATCATCCGGTCGCGCTCGGGAAATGCCGCCACTTCCGGCATCTGTCCGTCGAGCACGCTATTCATTTCTTCGATTGTGGGGACGCGGGGCAGTTTCTTGGGAAGCTTCGGCGTGGAAACCAGAGCAGCCGGATTCCGCTCGACGATTCCTTCCTGCGCCAGCCAGCGGTAGAGCGAACGCACTGCAGCCAGCGAGCGTGCGACTGAGGTTTTGCTAAGTCCTCGTTCGTAAAGATGCGAAAGAAAGCCGCGGACCGTAACGTGGTCGATGCCGCTCCAGCTGCGTTGACCCACGTATGCCGAAAAGTTGTCGAGATCCCCCGTGTAGGCTTTGATGGTGTGCGGCGAGGCGTTGCGTTCGCGTAACGAACGCAGAAACTGATCGATCGTCTTCTCGACGGTCGTGCGTTTGGTAGATGTCGTCATCTCTCTCAAACCACGGAGGCATAGAGGCACGGAGAAACAAGAGTATCGATTTGGGTGTTCTCCGTGGCTCCGTGTCTCCGTGGTGAATGCATTGCTTACCTTGCCTTCGCCCGCGGATGATGCTTCTGATACACGTTCTTCAGCCGGTCCAGCGCAAGATGCGTGTAGACCTGCGTCGTGGAAATGTCGGCGTGGCCAAGAATCGTTTGCACGGTGCGCAAGTCCGCGCCGTTTTCCACCATATG
>DASPSE010000156.1:0-2873 GCA_035624085.1 Terriglobales bacterium
CACGCGGCAGGAAGAGAACCTTCCACGACGCACCTCTCGGAACAGACGTCTAAGTTCGGAACTGAACCGCCTTTCCGTACATCTGGGCCCTCGGCTGAGCGGCAGTTGCGAACTCCCACTGTTATTGCGGTACGACGAACGCTGCGTCAGTGATTCCCATCACCGAGGGTGGTGAGCTGGGGTGTTTTTTCCAAGCGCAGCAGCTTCGGCAATGAGTTCCGGCGCTTCCCGCAACTTCTTATTGGCGGCGGCGTTGAGAGGTTCTGGCTTAAAAGTGAGCCTCGTCACGTCGGTAGGTGCACAGCGCACACGAAAAAGTGACAGGTCAAGGCTGAGGCCGCGTGAGAGTGAACCGCCTGCAACCTGGAACAAGGTCTCGCCTTGAGGTTCCTGCCAACCCGGACCTGGTAAATTGAATCCGGTCTTTTCTCGACTGAATCGAACGTGCAAGTGTCAGGGAAACCGGAGAAAGACATGACAAAACTCTTCAAGCCTGAATCGCGCGTCACAGGCTTAGTCCTGGGTATTTTCGCCTTGCTTCTTCCACTTGCAGTCCTCAAGGCGCAGAACGCCAATTTTCACAACGCTCCCGATTCCGCCAGGCAGATGAAAAATCCTGCCGTGGGCCAGCCGAACGCGGAGTCAGGCAAGCGGCTGTATGCCAAGCGCTGCGCCCGTTGCCACGGGCGAAACGCGGAAGGTTCCGGCAACATACCCGCGCTCGTGGACGGTGTCCTGGAATCTGTCAGCGAGGGCGAACTGTTCTGGTTCATCACGAATGGCGAGGCGAAAAGTGGAATGCCCTCATTTGCAAGCCTGCCGGAACAGCAACGCTGGCAGCTCGTCACCTATGTGAAAGGTCTGGGTCTCTCGCAGACAGCGCAGTCAAACACTGCCGCGCCGGAAGCAGCGCCAGTCACCTCGAAACCCAACGCTCCTCCGCCCACTCCGCCGTTCACCGATTTCCGCTACGAACAGCCGGGGAAGTTCCGCAAGATCACCGTGAACGATCTTCCGCAGCCCTACGCGACGCCGTCAGCGGAAAACGGGCCTGATGTGGTGGCGCGCCCAGCGAATGCGTGGCCCAAAGCTCCGGCTGGATTTAAGGTGGAGCTTTACGCGGAGGGACTGGATAATCCGCGATCGATGCGCACCGCGCCTAATGGAGATATCTTTGTGGCAGAAAGCAGTGCCGGCCGCATTCGAATTTTTCGCGGCATCACGAGCGAGGGGAAGGCAGAGCTAAGCGCAATCTTCGCCAGCGGTTTGAAGCGGCCTTACGGCATCGCCTTCTATCCGCCGGGACCCAATCCGCAATGGGTCTACATTGGAACCACGGGCGCAGTGTTCCGCTTCGCCTATCACAACGGCGATCTGAAAGCGGGAGGATCGCCGGAACGCATAACCGATTTGCCCGACGGCGGTGGCCACTGGACCAGGGATATTCAATTCTCTTCCGACGGTACGAAGATGTTTGTTGCTGTGGGTTCACGCTCCAACGTCGACGATACCGACACCACCGCGGAGGAGAAGAACCGCGCAGACATTTTGGAATTCAATCCCGACGGATCGAGCATGCAGGTCTATGCCTACGGAATTCGCAACGCGGGCGGGGGGCTTGCAGTCAACCCAAAGACAGGCGAGTTGTGGTGCTCGGTGAACGAGCGCGATGCTCTCGGCGACAATCTGGTGCCAGATTACATCACGCATGTGCAGCCCGGAGGCTTTTACGGCTGGCCGTGGTGGTACACCGGTGCTCATCAGGATCCGCGGCACCAAGGCAAGCATCCCGAATTGAAAGATACAGTCATTGTCCCGGACGTGCTGCTGCAGCCGCACAATGCATCTCTGGAAATGACTTTCTATCAGGGCAAGCAATTCCCGGCGGAGTACGCGGGCGACATTTTTGCTTCCGAGCACGGGTCGTGGAACCGGTCAGTTCGCGCCGGATATGAGGTCATTCGCGTTCCGCTGCATCAGAGCGGCCAAGCCAGCGGCGAGTACGAGGATTTTGTGACGGGATTTGTCCTCGATGATGGAACTGTCTGGGGGCGCCCGGTCGGGATAACGATGGCCGCCGACGGCTCCCTGCTGGTGAGCGACGACGGTTCAAACTCCGTCTGGCGTATCAGCTATACCGGGAAATAATCGGCTTGGCACGGGGCACCGCTGTTCGTCTGCTTATTTCGGAGTCGCCTTTAAGTATTCGACGCCTGTCTATTACCTCATGTCATCCCGAACGCGGCTCCTAGCCGCGGAGGGATTTTTCGGCAGCATGAAGTGTCGATAGCGTGAACAGGAGTGCCAATCCCGCGTGCGCCTGGGCTGTCTCCGTGCTTTCGTAAGATCCCTCGCGCCGCTGGCGCATCGCGATGACATGTCCCTTAAAGCTGATGAATTAGCCAAAGCCTTTCAAATCTGGGATCGCCCGTTAAATATGAGCGTGTTTTGCCTGAGCCGCGGCCACCAAAGCGCGAAACAGCGCCCGCGACAGTTCGTCCTGATCAACCGACCGCTCCGGGTGCCATTGCACCGCGAGCACAAAGTGATCGGGCGACGTTCCTTCCAGAGCTTCGATGACGCCGTCGTTCGGACATCGTGCCACGACTCGGAGACCATCGCCGACCGCGCCTGCGGATTGGTGATGACTGGAGTTGACAGGAATAACTACGGTCTCTGCCTCAGGGGCTGACGCCCCGGGTTTCTCCTCGTCGTTTTCGGCACGGCTGAAACCGTGCCCTTCCCCGGAAGGGTGAATTCCCGTGGCATCCCCCGGCTTCAGCCGGGGGATGGGTGGTTGCACTAGCAGCGGGGCTTTAGCCCTTGTGCCGACAATTGCAGCAAGCTTTGCATTGGGTTCGATCGCCACGTCG
>DASPSE010000011.1:0-8482 GCA_035624085.1 Terriglobales bacterium
CCTATGAGCAGCGCCATTCTTTACCTGATGTGCGACGACTTGCGGGCAACTATCAAATCGCTTGCCGCGAAGAATGTGAAGTGCACTGAAGTCGAAACCCAGGCCTGGGGAATCCGCACGACCATCCCGTTGCCCAGCGGCGGTGAGATCGGCCTGTATCAGCCCACGCATCAGACGGCGTTGGAGCTGTGAGAGGGCAGAGCAAAGCGAGGCGTCGTCTCAGGCGAAGACCTTCTCGCGCTAGTGTGTGACGTAGGTCGAGAAGTAGTAGAGCAAAATCCCGAACAGCACCAATCCAGAGACGCCGTAGGCGGTCAGGACCCAGACGCCACGGCTTTGATGTGGCTTGGCGGAAGACTGCAAATTGGTTGTAGTTGTCGAGGAGTTGCTCAGGGCCCGATCCTCCATGAAAACCTCCGAATGGGAACTTGTGACGGAGGAACCGTCACGCCAACCCCACACTGCCCGCAGGCAGGCTTGCTGGCGAAGAATGTTACTACAGATTCCCTGCTCCGCAAGCCGGGAAAATGCTGTAATTTGCAAAATGCCTGTCAATTTCGACCTTGGCGTCCCCGTCAGGCTGTGATCTGCGCCGCTGACGAATACCCGGTTGTGCCGTAAACTCAACGTGTCATGAGTACTGTCAAACCAGTTGACAAAATAAGCAAACGTCACGACGTACTATTTTCCGAGGAGCACCCTCTCCATGCCATGTTTGCGCCCCGCAGCGTGGCCGTAATCGGAGCCAGCGAGCGGCAGGGCGGCATCGGGCGTGCCGTGGTTTGGAGCCTGGTCAGTAGCCCGTTTGGGGGCACAGTTTACCCGGTCAGTGCCAAGCAGGCCAGCGTGCTCGGGATCAAAGCCTACGCGCACGTGGGCGAGATACCTGAGACGGTCGATCTGGCAGTGATTGTCACACCGGCGGCGACAGTGCCGGCACTGGTTACGGAATGCGCCGAGGCCGGGGTCCGCGGGATCATCGTGATTTCCGCGGGATTCAAGGAGCGCGGCCCGCAAGGCGAAGAACTGGAGAGGCAGATTCTAGAACGGCTGCGCGGCACCGGGATCCGCTTGCTCGGGCCCAATTGCCTTGGAATTATGAATCCGATCAGCGGATTGAACGCGACTTTCGCTCCCCACATGGCCCGGCCGGGGAATGTGGCATTCATCAGCCAGAGCGGCGCGCTGTGCACCGCAGTTCTGGATTGGTGCCAAAAGGAGATGGTCGGCTTCAGCGCGTTCGTCTCGGTCGGATCAATGCTCGACGTCGGCTGGGGTGACCTGATCGACTACCTGGGGAGCGATCCGCGAACGCACAGCATCGTGATGTACATGGAATCGGTGGGAGATGCGAGGTCCTTCCTCTCGGCGGCGCGCGAGGTCACTCTAACCAAGCCCGTGATCGTAATTAAAGCGGGACGAACGCAAGCGGCGGCACATGCGGCTGCGTCGCATACGGGGGCGTTGACCGGAAGCGACGAAGTTCTGGAGGCTGCGTTCCGGCGCTGTGGAGTACTGCGGGTCAGTACAATTGGCGATCTTTTTTACATGGCGGAGGTACTGGCCAAGCAGCCGCGGCCGCGCGGCCCTCGTTTGGCAGTTGTCACCAATGCCGGCGGGCCGGGTGTGCTGGCGGCGGATTCGGTGATCAGTAATGGCGGCCAGCTCGCTCCGCTCTCGGACAAATCCATGGAGCGGCTCAATCAGATGCTGCCGCCGCACTGGAGCCACAACAATCCAGTTGACATCCTAGGGGATGCGCTTCCCGATACGTACACGAAGGTCGTGGACATCGTTGTGCATGATCCGAATGTGGATGGCCTGCTGGTTATTAATTGTCCGCAAGGTATGTCCGAGCCCACCCAGACTGCTGATCGTCTCAAAGCTTATGCGCAAACTACCGGCAAGCCCATAATCGCGAGCTGGATGGGAGGGCCTGAAATGGCTGCGGGAGTGGACATATTTCATCGCGCTGGCATTCCTACCTATCCATTTCCTGACACCGCGGCCAAGATCTTCTGCTACATGTGGCGCTATAGCTACAACCTGCGCGGACTGTATGAGACACCGGTGCTTCCTGCCGGTCCGGAAGCGGGGCCGGATCGAGCGCGAGCGGAACATATCATCCGACGTGCGAGGCAGGCTGGACGCACGATCCTTACCGAGGTCGAGTCGAAACAATTGCTGGCAAGTTATGGAATCCCGATCGTGGAAACGGTGGTTGAGGCAACCCAAGATGAAGCCGTCGAGCAAGCGCAGAAGATCGGGTATCCGGTGGTGTTGAAAGTGTTTTCCGAGAGCATCACGCACAAGACTGATGTCGGCGGAGTGCAGCTTAATTTGCGGGATGCAGAAGCGGTGCGAACCGCATTCCGCCGGATTGAACAGTCCGTGGGTGAGAAGGCGGGAGCCGAGCAGTTCCTCGGAGTCACCGTGCAGCCCATGGTGCAGCTCGACGGATACGAAGTGATCATAGGCAGCGGTGTCGACCCGCAGTTTGGCCCGGTGCTTCTGTTCGGCGCCGGAGGACAATTGGTCGAAGTGTTCAAGGATCGCGCCTTGGCTCTGCCGCCGCTGACTACGACGCTCGCGCGCCGCATGCTTGAGCAAACCAAAGTGTTCGACGTGCTGCAAGGAGTACGGGGGCGCAAAGGGATCGACATATCTGCCTTAGAGGAATTACTGGTGCGCTTCAGCCAGTTGGTGGTCGAGCAAAGGTGGATCCGGGAAATCGACATAAATCCGCTGATCGCCTCGCCCGAGCACCTGCTGGCGCTGGATGCGCGCGTAGTCGTGTACGGTCCCGAGGTTGAGCCCGAACAATTGCCGCGCCTGGCGATCCGTCCTTATCCCGCCCAATATGTGCAGCCTTGGACCATGAAGAATGGCGAAGAAGTGACCATTCGCCCGATTCGCCCGGAAGATGAGCCATTGGTGATCAGGCTGCACGAAGCTCTTTCTGAGCGCAGCGTGTACCTGCGTTATTTCCAGCCCCTAAAATTGAGCCAGCGCACGGCGCATGAGCGCCTGACACGAATCTGTTTCATCGACTATGAGCGTGAAATCGCACTGGTGGTCGAGAGCAAGAAAAAAGATGACACTCCCGAAATCATTGCCATCGGCCGCTTGAGCAAGTTGCGCGGACGCAACGAGGCTGAGCTTGCGGTGCTGGTCGATGACCGCCATCAGCACTTGGGAATGGGCACTGAGCTCTATCGGCGGCTAATCGACGCGGCACGCGACGAGAAATTGGAGCGGGTAGTCTCTGTCATTCTTGCCGAGAACCAGGACATGTTGAGGATCTGCCAGAAACTCGGTTTCCAGTTCCAGAGCGATATGGAGGATGGCACCGTGAGGGCGGAGTTGCGGCTGTAGCACCGCCCACCACCATCGGCCTCCGGAGATCTGCGGGCGAATCCTAACAATTTACACATTGAGATCGATCTCGCCGACCATGCCTTGGCGATCGTGTTGTTTACTTCCGTATCCCCGCTTACTCATCATTGGGCGTGTGGCCGGCAAACCGGACATTCCCCTAATCCTGCGTCTGAGGATTGGTGGGGTTTGTGATCGGTCGGTGGCGGGCTGGGTGTTTGGGGTCGGTGAATTCGAGCAGTTCGATGGGCGCGCCATTTTCGACGATGAACGCGACGCGGACACCGTCGGATGGGCTGTTCGGAGGAATCAGGATTTCGCGGCCAGCAAGCTCGGAGGAGAGGTCGGTCACTTCAAACGCGACGTGCGCCACTCGCCGGACGAGATCGGGAACCGCCGCGTCCGCTTCGAAGCGCATCCATTCCACGCCGAATTCGCTTTTTTGGTGACTGACGACAAAGAGTTTCAGATCTTTCAAGTGGGTCTCCCCAGGCTTCGATTCCGTAGTGGGAATCCCGATGTGATGATACCGGCGCATTGTTTTCTCTCTCCGGGAGAATTGGCACCAAATTCTACTCTATTCGCTACCGCGTTTGAATCGCGCCCCGTGACGAGCCTTCCAAAAACACAATCGGGCCAGCTGAGTGCCGCTTCCCGAACTGTCTGAGGTCGATTGGGCGATTAGTCGGCAATCCGGAAGCCAGGCAATTCACAAACGTTCATCGATAAGGCAGCCCAAGCTAGCGCCCACTGTTCTCCGTTGACCACGATAACTACGACCAGTATCATGCCAAAACATTACTTGGCTCTCGGTCCAGTTATCGACAATGCCAACGCCTGGACAATTGCTTCCTTCCCGGCCAAGTAACTGGCGAGCAGAGAACGTTTTCCTTGATCCGGTGCTAGTCTAGCTCGATTTCGGCAATCCGCCTGGCACCATCGGCAGCGATCGCAGACGGATTCCGGCACCAGGGAAGATCGCATTGCTGACGCAGGGCGCTATACACTCCAATTCGGGAACTTTCCACAGGTTCTGCTTTGTGATTCGCCTTTTCTTCGCTTAAAGACAAGTATATAATCGCGGGTTAGTCAATCTGTTTTCAGCACAAGGAGCTTCCACGATGGCCGACGAACGGACAAAAGCAATTGATCTGGCCTTTTCGCAGATCGAAAAACAGTTTGGCAAAGGTTCGATCATGCGCTTGGGGTCAAAAGAAGCCATTGTTCCGATTTCCGTCATTCCGACGGGCGCGATTTCGTTCGATGCGGCGCTGGGTGTTGGCGGCTTTCCGCGAGGACGAGTAGTAGAAATTTTTGGGCCGGAATCTTCGGGCAAAACGACGATTGCCCTGCAAGTCATTGCCGAGGCACAAAAAATGGGAGGCATGGCGGCGTTTGTTGATGCGGAGCACGCGCTCGACCCCGGCTATGCGAAGAAACTTGGCGTGGATGTAGACAATCTGCTGGTCTCCCAACCCGATTATGGCGAGCAGGCGCTGGAAATCGCTGAGACTCTGGTGCGATCGAACGCGATCGATGTGCTCGTCGTGGACTCGGTCGCGGCGCTGGTGCCCAAGGCCGAGCTCGATGGCGAGATGGGCGACAGTCACATGGGATTGCAGGCCAGGTTGATGTCGCAAGCGCTGCGAAAACTGACGGGAATCGTGTCCAAGTCGCGGACCTGCATGATTTTCATTAATCAGATCCGCGAAAAAATTGGCGTGATGTTCGGTAATCCTGAGACCACGACGGGAGGCCGCGCGTTGAAGTTCTATGCCTCGGTGCGGATTGATATTCGCCGGATCGCCGCCATTAAGGAAGGCGATCAGGTTACCGGCTCGCGTACGAAGGTCAAGGTGGTGAAGAACAAGGTGGCAGCGCCGTTCCGCGAGGCCGAATTCGACATCTTGTATGGCGAGGGGATTTCGCGCGAAGGCGATTTGCTCGATCTGGCGGCGATCCACAACATGGTCGAAAAATCCGGCTCCTGGTTCAGTTACAAAGGAGAGCGGATCGGCCAGGGGCGCGAGAATGCGCGCCAGTTCCTCAAGGACAATAAAGATGTTTTAGCTAAGCTCGAAGCTGAGGTGCGTAAGCAACTGGGACTGGCGCCGACAGCGGCCCAGGCCGCGGCCGCTTCCTCACCACAAACAGCCACCACGAGTGCGCGGGTCACAACCATGCCCACCACGGCGCCGGAAGCCGTCAAAGTACCAGCAGCCAGAAGATAGCGGTGCCGACTATTGCTAATCGCAAAGTCCATGTGCGAACGGAAACACAGTTGAGCGTGTTCGGATTACCGGAAGATATCTGGCTCTGTTGACATCCTCCTCGCATCCGTAGAGTTTGTCATTCCGAATGGCTTCAGCCATGAGGAATCTGCTGTTCCAGCGAGAGAGCGAACAGCAGATTTCTCGGGGATGAATCCCCTCGAAATGACAATCCGTAAAATTGTCGAGGATGTTAACAGAGCCAGATAGCTCATAATGAACCGAAGGAATAAACTGTTCGTTCCCTCAGGGGCTAAAGCCCGCGTCTTTGTTGGCTCTGGGCGGCACGGCTAAGCCGTGCCCTACCCAAAACCATTTATGAGATATCTAGATAGCTTCCAGGAAACCGCTAACTTCAGTGCCCGTCCGCCCGGGCGGGCACGACGGAAAACTCGATATCGAGTTGGTCCTTCACTTTGACCACACCACCAGCGACACGCACCGGCTGAATACCGAATTCGGTTTGTTTGAACTGGCAGCGGCCCATGTAGGCACCCTGCTGCTTTTGAACCTTAGCCGTCACTGGCCGAGTCTGCCCGTGCAGCGTCAGATCGCCACGCACTTCCCATGTGTCCGCGCCAGTTTCCTGGACGGAAGTCGAATGGAAGGCAATCTCGGGAAACTGATTGCTTTCGAGCACCTGCGTTTGCATGGTGCGTTGCACTTCGGCCTGCTTCTCGGCAGAAAGGCTTTTGTCTCCCTCCACCTTTAGTTGGCGGGCTTCAACACGAAACGAGATGTGTGCTGGCGTTTCTTCCAGACTACCTTCGGCAATGGGAGCAGCGACCCAATGCTCGTGGCCGGCGGCCGAAAACAGTCCCGACTTCCCGACGTGGATTCGAATCGTGCTGTGTTCGACGTCGATAGGAGTTTCCGCTCGCGCGACGGACGCAGTGATCACCGACAAGAACAGACACACTATCAGAAAGTATCTCACTTCAACTCCGCTTGAGGGCGGGATTGCGGTTGCGCGGCCGACTTACGGCATCATAAGCACAACCCGGAATCTGGCTCTGCCCGCTAGATCATTTGATCATAGGCTCCGGCCACTTTTGTCAACGGATACTTCTCAATCATCAGCTGAACGGCGCTGAGAACGTTAGGAATTGAGTGCGGCTTTGCGCAATTTGCGGCTCTCTGCGAGCAACGCCATGGAGTGCATCAGGTTTTGCAGAGTCACAATTCCAACCAGGCGCTGGTCTTCGACCACAGGAATGATGCTCAAGTTGCGTGCGGTGAGTTTGCGAAAGGCCGATGCGAGAGATTCTTTCTTCTGCGCAACTTCAAAGATGCGATTCATCACAGACTGAACGTAGCCGTTGCCCTCAGCACGCAGGGCCTGCAGGATTTTCTGCCTGGAGATCACGCCCACCATATCGCTGCCGCGGATGACGGGAAAATCATCCTGGAGCGAGTGAACAGCTTTCTCCAACGCATCTTCTAGAGTGTCGGCCGGTGACAGCGTGGCAAAGTCGGTCAGCATGATATCTTCCAGCCGCACGGTTTCCAGAACCGACTGAAATACGGCGGACCGCTCTTCCAGTTGGGCCGCGATGAACAGGAAGAAGCCGATCATAGTCAGCCAGATATTCCAGAGCATACCGGCTAGCATGAACAGAGTGGCAAACGCCTGGCCAATGGTGACGGCCCGGCGCGTAGCCCGAACGGGATCCATCCGGCGGCTGAATAACGCGCGCAGCACCCGGCCGCCATCCAAAGGGTAGGCCGGCAGTAGATTAAGCAGGCCCAGACACAAATTCACCCAGACCAGGCTGCGCGGAAGATTGCTGGAATGCACGTAGGGCTTCGCCCAAAGCCGAATCTCCGGAGCCACCGCCAGCAGGATACTGCCTGCGGCAAACGCGATGACCAGGTTCACCAGCGGGCCGGCCAGGGCGATGCGAATGTCGCGTTTCCAGGTGAGTAAACCGGGTTCGACAGGTTGCTGGGTTTCATCGAACACAGTGACGCCGCCGATCGGCAACAGGATGATTGCTTTGGCTGGAACTCCGGCTTGCATGCCGACCAGGCCTTGCCCCAGTTCGTGGAGCACCACGCTTCCGAAAATGATTCCGACGAGTGCAAGTCCGCGCCCGGCGCTGACGCTGCCATGCGATGCGGACTCAGTCAGCCACACGAAGACCAGCAGGAACAAAAAAGTGAGGTGGATGCGAAGTTCGATCCCGAAAATCCGTCCCGCGGGAATGGACCAGTTCCTCATTCTGGTGCCGCTGCGCCTCCTCGGCCTATTTTATATAGTCTTAAGCGCCGGTGCTTGATTACCATTTGCGGCTGCGAGAATCGAAAGTGCTAGGACGTACTTCTCATACGAGAAGTCTTCCTGGCCGACCTTGATGCCACAAAGGAAATTGCACTGCTCCCACCGGTAAGTGCATGAGAGTGATTGGAGGAAAATACCGGAGCCGGCGGCTGCAAACGCTGCCGGGCATGGACCTTCGGCCCACTGCGGACCGACTGCGCGAGACGTTGTTCAACGTGCTCACCGCGGGAAATCCCTCTGCGCTGGAGGGAACGGTTTGGATTGATCTGTATGCGGGGACTGGCGCGGTAGGGATTGAAGCCCTGAGCCGCGGCGCAGGCATGGTTCATTTCGTTGACTTGTCACCGCGGGCGGTAGAACTGATCAGAAGGAATCTCGGATCCCTTGAGCTCCATGCAGGGTTCGAAGTTCTAAAGCAAGATTCGATTCGCGCTCTGCGGGAGCTGGATGCCAGCGGCCTTCAGGCCGATTTCGTTTTCCTCGATCCTCCATATCGCATGGAGGAAGCCTATCGGCAGGCCTTGGAGGCAATGTCGAACTCAGGGCTGCTGAAGGC
>DASPSE010000013.1:0-42849 GCA_035624085.1 Terriglobales bacterium
GTCGTGGCCGCGAAGGCGGGCTGATAGGCACTGTTCGAAGTAGAGAGCACGCCTACCTCACCCGATGGCAGATAGCAATTCACGCTGCCGATGCAGGGCGCGTCCATGTCTCCGGCAATTACGTCGTAGAAAACGCATCCGCTGGCAACGGCATTGCCCAGGCTGGAGTTGCAAGCGGCATTGCCAGTGCTCCCGTATTCGGCGGCGGCAATCGCATAGTACAACGGGTTGGGGTTGCCCCAGCGGGCGCGCGTGGCTTGGTTCACCAGCGCCTGCATGGCGGCCATGATTGGAGAAGAGATAGAAGTCCCGCCAAAACCAGCCCAGGTGTCTGGATTCCCCGCGCAGGACGAGCCACCGTAGTTGAGGTCGGAGTAGCAGACTACGTAATAGTGCATCCAGAACCCATTAGCCGCGAAAAGCGAGACGTCGGGCAGGTCGCGGACGCCGTCGTGCGGATTGCCGAGCACGGATTGCCAACTTGGCTTGGTGTACCCGGCGCAGCTTCCGCCGACTACGTCGCTGCTGGCAGGGCTTCCGGTCGCGCATCCGCTCGGCCCGCCGCTGCCGCCCACGACGTTAAGCAAATAGGAACCATAATAGCTGTTGCAGAAGCCGCTGTTTCCGTAGGTTACGCTTGAACCACTGAGGTAATGGGCGATCAATTGGCTGGCACAAGAGTCGTTCCAGGGAATCTCGGGGATATAGGAACGCGCCGAGCCGTAAGTCGCCCCATTGGTGGCGCCCCAGTAAGTCGAGGCGGCGTTCTCGTAAGTGTCGCCAAAGTCGGTACCACCGACGGCCACGTTGTAGGGAGTGGAAGCGAATCCGTTGACATTGATTCCGTGGGTAGCAACTTCAGCCCCGCGATCTGAGACAGCCGCCGCCTGGTCACCGGAAGATACAAATACCGAGACGCCCTCGGCCACCGCTTGCTCGTGCAGTTGATTGACGAAGTTGTTGTAGGCCGCGCCCAGCGCGGTTTCCGACGTTCCGTAACTGATGCTGACGATCGCCGGCGGCGCGCTGTTGCCGTTCAACAGGTTCAGCAGTGCAAGATGGCCGCCGAAAACGGTGGTGTCTGCGCATGAAGCGAGCTGGATAGCGGCGCTCGGCGCTGCGGCGCTGGCCCATTCTGCATCCAGGATCGCTTCCCCGTCATCGCCGTTCACACCCGGATCGTTACAGGTATTGCTGCCGCTGCCCGCGGGATGGATCTGTGTGAACGACCCCGAGCTGTAACTGGATAGCCCGAGGGTTTGGCGGAAGGTCGCCCAGTCGTTCGTGCTGTAAACATCGGTATCTTCGACCACAACGATCGTCTGACCCTGGCCCGAATAGCCGGCGGCAAAAAGCGGATTGAGGTTGTAGATAGTGGCCAGGTCAGCGGGGACCACCAAATAAAGCCCGTCTCCCACGGTGAAGTCGGTCTTGGGGCGGTTCATGGGGTGCGGACGGAAGTCGTTCAACGACACTACTCCGGCCACCGCAGGCGCGAGCGCCGCTGGAATGTACGGATCGCTCATGTTGGCAATATGTTTCTCGCCGTTCACCTCCAGGCGATGAATCTCTGTGTGGAAAGCCCTGCGCACCTGACCCGCCGTGCCCGAGAAGCTTATGACCGTGCCGTTTGGATAGATTGCGTCAAGCTTAAAGCCGTGCGACTGCAGCCATCCACTGATGGTTCGAATATCTTCAGGCGCTAATCCGAATCGCTCTCCAAATTCCCGTGCGGTCAGCCAGCGATGGAAATTGGGAGAGTTGGGGTCGTGAATTTGATTGAGAAACTGTTCCAGATCCTGCTCTTGTTTGGCTGGGCGCTGCAACTGAAGCAGCATGTGCGGCATAAGAAACTTGTCCGCCACTCGGCCACGGTCGTTGGCAGTGTTCGCCTCCGGGCGTGTGTTGCCGTGAAGCCTGATTAGCACTGCATCGTTAAGCGGTTGGGTGAGCAGGGCACTCGCCTGCGAACCGACCCACACCGGCTGTATTTCCTGTCCAAACGCCAGTAGCGTGCTAACTACGGTAACCAGCAAGAACAGTACCAACGATTTGAGCTTCATAATCAGGACGTTCCTCCTTGTCATAATTTGCTTCGTTTTGAAGTCCGAGGCATTGTCATGCAGTGGCAACCCCTTTGCGTGTAAGAGACCGCCTGCAGTGCCCGTTCGGCCATTAGGTACTTGCATCGGCGGAGGAGGTGGGAACTTCATCGACTCGGAGGTTACGAACTTTAGGGGGTGATGGTTACCAACGGAATTGGCAGGTCCTTTCGTCGGATTCGGAGACATCCTTCGCGATTCAGGCGGGAAGAAACGGGCTTTAGGCGGAGATCGTGCAGCTTCTTTGCGAAAAAGGTTGCCTGGTCGAGCTCGCAATCTCCCCGCATCTCTTCCCTACTGCGCGGCATCTTAATGTTCAGTTAGTCTTGCCGGTTACCTCGAGGCAACAAATCGCTGAACGGGGGAACCAGGCATGTTATACTGCGCTCAGAATGCGGTGACCGGGGTGTGTTTCCAGCCCGAACCGAAGGAAACTTACATGGTTGGTAGTTCTCGTCGGACCCTCTTTCTGGTTGTTTTCGTCCTTATAACCTGCGGTTTCTTTGGGATGGTCTTCGGCCAGAAGATTAGCCCTGCAGCTACGGCTGGCGGCGATTCCGATGTCCGCGACAGCCTCCGCCAGTTCACCGAGGTGTACAACATCGTCGAGCAGAACTATGCCGAGCCGGTGAACGCTGACAAGGCCATTTACAACGGCGCCATTCCAGGTATGCTGCACGTGCTTGATCCGCACTCCAACTTTTTTGATCCCAAGGCCTATGCTCTGCTGCGTGAGGATCAGCGCGGCAAGTATTACGGCGTGGGCATGACCGTCGGTCCCCGCAATAATAAGGTGATTGTGATTGCGCCCTTCGTGGGCACACCCGCATATCGCGCCGGCATTCGTCCCGGCGACATCATCGTGGCGGTCGATGGCAAGTCCACCGACAACATGAGCACCAGCGACGTGGCCGATTTGCTCAAAGGCCCGAAAGGAACCACCGTCCATATCACCATTCTGCGTGAAGGCTCCGACAAGCCGCTGGAATTTGCTGTGGTTCGTGACGAGATTCCCCGCTACAGCGTCGATCTGCATTTCCTGATTCGCCCCGGCATCGGTTACATGCACATCAGTGGATTTAATGAAACCACGGAAGCTGAAGTCCAGAAGGCGCTCGACGAAATGGGCGATCTGAAGGGATTAATTCTTGATCTGCGGGGCAATCCAGGCGGACTGCTCAGCGAAGGCGTGGGCGTCGCCGACAAGTTCCTGCACAAGGGTCAACTGATCGTGTCGCACCGTGGACGCAGCTCACCAGAGAAGCGCTATGCAGCGACCCATGGCAACGGAGGCAAGGACTATCCGTTGGTTGTCTTGGTTAACCGCGGGACCGCTTCGGCGGCAGAAATCGTGGCCGGCGCCATTCAGGACCATGATCGCGGCCTGATTGTCGGCGAAACCACATTTGGCAAGGGATTGGTGCAGACCGTCTATCCACTCGCCGAAAACACTGGGCTGGCGCTCACCACGGCCAAGTACTACACCCCGAGCGGACGGCTGATTCAGCGCGATTACTCGAACGTGTCACTCTATGACTACTACTTCGAACGCGACACCGACAGCGCGAACATCGCCAACCGCGAAGTAAAGCTCACCGACAGCGGCCGCACGGTGTATGGCGGCGGCGGCATTACGCCGGATTACAACATTCCGCCGGTCAAGACCAATCGTTTTGAGGACACGCTCCTGGAGCACTACGCCTTCTTTAACTTTGCCAAGCACTTTGTGGTGACCCACCATCCCACAGAAAACTTTGAGGTGGATGACATCACCCTTCAGGAATTCCGCAAGTTCCTCGATGAGGAAAAGATTCCTTACAGCGAAGCCGACCTGGTGGAGAATAACGATTGGGTCCGGTCCAACATCAAGAGCGAGATTTTTGTGGATGCCTTCGGGCAGAACGAAGGTCTGAAGGTGAAAGAGGAAGCCGACCCGCTGGTTCTCAAAGCCCTGGACCTGCTGCCGGAGGCAAAACAACTGGCGGACAATGCCCGCCGCATCGTAGCCGAGCGCACCAGCGACCACGCGCTGACTCGCTAAGTTTCTTTTCTGAATGGCAAGGACCCGAAGATTTCGGGTCCTTTTCTTTTTCTGCGAGGACCGATCCGGCAAAGTTCGCAAAGAAAATCTTTGAATTGAAATTAAAGTATTGCCCGGCGGCTCCGGGCGTTGACTGCTGGCCTTCGAAATTCTAGAATCCGCCCATCAATTGTCTTCAAGCCATGCACCGGAAGCATTCTGTCCGGTTGTTCACACCATGCGGATAGCTCATCAAGCACTTTGGATCCTGCCGGCTCTGTTGGCTTCCGTTGCCGGGTACACCGACTACCGCTGGCGGCGCATTCCAAACTGGCTGACGGTTCCAGGTCTGGTGCTGGGGATTGCGCTGAATTCGACTGCCCACGGATCGCCCGGCACAAAAGAATCCTTGCTGGGAGCGGGCCTGGGGCTGCTTGTACTCCTTCCGTTCGTCCTCGTGCGGAGCCTGGGAGCCGGAGACTGGAAGCTGGTCGGCGCGCTGGGTGCGTTTCTCGGCCCACAGCACTTGATTACAGTTCTGTTTGCCGCGCTTTTGATCGCCGGGGTGATGGCGCTCATTCTTGTCATCTGGAAGCGGCGTATGCGCCAGACCTTCCGCAATATCGGGCGGATGCTGGCAGCCCTGGTCCGCTTGCATCTTCCCGGACAGGAGTTGTCATTGGACAATCCCGAAGCGTTGAAGATCCCATTCGGGATTGCCGTGGCAATCGCGGTAATTCTGTATGCGATCCGGCATCTCCTCGTCATCTTCACTTGACTAAGGCCCCCGCAGCAGTCTTCCCGAATCGGCATCCAGTCGACGTCAGGTTCTCGGAACTGATTTTGCGCTTTCGAGCCAGGCATAAGATGAGAGAGTCACAATGCTGCGTTCGAGCCTTATCAAAAACGCACTGCCCACCTGCTTGATCGCGATTGCCCTAAGCTACATGGTTTGGGGAATCCCGGGCGATCGAGGCGAGACACCCGTCCTGCGTTGGGCCGAAGGGCAATCCGGCTGCACGTTCAGCGCGGATGACGACGGAAAATATCGCTATGGTGTCTGGACCGAGGATCTCGGAATCGTAATCGCCGTCGATGCCGATGAGGTGCGAAAAGCGAGCTTGCGGATTGCGCCGCTCTTCGGCGTTTCCGTGACGCTGCGCTACCGCGGCAAAGAATCGCTGTCCGTCAACCCCGCCGACATCAGCCTGGAATTTGTGAAGCACTACCACGATGTGCAGAAGGCGGTCGATCCGAACGATTTCGCGGCCAGGCTGCAGAACGATGCCGATTCATTTGCCGAGGAAACACAACGTGAAATCGGCAAGCATCCGGAGAAGAAAGCCGAGAAGGAATCCATTCTCCAAGTTCACCAAACGGATGTAAGGGAAACGCAGGATTTCTTGAAATCACACAGTCTGCGTGCGGCCCGGTTGGATTCGGCCAATCCCGAGGTAACCGGCTGGGTACTTTTCAGTGCGAAGAGCAAATGGCTCGGGGACTGGAAAAAACAGGAACAATTTGTCTTGCGGATTCCAATTGCAGACCGAGTGATCGAGTTTCCTTTCGCGCTACCGCCCAGCCGGGGTGATCTGATTCTGCGCCGCAGGTAAGAGTAATCCTCTGCGACCTTTGCCGATTTTCTTTGCGTTCTTTGCGGTTAAGGACTTTCGCGAATTAGGATTCAAACAAATATAACCGCAAAGTTCGCCGAGAAAAGCCGCGAAGTGCGCAAGGTCATGCGTCTCACGACACCTTGCGTTTGCCTTCGGCTTCCTTTTGCGAAACGTAGCGCAGCAGCAGGTCGCGCAGCGAAACCAGCCCTTTGAGCTGCTTGCCGTCAGTGATAGGCAGATGGCGAAAACCGAATTCGCGCATCAGGAACAAGCTGTTTTCCACGGTCTCATCTATGCTGACCGATTTGGGGTTCGCCGTCATGACTTCGGAAACCTTGGTGGTTCCCGGCATGCGCCCGATAGCGACCACGCGGTTCATAATGTCGCGCTCGGAGAAAATGCCGGCCAGTTCCCCGTTGCGCAGGACCGGCAAAGCGCCAATGCTGTGCTCCATCATAAAGCGCGCCGCTTCCAGCACAGTGGCGTCGGCGTCAATCGAGTAAACCCGGCGGTCTTTTACGAGATCGTAGATCAGCGCCATACACGGCTCCTTCAGATCGGCTTCCGTGGCCCGCTTCGGCCTTTAAGCAGCCGAAGTCCAACACTTTATCACGGACGCTGGCTCCTGGGAACGCAACCGCGACGGGTAGTCTCGTAATTTGGACTTGTTCTGCGACCCTTGCGAATTCTTCGCGTCCTTTGCGGTGAAGAGCTTCTTAACCGCAAAGATCGCAAAGGACCGCCAAGGACGCAAAGTAGTCGAGTGCGCTTCCGCCTTCCCTTCTGCTATCTTCTTGAGTTCATATCCGAAGCAACGCTAAGGAGCCTTAATGCCCGAATCCGGCCTTCCCAGACCCTCGGCCTTATATCGCTGGACGGTTCTCGTCTTCATCAGCATCGCGATGGGTGGTAATTACTACATCTACGACAGCATCAACCCACTGGAACGAATTTTTATCGACCGGCTGGGCTTTTCCGCCACTGAGTTTGGCTGGTTGAATGCCAGCTACAGTGTGGCCGCCGTGGCGACGTTGCTGATTGGCGGAATTGTGATCGACCGCATCGGCACCAAGAAAGCCATTACATTCTTCGCTGGGCTCTGCCTGTTGGGTGCGCTTCTGACCTCGTTCAAGGGACAGCCTGGAACCATGATTGCCGGACGGACCGTACTCGGCCTGGGTGCGGAATCGATGATTGTGGCGGTCACGACCGCGCTGGCAAAGTGGTTCCGAGGGAAGGAACTCAGCTTCGCGTTCGGGATCAATCTGACGATCGCGCGTCTGGCATCGGTAGCGGCGGATAACTCGCCAACATGGGCCAATAAAGCCTTCTATCCTCAAGGCCCAGCAGGCGCGCCGAGCTGGCGAGGACCGCTGGTGGTGGCCGTCGGCGCCGGCGTGCTTAGCGTGGTGACGGCACTGATTTACTGGAGCCTGGAGACGCGGGCCGAGGGCCGCTACGAACTGGGTAGGGCTGGAGAGGTTGATAAGCTCGATTTTCGCCAGATGTTTCGCTTCAATGCCTCCTATTGGTATGTGGTTGTGCTCTGCTTCACGTTCTATTCGGCCATCTTCCCATTTCGGACATTTGCCATCGACTTCTTCACTAACAAGATCCTGGCTGGCATGGGCGGGCCTTCAGCCAGTGAGACCGTGAGAGTTCTCGCCCACGAAAAAGCCGGCTTCTTCAACAGCCTGCTTCCCTTTTCTGCGATGATTGCGACGCCCCTGTTCGGGCTGCTGGTAGACAAGGTGGGCAAACGTGCTCTGTTCATGATGTTTGGCTCCATCCTGCTGATGCCGGTGTACTTGATGATGGCCTATAGCCACATCTCGCTGTTTGTCCCGGTCACGCTGATGGGGATCGCGTTTTCCTTGATTCCGGCGGTGATGTGGCCGTCGGTAGCGTACATCGTGGATCAATCGCGGCTGGGGACGGCTTATGCCCTGATGACGCTTTTCCAGCAGATCGGCTTTTTCCTGCTGAATCTGCTGATTGGCAGAGCTAACGACTACGCTGGAGCGGGCCTGCAAAACGTGGGCGGCTACGCCTTGGGCATGTGGATTTTCTCTGTCCTGGGCTTCGTGGGCCTGACCTTCGCCATCCTGCTCAGGCTTCGAGAAACTGGGCCCCAGGGTCACGGGTTAGAGACCATAACCACGGCCACGGCTGCGGCATGAGCTTTAACTAGCTTTTGACTGGCTTATGACGATTGTTTCTGGGTCTTAGGCGATAACTGTCGAATCTATAAGGGGGTAAGGTGGAATCACAGCATTGATGCACATTCTTGCCACGGTAATTCGTGGTGACGAAAGGGAGTGATGTAAAGGAAAATTTCCCATCACCGAAGTAACCGCAAGCAATACAACACTAAGACACTTACGCCGCATCTGACTGAGTGCGGCCGGACTAAGGCAACTTGACGGGCGCGAGAAAAACGCAGAGCGACAAGCTCTCTGAAACTGAGGCAATTGAGCGAGCCAAGCAAGGCGATGCAGAGGCTTTTGAGACTCTCTATCACCTGCACAAGCGGCGCGTGTATTCGTTGTGTCTGCGCATGACGTCCAACACCGCTGCGGCCGAAGACCTCACTCAGGAAGCGTTCCTGCAATTATTCCGTAAGATAGGAACGTTTCGCGGCGAATCGGCGTTTTCGACCTGGCTGCACCGGATGGCGGTGAACGTCGTCCTGATGCAGCTACGCAAGAAGGGGTTGGCGGTGGTTCCGCTGGAAGAGACCATTCAAACGGAGGAGGACTCTCCCAGAAAGGAGCCGGGGGCGGAAGACTCGAAGTTAGCTGGGTCGGTTGATCGCTTACAATTGGAGCGGGCGATTGCGGACCTGCCTCCGGGTTATCGCGCCGTTTTCCTGCTCCATGATGTTGAGGGTTACGAGCACAACGAGATCGCGCACCTCGTGGGATGCTCGATCGGCAACAGCAAATCGCAGTTGCACAAAGCTAGAATGAAGTTACGAGAGCTCCTCAAAACGAGCAGAGCTGAGAAAGCCACCAAGCCGTGAGGAGCCAGGGGTTATGGATATCGGGGAGAGGTAGTATGACCTGTGATGAATTTGGACGGGTCCTGCCTGAGCTTGAGGGCGGCCATCATAAGGAGCAGCAGGAACACCTGAAGTCCTGCTCTTCGTGTTCGGATTTAGTTTCTGATCTGAACGCCATCGCGCAGCAGGCGCGGCTCTTGACAGACGATCATGAGCCCAGCCCGCGGGTGTGGAATTCCATCGAAATAGCACTGCGGCAGGAGGGGCTGATCCACCAGCCCCGCCCGCAGTTGGTACCGTCTGTTGCGCGCTCACCTCGTTGGAGATTTGCCTGGGTGGTGCCGATTACCGCTGCGTTGGTGTTCGGCGCCGTGCTTCTGTTCATGCATCAACATCTAAACAACCAGGTAGCCCAGCAACCGTCCGTCTCTCCCCAGGTTATAGAGGCCGCCGCGCAGTCATCCCAGGCTTCCGCGGTATTGACAGACGAAGATCAGCTGCTCAACGTCATTGCTGCCCGTGCGCCCACTCTGCGCGCGGGTTATGAATCCGATCTTCGGGCGGTCAATGCTTACATACGGGACGCCGAACTGTCGGCGCGCAACGATCCCAATGATCAGATCGCCCAGCAGTACTTGCTGAATGCCTACGAACAGCGGGCGATGGTTTATGAGATGGCATTGGAGCGGGCGCTGCCGTAATATGGTCAGGCTGAATCGATCTGTCGTTGGGGGGAGAAGGTGAATATGTGCCGCAGTAAGAGGCTCTCCGCGCTGGTAGTGGCCTTGGTGCTCGTCACGGCGGTCTTAGCCGCTGCCGAAACCCGCAAGGAACTCCGCTTTAAAGTGCACCGCCGGGCCAGCGTCTCTGTCGCCAATCAGTTCGGACCTATTTCCGTGAAGCCTTCTGCGGGAAAAGTGGTGCTGGTAACCGCGATTCTGCACTCCGATAAAGCGGAGATTGACGAGAGCCACAGCCGCAATCGCGTCTCGGTCACGACGCATCTTCTGCCGGGAGCCGACGCCAGCACCGGTCAAGTGGACTATGAAGTCCTGGTCCCTGCCGACGCCAGCGTAACGTTGCATTCCGCTACCGGACCTTTGCGTGCGGAGAGATTGCACGGGGATGTGATTCTCGAGGGCAACACAGCCAATGTCGATGTCCGGGACCTCAGCAATGGTCACGTCCACATCAAGACTCTGAACGGCCCGGTGACTTTGACGAATATCACTGACGGGCATGTAGAAATCACCTCCGTCAGTGGCGAGGTGGCCTTGAATTCGGTAAGCGGGCCGCTGGTTCACGTGAATTCCAACAGCGGCAGGATCGTTTACGATGGCGACTTCGGCGGCGGCGGCGAATATTCCTTGATGACCCACACCGGCGACATCGAAGCTACCGCCCCGGCTTACGCTTCCATCGACGTGGTCGCAAGTTCAACTCAGGGAAAAGTGGTAAATGATTTTCCTCTTCAACCGGCGCACACCTCCTTCGCTGCCAAAGCAGGAACTGCCTTTGCGGGCACCATGGGAAAGGCCGCATCGTCAGTTAAGCTGCTTTCCTTCAGTGGTAAAATCCACCTCAAGAAACGCGGAAACAATCAGTAGTGGGGTCAATTCAATAAGGAAGCGAGCCAAACGCGCGATTGTTGTGTCGCAAGCGCTGAGCTCCCTCGCTGCGCTCGGGATTACGGCGCGCGGCTCAGACGCCGCGCAATCGCCTCAACTTCGCTGCACCAAAAAGCGCTTGCTCAGGATGACAATCAACGTGCAACACTACCGGCATCGGCATTCATGAAACCTACGACTGATTTACGCCCATCGGTTACTCCAGTCATGCGACGGGGCGTCGAGACGCATGTAATCTTTCTGGTTGGGTTCATGGGTGCAGGCAAGACTACGGTCGGGCGGGCTCTGGCTCGGCGCCTGGGTTGGGAGTTTGAAGATTTGGATGAGCGAATCCAGTTTCGCGAGGGCCGCTCGATCGCGGAGATTTTTCGGGATTCTGGCGAGGGCGAATTCCGGCGAGCCGAAAGTGCGGCCCTTCATCAAGTCTTAAGCGAACTGAACTCATCGCCACGAATTGTCGCTCTGGGAGGAGGAGCATTCGCCCAGCCAGAGAATGCCGCATTGCTCGAGAACACCGGTGTTCCTGTGGTTTTCCTGGATGGGCCAGCCGAAGAACTCTTTCGACGCTGCGAAGGGGAAGCGCGTGAACGTCCGCTGCGGGGCGATGTGAAACAATTTCGAAAGCTTTATGAGCAGCGGCGACCGTCGTATTTGAAGGCGAGCTGGCACATCAATACCGCCGGCAAAGATCAGGAGACGATTGCAGTGGAGGTGGCATGCAGGGTCGGACTCGGTTAACGCAGCAGTCGGATAGTCATCCTGAGCGAGCGTTCTTTGCGCGCGAAGAGCCTGTCCCGAGCGAAGTCGAGGGAATCGGGGCGAGCCGCGCGGACTGTCGCGTTCTTTGCGACAGAATAACGCGCGTTTGGCTCGCTTCTTTATCAACCTGCTCGACTCGCAAAATCTTTACTACACTTGCGCTCTTTGTCACTCCTCTGACGCTCTCGGCCGCTTCCCCCAAGGAACCGCCCGCCGCCCAGACAGTGGACTCCGGCTCTTTCGGCGTCTTCATGAATGGAAAACGAGTGGCTACCGAGACTTTCTCCATTCATCAAAGCAGTACGGGAAGCTCGGTGACTTCTGAGTTCAAAACCGAAGTTGGGGTCGAGAAAGCTGCGCAAAATTCTGAGCTGCAACTGAGCCCCAACGGCGACTTGCAAAGCTATCAGTGGAACGAAACCAGCCCCGGCGAGTCACACGCGCTAGTGTTTCCCAACCAGGATTTCCTGACCGAACGTTTCAGCAAAAGTCCGCAGGACAAGCCGCTGGAACAACCTTTTCTGCTGCCCGCCTCCACCAGCATCCTGGACGATTATTTTCTAGTCCAACGAGAAGTCCTGGCGTGGAAATATCTGGCGACGACCTGCAAGCAGGAAGGCGGCCAGATTTCCTGTCCGCTGAAACAACCTGTGCAGCTGGGGACTTTGAATGCTCATGCCCGGCAGTCCATGCTGGTCACCGTGCAGTATTCCGGCAGAGAGAAGGTTCCGGTTCGCGGAACCGAGCGTGAGCTGATCCGCTTGGACATGAAAACGGAAGCAGGCGACTGGGCTCTCTGGCTGGACGATCAGTTGAAAGTGCAACGAATTCTGGATCTGACCACTAACACCGAAATTCTTCGAGACTAGGTAGGCCTTGGCCCTCATTGACGCACGCGCCGCTCGTGTTTTAGCCACAGCGTTGTTCTTTGCGCTGGGACTCGGCTTTTTTTACGTTGCCCGCCATACTCTGTTTGCTTTCCTCTTTGCCATCCTCTTCGCCTATCTGGTCGATCCCGCGGTCTCGCGGATGGAACGCTGGACTCGCAGCCGGGGTATTGCCATCGCCGTCATCTATATACTGCTCCTCGGTCTTCTGGCCACGTTCTTCTTTTTCGTCGGCCCCAAAATTGGCCGCCAGGCGCAGCGGCTGAGCCAGACACTGCCCAGCACGCTGGACCAGATCGGCTCCGGCAATATCGCCGTCACCATCGGCCAGGAGCATGGCTGGAGCGGAACCACCATCCGCACGGCACAAGCATTTCTGGCAAGCCATCGCCGCGACCTCCTGAAGATTGCCCAGCGAGCCGGCCTCCGAGTAGCGGAGGCTGCCAGTGAATCCTGGCTGCTGATTGTGGTCCCGATTCTGGCAGTCTTTTTCTTGAAGGATGGCCGCAACTTCAGCGAAGTTGCGCTCTCTCTGGTGCAGAGCAAGCCGCAACGCGAGTTTCTGGACGGCGTGCGCGCCGATCTGAACGAAATGCTGGCGCATTTCATCCGCGCCCAACTCACGCTGGCTCTGTTCTCTTTCGTGGTTTACCTCACGTTCATGGGCGCGATGCGGGTCCCATACGCGCTCACGCTGGGCACCGCTGGCGGCCTTATGGAGTTCATCCCCGTCGTAGGGCCGCTGGTAGCAGCGGTGCTGATCCTCACGGTTGCGCTGCTCATGAGTTATTCCCACTGGCTGATTCTGCTCATTTTTCTTGGCGTCTGGCGCCTGGTGCAGGATTACGTTGTTTCGCCCCGAATCATGGGGAAGAGCATGGAACTGCATCCGCTGGCCGCCCTGTTCGGCGTGCTGGCCGGCGGGGAAATCGCGGGCGTGCTCGGAGTTTATCTTTCCATCCCAGTGATGGCGAGTTTGCGCATCGTCTTCCGCCGTTGGCGTTTGTATGCGGAGAAGAGACGCTTTGGACCGCTGAACGAATATTCATTTGGCACGGAAATTACGCCAAGACCATAGCTCGTCACTGCGCCCAGCCAGTGGCTGCCACGAGCTCTAACGTTGTAACCGAATCGGATGATCAGGACTTCGACGATGAATGCCGCAGATTTCCGCCGGATTGCATTGAGCTTCGAAGGGGCGGAGGAAGGCTCGCACATGGGCGCACCCGACTTCCGTGTGGGCGGCAGAATCTTCGCCACTCTGGCCTCGCAAGACCAAGGTTACGGGAACCTGATGCTCACGCCGGCGCAACAGGCGGACTTCGTTCGCGAACTGCCAGAAGTTTTTCTGCCCATTAAGGGCGGATGGGGAAGGATGGGAGCGACCCACATTCGTCTGGCCAAAGCGAACGATGACGTGCTGGCGGGCGCGCTACTCACGGCCTGGAAGCTCAGAGTAGAAAAGAATGCGAAGACGCACAGGAAAAAGCATACCGCTCGACGCAGCTAAGTTCGAACAAGACTTCATACGCCCGGCTGCATTCGGAGTGTTGGCGCCTGGTTACGACAGCTATCGATTATGCCAGCTGTCGACTAGCAACTCAGTTTACTTGATTGGGGGAAATACGCCCCACGTTCGTGGGTTTTTCAACGACCCGCGGTCTTAAGCTGCCGATCGAGGCCCGCCCCAGCCGCGATTCGACAGCCTCACGCGAGACCTTGCTGCTTACGTCGATCGATCACAACCGTCAATTCTGTATGCGTAAATGGTTACCCGCCTTTTTCCTGCTCTGCTCTGTTTCGGCATCCACTCAGAGAAACAATGCGATTGCGATAACTCACGTAACCGTCATCGACTGCACCGGCGCAGCGGCCAAGCCGAATTCAACGGTTGTGGTGACCGGTGGTCTCATCAGCGCGGTCGGCCCGACTGAAACCGTCACAATTCCCACAGGGGCTCGCGTATTTGACGCGAATGGCAAGTTCGTGATCCCTGGGCTTTGGGACATGCACGGCCACCTGACCGATGCGACGGCGGACGCTTTTCCGCTATTGATCATGAATGGCGTGACGGGCGTACGCGATATGGGCGGAGATCTCGCGCAGATCGATCGCTGGCGATCAGAGATTGACCGCGGGATGCGCGTTGGCCCTCACATTATTCGCGCCGGTCCTTTTGTGGATGGGCCTAAGGAAGGAGTGTCGAACCGGCTCACCGTACGCACCCCGGAAGACGCGCGGCAGGCGGTGCACGATCTCAAGGCCAAGGGCGTGGATTTCATCAAGGTTCACAATGCGCTCCCGCCCGAGGCGTTCTTTGCGCTGATGGATGAGGCTCGCAAAGAACACATACCGGTTGCTGTCCACCTGCCCAAGGGTGTGAGCTCCGCTGAGGCATCTGATGCGGGGGTGGCCAGCCTGGAACATATCGAAACCATCAACGAGAGTGCCCTTTGGCGCAAAGGAGCAACGGCCAAGACCGTCGAACAAGCGGTAGACGAGAATCTAGGCCCGGCGGGGCAGGAACTCTTTCAACGCTTCGTGAAAAACGGAACCTGGTATGTGCCGACTCTCGTCGCCTATGAACGGGGTTTCGTGCTATGGAGTAATGACCCCGAATCACTGAAACCGCGACTGCATGTTCACGAAAAGCAAATCGAGCTTGTCCGGATGATGCACAAGGCTGGTGTACGGATCATGGCCGGCTCGGATTTCTCCGATTGGGCATTGGTGCCGGGGGTCGATCTGCACAATGAGTTGGCGCTGCTGGTGGAAGCTGGCTTTAGTCCGCTGGAGGCGTTGCAGGCTGCCACGCTAAACCCTGCAAAGTTCCTGGGCAAAACTGATACTTACGGAACGATTCAGGCGGGCCGCGTGGCGGATCTGGTATTGCTCGACATGAACCCGCTCGAAGACATCAGCCACACCCGCAAAATTCACGCAGTCGTGTTCGGTGGCAAGTTCTTCCCTCTTGCGTCGATCAGAGTGCAAGCCCTGCAAGATGCCGCAAACCGACAATGAAACGACAACTCGCATACCGAGCATTGTCAGGGGCGTGGCGGTCACGACGTGCTGTTTCAAGATCACTTCCTAGCTAAACTGCCGAAAAATCGCCACTACACCAATAACCCCGAATACCCTCTGGATGAGAGTTGTCGCTGCTGACTACCCACTAGCTCCCGCCGCCGCTTCGGTCTTCACATTTCGCAGAAATTCTGCTGCCGATTCCGGCGGCACAGTGTTAATGAACATCCCTGACCCCAGCTCGAATCCCGCCACCCGGGTCAGCCGCGGAATGATGCTCACATACCAGTGGAAATACTTTACTCCGTGCAATTCAGCCGGAGCGCTGCGCAGCGTGTAATTGAAATCCGGATCGCCCAAGCCGTGGTAGAGCTTGCCCAGGACTTTTCTTAGAGTGCGGGCCAGATCGCTGATCTCGGCCGAACTGATGTCGCCAAAATTCGCCATGTGCCGCCGCGGAAAAATATGGGTCGCAAATGGCGTCGGTGAGGCAAACGGCTCCAAAGCCACGAAATGCTCGGTGGTAAGCACGATGCGGTCTTGCTCAGCCAGTTCTTCGTCCACCACCTGGCAGAACATGCACTCGCCGTAATCGTCGTGATGCTGCAGCGCAACCTGAAAGCGTCCCCGCACCTGGCTCGAAATTACCGGGGTTGCAATCAACTGGGAGTGTGGATGCTCCAGGCTGGTGCCCGCATCCAGCCCGTGGTTCTTGAATATGGTGATGTGGGCGATACGGGGATCGAGGCTGAGTTCGTCGTACCGCGACTTATAGGCGCGCAGCATATTGGCCACATGAGCGTCGTCCATGAGCGCAATCACGTGGGAGTGGTCCGGGGTCTCGATGATGACATCGTGAATGCCGAACCCCGCGATGCTCCGCCGTGAACGGTGAATAGTCCGGGTCAACTGGCTCTCCCGCGAGAGCGCCGCAAATTTGTTGGCCACGACGCGCACCTGCCACTTTCCGTCCCCATCCGGTACGCGTAACACTTCGGGTGGAGTTTTGTCCTCATTCCCAGGACAAAATGGACAATTGGCTACGAATGAAGCCAGCGCCTTGGCCGCTCGTTCCCGAGCCAACTCCTTCGGACGCTTGGCCCTTTCGGTGGCGATGATAACCCATTCCTTGGTGGCAAAATTCTGCCTTAGTTCGGGCATAGGGGCTCCTCAGGTTCTTAATCGGCAATTCCGTCGAGATTCTTGAGCGGTCCAACACTGGGTGGGTGTCCTAATTCTTAAGCTCTCTTTGCGACCTTGCGAATTCTTGCTTTCTTTGCGGTAAAAAGCCTTTAACCGCAATGCGAGCGAAGGATCGCAAGGTCCGCAAATTAGGTCCTGGAATCTCGCAATCGGATCTTACGACACCCCTGAACACCAGCGTTACTAATGGCTTATCTCTCCCTGTTGTAAAATCCAAACAACCATGCAAAGCAAAACTCCTGTGGGGATCCTGGGCGCAACCGGTGTTGTCGGGCAGCGTTTTGTGCAGATGCTCGAGCATCATCCGTGGTTCGAAGTGGCGTGGCTCGCCGCTTCCGACCGCTCTGAGGGCCGCGCTTATGGCGAAGCCGTGCGCTGGCGGATGAAAACGCCGCTGCCGCTGCGCGTGGCTGACATGCGAGTTTCTCCCGCCAGTCCTGACGGCGCACCCAAGGTCATTTTCGCCGCACTGGACGCCGCCGTTGCCGCCGAACTGGAGCCCCGTTTCGCCGAAGCCGGCTGCGCCGTGGTTTCCAACTCCAGCGCACTGAGGATGCACAGCGACGTGCCTCTGGTCATTCCCGAGGTCAATGCCGAGCACGTCAAACTGCTCGAATGCCAGTCTTGGCGCCGCAAGTCCCATGGCTTCGTGGTCACCAATCCTAACTGCTCCGCCATCGGCCTGGTGATGGCGCTCGCTCCATTGCATCACGAATTCGGCATCGAGACGGTGATCGCCGTCACCATGCAGGCAGTCAGCGGCGCCGGCTATCCGGGAGTCGCATCGCTGGATATTCTGGGCAATGTAATCCCCTACATCGCCAAAGAAGAAGAAAAAATGGAGGAGGAGACGCTGAAGTTGCTTGGCAAGCTGGACGGTGCCAAGGTCGTTCCTGCGTCTTTCGGCATGAGCGCCCATTGCAACCGCGTTGCGGTCGAAGACGGACACACGGAATCGGTCTCAGTGAAACTCAAGAAGAAAGTTGTATCGGAAGAGATCATCAAGAGCTGGAATGAGTTTCGCAGTGTGCCGCAGGAATTGCAGCTGCCCAGCGCCCCGGCGCAGCCGGTGCAATACCTTGCTTCCGCAGATCGGCCGCAGCCCCGCTTTGATGTCGATGCAGGCAACGGCATGACCGCCAGCGTGGGCCGCTTGCGCCCTTGCAGCGTGCTCGATTGGAAATTCACCGTACTTTCCCACAACACCATTCGCGGCGCTGCGGGCGCTGCTCTGCTGAACGCCGAATTGCTCAAGGTTCGGGGATACCTCGATTGAATCCTGCCAACTCCATGAATTGGTGCCGCCGATGATCGTCATGAAATTTGGCGGCACCTCTGTGCAGGATGCCGACGCCATCGACCGCGCGGCCACCATCGTTAAAGCACGTCTGCCGCAAAAACCCGTCGTGGTGGTAAGTGCAATGGCCAAGGTGACGGACCAGTTGCTGGCCATGGCCCGCGCCGCCGGGGCTGGTGATCGCAAAACTGCCCTGAAGCTCTCCCGGGCCCTCCGCGAACGTCACTACAACACCGCTGGCGAGTTACTTGGCACTGCCCTCTTTACCCAATTTCATAGTGACTTGGGCGTGGAATTTGAAGCTTTGGATGAACTCTTGCGCGGCATTGCCGCCGTCGGAGAATTGACCCCGCGTACCACCGACCACGTCGCTGCGTTCGGAGAAGTTCTCTCCAGCCGCATCGTCAAAGCTGCATTTTCTGCTCGTGGGATCGAATCCGAGTTGGTGGATTCCCGCCAATGCGTCGTGACCGACAACGCTCATACCCGCGCCGCTCCCCTGATGCAGGAAACTCGCGAGCGCCTGCAGGCCAAAGTGCAACCTTTGGTGACTGATGGTCGAGTGCCGGTTATGGGAGGATTCATCGGCGCGACCAAGGCCGGGGTCACGACCACGATTGGCCGGGGAGGCTCGGATTATTCCGCCGCGATTGTCGGCGCGGAACTGGGCGCTGAACGCATCGAGATTTGGACCGACGTGGATGGCATGCTGACCACCGATCCGAACTTGTGTCCCGACGCGCGCCGTATCAGGGCCATCAGCTTCGATGAAGCCGCCGAGCTGGCTTACTTCGGTGCCAAGGTGCTGCACCCCGCTACCGTTCTGCCGGCTATCCAGAAAAACATTCCTGTCTATGTTCTCAATTCGCGTAATCCTGAATGTGAGGGTACGCGCATCGCAGCGCGTGTGCCGCATTGCCGCAATTTCTTCAAGGCCATCGCTGCTAAGAAGCGGATAACCATCATTGATGTGGCCGCTCCGCGCATGTTGCTGGCTCACGGTTTCATGCGCGCCATCTTTGAAGCTTTCGACCGTCACCGCGTTCCCGTCGATGTCGTCTCCACATCGGAAGTCAGTGTGTCTTTGACGGTGGATTCCAACGAAGCGATTCCCGCACTGGCCGCCGATCTGGCCAAGCTGGCCGATGTCAAATACGAAGGGCGCAAGGCGATTGTTTGCGTCGTCGGTGAAAATTTGCGAGAAACTCCGGGCATTGCGGCCCGCGTCTTCGGCGAGTTAAGCGACGTCAAGATCCGTATGATCTCCCAGGGAGCCTCCGAGATTAATCTGACGTTCGTCATCGAAGAGAATGAGGTCCCGCAGGTGATCCAGCGCCTGCACAAGCTATTCTTTTCGGATTTGGATCCGGAGATATTTGCATGAGTCGATACGACTGACTTCTTGAGCTGTCTCCGCGTCCTTCGCGTTCTTTGCGGTTAAAGGCTTTTCCATGAACCTTCTGGTTCTCGGCCGGGGCAAGACAGGATCGCCAGTCGCTGATGTAGCGCGCAAGCGCGGGCATGAAGTCACAGTGCTCTGCGCGGCGGATAATCCTAAGGCCTCTGGACTCACGCCCGAGAAGCTCGCCAAAATCGATGCCGTCATCGATTTCACCACGCCCCACGCGGTGCTGGAAAATATCGCTGCCTGCATTCTGGCGGGCAAGAACATGGTGGTAGGGACCACCGGTTGGTACGACGAATTGCCGCGCATCCGCCAGATGGTGGAAAAGAGCGGCGCGGGATTGCTTTACGCAGCGAATTTTTCGATTGGTATGAACTTATTCCTGGATGTCGCCAAAACCGCGTCGGCCGCGCTCCGCCATCAATACTTCGGACAAATCTTCGAGCGTCATCATGCCCACAAAAAAGATGCCCCGTCGGGCACCGCACTGGCGCTGCAACGAGTTATCAAGGATGCCTCAGCCAGCAAGCTCGAAATTACTTCCTTCCGCGAAGGCGACGTGATGGGCATGCATGAAGTTGTGTTCGATTCCGACGCGGACACCATCTATCTTTGCCATGACGCGAAGTCTCGCCGCGGCTTCGCCGAAGGCGCGGTCCGTGGTGCTGAGTGGCTGGCGGGCAAGAGCGGCTTCTTCGACTTCAGGGACATCTGGCGGCAACTGTAGTCTTGAGGCATCTCCAGCGTCGATTCGCGACGAGAACTACACCGGGAATGTCCTACTCACCCAATTCCGAAATTGCTTTCAAGAAATCCTCTTGCGCCTTCCTCAATTGAGCCACAAGTTTGCGATGGCGGTCGCGATCAATGGCTCCGGCTCCCTCGATGTAGCCCAGGAGCTCATCCTTGGCTGCGTTCATTCTGGCTTCTGCGGCTTCGACATCCTCCGGGCTGCTCATGAATCTACCTCGGGTAGGGTCCTCTCATTGTAGCCGACGGTTTGACGCGTTTCCGTCTGGCACGCAAACACCCATTGAGACGGCTTGACATGAATGATGACAAGTCGGCCCCACACGGAGCACAATAAGCAGGTACGCCCTTCAACTCAGGGTTCTTTGAAGTTCACTTCAACGACTGAGGAGCTCTCGACCATGAGATTTATTAAATTACTCACCCTGCCTGTCGCAATTACTTTAATCGTTGGTTTCGCCATCGCCCAACCTGCTCTCGCCCAGGATGGCGCAGCGACCTACAAGGCGAAATGTGCCATGTGTCACGGCCCCGAGGGACAGGGCAAGGTTGGCCCCGCGCTGAAAGGTACGAGCTTAAGTGCGGACGAAATCACCGACCTGCTTACCAAGGGAAATGACGCCAAGAAACCGCCCCACAAAAAGCCTGCGGCCGGTCTCTCCGCTGATGACGCAAAGGCCGTGGCTGCATTCGTAAAAACTCTGAAGTAAGCAACCGTAACACGCGGCTGAAAGATTGCCCCACGGCTTCCGCCTGGGGCATTTTTCTTTCCCCCAGCTTCCCACCACCGCCCGTTCGCGTTATCTTATTCGCATGCAACTTCGCGGATGTGGGACAGCCCTAGTAACCCCTTTTCGTCAGGACGGCTCCATCGACGAGCCGGCCCTGCGCAACCTCGTCGCATGGCAGGTGGACTCGGGGATCGACTTCCTGGTTCCTTGCGGCACCACCGGCGAAACGCCCACGCTTTCGCACGACGAATGGTTGCAGGTCATCGATGTCACAATTGAAGTTGCCGCTGGCCGCGTGCCTATCGTCGCTGGCGCCACATCGAATTCGACTCATGACGCCGTGGAAAAAGTCAAAGAAGTTGCAGCGCGCCCCGGCGTTAATGCGGTCCTGACCGCATCACCTTACTACAACAAACCGACCCAGGAAGGACAATATCGCCACTTTCGCGCCATGGCTGAGGCCGTCGACAAGCCGCTCATTCTTTACAACGTACCCGGACGCACCGGCACGAATCTCGAGCCCGCGACGCTGGCACGGCTCACCGAAGTGCCGCACATCGCCGGAGTAAAAGAGGCCAGCGGCAACATTGCCCAGATTGCTGAGGTCTGCAACTCGGTTCCAGAAAGCTTTCTGGTTTTTTCCGGTGACGACTCCATCACGCTGCCGATCATCGCGCTGGGAGGAGTGGGAATTATTTCGGTGGCCTCGAATGAAATCCCTCGCGAGATGGCGGAGATGACGCGGGCTGCGTTAAACAACGATTGGGCCACAGCCCGCCGCATTCATCGCAAATACCTGGCACTGATGCAGGCGAATTTCATTGAAACCAATCCGCTGCCGGTGAAGGCGGTTCTGGCCATGATGGGAAAATTGGAAGAAGTGTATCGCTTGCCGCTCTCGCCCATGCGCCGCGATACGCGCTCCAAACTGCAGAAAATAGCCGCGGAAGCGGGAGTGATTCCGAAAGCCGAGGGTGCCGCGCCCGCTGCCGTCAATTTCTTTATCTACGAAAACTGGCTGGCCGGACCGCACAAGATCGTTCTGCACCGCTCCACCTGCGGACAATGTAACCACGGCAAGGGACGTCCTTCGGGCCACGATGCCAATCATGCCCGCTGGCACGGGCCTTATGCGACGCTCGCTGAAGCTCGCCAGGCCTCGCACAACATGAGCGGCGTCCTGATTCGCAGCGAGTGCAAGTGCATTTGAGGATTGTAGAATTTTCTCGATCAGCAATCTGAATTCTGCAATCTAAGACGGCCTGTACTTATGCGGATGGCCATCCGCGGGTTTTGAAACCCCCATCTAAGGCAAGGAACTTGGACTTCCAGCCATGCGCCAGGCAAACATCAGAAACGATGCGGCCGTCAGGTCGATGCCCGGTTCGGTGTTGCTGTAGGACTGTACGTTGTCCAGGTATTGGGCTCCGTCTGGTCCGTTGAAGATGGCAAAGGTCTCTTCCGTTCCATTGACTTCAAAGGTGGTGGAGCAGAGGTTCATTCCGGGCGGGGCTCCACTGGTCGGCTCGGTCGGGCCTTCCACAGCCGCACCCCACAGGATAGGCACGCCAGCCGAAGTCCCATTCAACGCCCCCACCAGGTTAGCTACCTGGTGCTGAATGCAGTTGGGGAAAGTGCTGCCATCGCCGACAATGAATGACGATCCCCATGCGTTCGCGCCCAAGATATTCGCGAGCCACCATTGGGAGTAAGTGTTGTAGGTGCTCGGGGGGTTGAGACACGTATTCCCGGATTGCAAACAAAGATAGTAGAGTTCGCTCGCCATGACCGACAGCCCCGCGCCGTGAGAGGTCACATCACCATTCGACAGATTAGTAACACTCTCATTCCCCCAGGGGAAACCAAAACCCCACACATCATGTTGGGCATGTTTAATGGCGAATTTCGACATCTCATCGTCGAGGGCAGCGAGGATCGTGGCCTGATTTTCCGCCAGTCCGGTCGGATTGCCGTCCAGGCCAAGCGCCCTGTACAGCTCGAAATGGGCCAGACCGCTCACGTCGTAGAGATTCAGGGTGTCTGCCATTTCGGCATTGGTGTAGATTTTCGTGATGTAGTCGTGCGCGCGTTGTGCAGCATCGGTGAGATAAGTCAGGGGAGTCGTGACCGGCAACTGGGAATTCTCGCAAGGTTGCGAAGGGCAAGCGATTTGCAAAGCGATATAAAGCTCCGTCGCACCGAACTCCATATCGTCATCCCATACCGTCTCGGGGTAGTTGTTAAAGGGAATGGCGGTGGTCAGGCATCCCGAGAGGCAAGTGCCGTTATCGTTAGGGTCATCTTTCGGCCATTCTCCAAGAGCCGGGTCGGCTAGAGAAGTAGTGTTGGCGAGGGCGAAAATGTCCTCGGCATAGAGCAGCGCCAGATTCGGGTCGAGACAAACGTAGCCTGTTGGGAGCTGGCAAAACGAACTCGGGGCGTTAGCGTAGAGTTGATAGTACTCGGCGAACGCCGCCGCCATCCGGCCCGCAAGATTCGGGCTGATCGGCGAATCCGCCGCCGCTGCCAGAAATACCGGGCGGAAGCAGATGTAGTACGTACTATATTGATCACATGGTTGATTGAGATAGGGCGCTTTGGAACTATCCTTCTGAGGAAAGAGCTCTGTTAAAGCAAAGTTGTCGGCCGCCTGGGGCAGCGTCCAGATGTCATACTCGTTAATGAGGCAGTAGGGAGTCGAATAGGTTCCACCACCTCCGTATTCGTTCGGCTTCGTCCCCAACTTTCCGCTCAAGCCGCAGATGCCTGTGTCAGACGTAATCTTCGCAGAGGATCCAAACCCGTAGTAGTCCCAATCCTGGCTGTTGTCGACCTGATAATAGAGCGTCTTGGTGCTGTCATCCCACATTTCTGCAAGCCAGTTAATACCGAACTGGGCCGAGGCGTCGAAATCGGACGACATGGGCGCACCGGAAGCATTGCCAGCATACGACACGGATGCGGGAGGCGCTGGGGGATTGCTGGGAGTACAGCAGGGAGCGCGCGGTCCCATCTGCTTGGGGAAGTCGCGAATTCCGATCTCCATGAGGGCCACCGTGTAACTGGTTGTTTCCACATATTTCATGTAGTCGCCGGCGTCCCACCAGCCACCTTCCGCATCAATGGTGGGCAGTTGCGCAGACACGAGAGGTAGAGCGGGTGGCGCATTGTCGACGTTGTCTTGGTTGTTGTCCGCGATCGGTGGAGTGTTGTAAACCGTGGCATTTGCGTCGTTCAGATGACCCGGCGCGGTTCGCAAAGCATTCTGAGTGTAACCGCTACCATCTTCGTCGGTTTCGTAAAACCAGAGGGTATTTAACAGTAAACCGGGATAGAGCATACCCGGCGTGTTCACGGCAAAACTCGGCGACTTGGCCGTCGCCGGGTCGGTCACCGAGATGTAGTAAACGGCGCCACCAGGGACGGTAAAGCTGAGGGGGTAAACGTAATATGTTAGGGTGCTGCTGTTCCTCCACTTGCCGGTGCCGATGGGATTGCCAATGGGACCGAAATACGCTGGCTCCTGGGAATTGTTCACGCTAAACACGCTAAAGGTCCAGGTCACGTCAGACGGCTCTTGGACCGTTGACATGAGATAGGCCTGAAAAGGGCCATTGCCAGTTTCATATCCGACCTGGTTCACGCGTACGTAAGCGGACTGGGCGTCCGCAACCGGGCTCAGCGCGAATACAAGAACGCCGGCAAGGGCACACAGTGAAAAGCGGGAGAATCTGCTCGAATGCATGGTGTTCCGGTTTTTCATACATCCTCCTATCGCAGTCGATTTTCGAGAGCCCCTGACGCAACGTGGGATTGGCGCGAGTTCCCGTCTCTACTAAGGAAATCGAAAATGGCGGACAAAAGACGACAAGGGTTCCGAACAATTCATCCGGAACCTCCTTTTTTGACTACAAAAACGGCAAAAAGCATACCATCCTTCCGCAATCTCGTACACTGTGAAAGCATTTTCATCCCGAGCGCCCCGCGACGGTCCGGCGTAGGCTAAGATCTGTTCTTCTATACTTTCCCTCATGCAACCACTCAAATCCTCCATCGAGCGCTTCGCCTCTCTTGGCGAAGTCGAAGGCCATCCCCGGGCGCGAAAGGTTTTTCTTGAGTTTCGCGACCAGTTGACCCGGGGAAAGATTCGAGCTGCCGAGAAAGTTGCCGGCAAATGGAAAGTGAATGTCTGGGTGAAACAGGGCATTCTGTTGGGATTCCGCCTGGGCGAACTCAGCAAGATGGGCGACGACGCCAGCTTCTCGTTTATCGACAAGGATACCTTCCCTGCCCGCAAATTCACTGTCGAGGATCGTGTGCGCGTAGTGCCCGGCGGATCGTCGGTGCGGCTCGGCGCATATGTTGCTCCCGGCGCGATCTGCATGCCTCCCATGTTCATCAACGTCGGCGCGTACGTCGACGAAGGCACAATGGTGGATTCTCATGCGCTGGTGGGATCGTGCGCGCAAATTGGCAAACGTGTGCATTTGAGTGCTGCCGCCCAGATCGGCGGCGTGCTGGAACCGGTGAACGCGGCTCCCGTCATCATTGAAGATGACGTGTTGGTCGGTGGCAACTGCGGCGTCTTCGAAGGCACGCTGGTACGAACGCGGGCGGTGCTCGGAGCCGGCACGATTCTCACGCGGTCCACTCCGGTCTACGATCTCGTTCGGGGACAGATTTACAGAGCCAGCACGGATGCGCCACTCGAAGTGCCAGAGAACGCTGTGGTCGTACCGGGATCGAGAGCCGTGACCACGGGCAAAGGCGCGGAGTGGAACCTCTCTTTATACACACCGGTTATCGTGAAATATCGAAACGAGAAGACTGAGAGCGGAATTGAATTGGAAGATTGGTTGCGCTGAACTGTTCGCGTAGGGCGGACGCCCTCGTCCGCCCGGGCGGATGAAGCTCCAAACGGAGTCAATGAGCGCGATAGAGATGTATCATCAACCGACACTCGACTCGTACTTTCCGAGTTCCCGAGAAGCCGGCAGTAAAGTTAAAGGCCTTTGCGGTCTAAAAAGGGGCAGGGTTACAATGGCCGTGTTTTCCCGCACGAAGGGGAATTCCCGATGAGATGCATTGGGCTGGCCATTGTATTGATCCTCCCAGGAGCGTCGGTTTGCGCGCAGGACAAGCCCACGGAACGTTGCTCCTTCCCCGACCGCGGTTTCGCCACGACGCCCGGGCAGAGGGTGCGGATCGCGGAGGTCGCGAGACGGGCTGCGGTGCAACTGGAACAGTGCGGCTCCGAGAAAGGATGCATCGTATCTCCCGCCGCGTGGGGCACACCGGTCCTGATCTATCGGGAGATGGGAGAGTGGACGTGCGGCTATTTCTCCGGTCGTGACGGCGCCGGACCGGCGTGGATCCGCAGCGACGCGCTGCGTGTTGTGCCGTACGATGCGCGTCCGCCTCTGAACGCGTGGGTGGGAACCTGGACCGGCGGCGAAGACCGTGTTCTGATCGGCGCAGGGAGCATGCCTGGAACACTGCATCTTGTGGGTAGGGCGGAGTGGCATGGCATGGGCGACGACCTGCATTTCGGCGATACGGAAGGTGACGCCTCGCCGGTCGGCAATCATCTGCACTTTGTCCAAAACGAACCCAACAGCTGCACAGTCGAGATGACGCTGCTGAACCGCTATATTCTCGCCAGCGACAATGGGTTTTGCGGAGCGCTGAACGCCCGCTTTCAAGGCATCTGGAAGCGTACCGGCCCGTAGCTCCTGCTTCTCGTCGGCACAGCGATTCGCAAAAATGCAGCCGCTGGCCGTCGTTCGAGGTTGATGCACGCGCCAACACATCCTTCAGACCCAAATACTGTGCGGTCCATTATTCCGGGCGTGTAACGAACGATTGGGACTCGCTGCAATCGCGATTACACTCATCGACTTCTAGCATGGGAGCGCTAGCGCGCCAGCAGCTTCAATGTATACGCCCCGGCCGAGGCGTCCGGGCCTACGCGGTTTGTGCGTTCAGCTGGATAGCTGGCGAGAATTCGCAACCAGAATCGGCTGTTCGCGATTCATTCTGCTGCGTACTTCCAAGTGCCGCTGCCGGAAATGGTTCTTGGCGCGCTCACCCCAGGCGCGGACAAAATAGTAATTCAGCCCCGCGCCAATCAATGAGCTGGCAACCGGGATCAGTCTTCCCGACCATTTCTCGACCACGTCTTTGCTGGCTTGTACTGCGATTCGCTGAATCACCTTGGGTACAAAGCGATTGACCACTTCTTTTTCCAGCAGCTCGCGGCTGATGTCCACGCCGGCAGCGCTGGCCGCGGCGATCCACAGTTCCGCCGTCTCTTCTTCCGTATTGAATTCGAAACCGTAGACCAGGCTGAGTTTCTGCAGAGTCCGCAAAGTGATTCCGGCCAGAATACTCAGGTCGGGAAGAATGGTCATGATTCCGCCGATGCCGAGTCCCGCGCCTTCAGCCGCAGCCAGCCTCATGCCGCTGTGAATCACACGGTTCGCCAAATCATCCAGATGACTTATCTCGACGGAATAGACGCCTTGAAAACTGCTGATAGGCACGCCATACGCGATGCGCAGTTGCAAGAGGAACTTCTGCGGATCGACCTTGACCGTCTCATAAGCATGCTGGAAACCTCGCCGTAAGCCATCCTCAAACTTGCTCCTCAGCCACGATTTTCTGATCCGGCCAGCCATCTCGCTCCAGCTTATCGCGAGCCGAGGCTGGAGGGAAGAGAGTCAGTGGTCAGTGATTGGAAAACGCCGTGCGCCGACATAGGCCAGATTTGGCCGACCACTGATCGCTAGTCACTGACAACTGCCGCTGTGCTAGCATCAATTAATCTCCGATGCCAACTGGGAAGTTGCATGTCGTGCCGCTCGGCGGCCTGGGCGAGTTCGGAATGAACTGCATGGCCCTGCGCTGGGGCGAGGACATCATCGTTATCGATGCCGGCCTCATGTTCCCCGAAGCCGAGTTGCTCGGCGTCGATATCGTCGTTCCCGACATTTCGTATTTGACCGAGAACCGGCAGCGCGTGCGGGCCATTGTTCTCACCCATGGCCATGAGGACCACATCGGCGCTCTGCCCTGGATGCTCTCCGAGCTTAACGTGCCGGTCTGGGGCACGGAATTCACTCTCGCGTACGTCGAAGATAAACTCGATGAGCACGGCCTTCTCGATAACGCCGATCTGCGGGAGATTCGCCCCGGAGAGCGCTTCAAAATCGGGGCGTTCACGATTCATCCGATTCCGGTCACGCATAGCCTGGTCGATTGTGTTGCCTTGGCGATTCACACCCCGCTCGGCGTCATCATGCACACCGGGGATTTCAAGGTCGATCCCACTCCCACCGACAATCGACTTTTCGACTTGCATTCCTTCGCCGAGTACGGCAAAGACGGGGTGTTGGCGCTGTTTCAGGATTCGACCAACGTCGAGCGCAAGGGATACACGCCGAGCGAGCGCGCCGTTCGCCGCAAGTTTGATGAGGTGTTTGGCCGCACCGAACGCCGCCTTTTCATTTCGTGCTTTTCATCTTCGATTCACCGCATCAAGCTCGCCGTGGAATTGGCCTGGGAACATGGACGCAAAGTGGCGTTCATTGGCCGCTCGATGACCGGTTCGGCGGAGATTGCCGAGGACCTGGGCTATCTGGAAATTCCCGAAGGGTTACTTATTCACCCCGGAGAAATGAAAAATTTCCCGCCGGAAAAGGTGTGCGTGCTCATCAGCGGCACGCAGGGCGAACCGATGTCGGCGATGTCGCGCGCCGCGGTGGATAATCACAAGCACGCCAAGATCGAAAAAGGCGACACCGTGGTGCTGTCATCGCGCATTATTCCTGGCAATGAGAAGGCGATCTACCGCATGGTGGACCACTTGTTCCGCCGCCAGGCGCACGTGATTTATGAAGACGGATCATCTCCGCCAGTGCATGTCAGCGGACACGCCAGCCAGGAAGAGCTGAAGCTGATCATCAATTTGGTCAAGCCGAAATATTTTATTCCGATTCACGGGGAGTACCGGCAGCTCAAGCTCCACGCGGAATTGGCTGCCTCGATGCACGGCTCCGTCGGCAGTGTGATGCTGATTGAGAGCGGAGACATTCTTGAGTTTGACGAACTGGGAGCGCGCATTGCCGGGCGTGTGAATGTTGGCCGCATCTGCATTGATTCCGGTTCGCGAGCAGACGTGGTCGAAGATCTGGTGATCAAAGATCGTCGGCACCTAAGCGAAGACGGGATTGTGCTGCCCATCATCGCCATCAATAAGCTTTCCGGACGCGTGGAAACTCCGCCGGAGATTGTGACGCGAGGCTTCGAACCGGGAGAAGATGGATTTATCGACGGCGCGCGCCAGTTGGTAATGCAGACGCTCGAAGTCTCCAGCGAAGAAGAGAAAGCCGATTACGGTGTGATCAAAGAAAAAATTCGGGCCGACTTGAAGCGTTACATCTCCAAGCAGATGCAGAAGCGCCCGCTGATCATGCCGGTAATTTTGGAGATTTAAAGAATTACACTCAAACTATATTGTCATCCCGAGCGAAGCATCATCGTTTCGTTTGCGAACGATGATGCGAAGTCGAGGGATCTGCTGTCAAAAGGCCCGCCCTGCGATTGCTACGCGGTAGGGATCTTTCGGCTGCGATGGAACTTCACAAATGCGTCGTTCCATCTTCGCTCAAGATGACAAAGTGGGAGTCGCCCATGGTAAACCTTGCCGACATCCGCTCCGCTCAAGCCCGCCTGTGCGGCGTAGCCGTGCGAACCCCGCTTGTTCCATTCGATTCTCACGAACCCGGCCAGACGCCAGATGCGCGCAAACTTTTTCTCAAGCTCGAAAACCTCCAGCCCATCGGCGCTTTCAAGCTTCGCGGCGCTTACAACAAGATTGACTCGCTCACCCCGGAAGAACGAAGTCGCGGAGTCATCACTTATTCCAGCGGCAATCATGGGCAGGGAGTCGCCTATGCGGCGCGAGCACTGGGCGCTAAAGCGATCATCGTCATGCCGAGAGCAGCGCCTGCAATCAAGCGCGAAGCCGTCGCCGCCCTGGGCGCCGAAATCGTGCTGGTCGGCCCGTCCAGTCTCGAGCGCCAGCATCGGGCGGAAGAGTTGGCCCGACAATATGGTTACGCGATCGTCCCTCCATTCAATGACGAAAAGATTATCGCCGGCCAAGGCACGATGGGATTGGAAATTCTGGAAGATCTTCCGGACCTTGAAACCGTCATCGTTCCTGTCGGCGGCGGGGGCATGATCAGCGGAGTCGCTACCGCGATCAAGCTGAGCAAGCCATCAGTGAACGTCATCGGTGTCGAGCCGGAACTGGCCGCCGATGCGCAAGCCAGTCTGCATGACGGCCACATCGTCGAATCCCCCGCCGAACAAGTTTCTCTTACCATCGCCGACGGCCTGCGCACGCAAAGCGTGGGACCGATCAACTTCGAACACATTCGCAGGTACGTCGATAACATCGTGACGGTCAGCGAATCGGAAATTCGCCAGGCGGTGCGCCGGCTGGCGGCGAATTCAAAGACCCTTGCCGAACCCAGCGGCGCTGTTGCGGTCGCCGCGTTCTTATTTCACAGGAATCAATTGCCCAATACCACGTTCAACGTTGCCGTCATCAGTGGCGGAAACATCGAACCGAAACTGCTGCAGGAGATTCAACAGGAGACGGTGCAAGCAACGTCTCGACGCCAACCCGCAACCAAAATTGTAGAGATGTAGCTACGTCTCACGCATCATGTCTAGAAACTTTGGCGCCGTATTCACGATGTTGACCGTGCTCCTTCTCAGCCTGCTGTGCCTCGCCGAGGTCCGGCGGGGTGCCACGATGCGGGTGGCCGGCATCTACATCGCTCCCGATTCCACATCCGCCAAACTGGGCGACATCGAACGCGGACGCGAGGTCATCGTGCTCGAGACCAGCCGCGACTGGCTCAAAGTCGAGGCCAACGTCACCGAAGAGAGAACGATCACAGGATGGATTCAGGGTAAGGGGGTGGTGCAGGTCTCCACCCCAAACGGCGACAGAATCCTGTTTGGCGAGGCGGTTGACTCCGAAGACCAGGCCAGCCAACGGAATGGCCGCCGTGGGGCCGCGCAGGATGCCTTGCGCCTCTACTACCGGGTGTACGATCTTTTCCCCAACTCACCCATCGCCGGCGAGTCGCTGTATCGCGCCGCCGATATCCGGTGGCAGATCGAGAAGGCTGATGTGATGTCGCGTCCATCCGCCCGCGAGAGGGACGCTTACCTGCGCCAGGGCATGAACGAAGAATTTATGCGGGAAGTCATGAAAAAGTTTTCGGGGACGAAGTGGGCAGATCTGGCTGCTTTCCACCTGATCGATAACAAGCTGTGTGGCGACTGGCAGGGCTCGTCGAAATGTCCCGAAAAAGAAGCCGGAATCTACGAAAAATACGCCAATGAACGCCCTCAATCTCCGGCGGCGGCGGAAGCGCTGTACGATGCCGCGTGGCGATTCTCCGCCCTAACTGAGATTTACAAGACAGAAAATCAGCCAAAGAAATCCGACGAATCAAGAACCAGAGCACTTGCCCTGGCACAAAAGGTCGCCACGGAGTTTCCTCAGAGCGACTGGGGAGCGCGGGCGCAGCGTCTGCTCTATCTCATTCAGCAAGGTGTGCCAACCTACGGCAATGCTCAGGATTAACTCCCGATTATCTGCTCAGATTCGTGCCAACCAGAATTCGCCATCTTCTGAGATACTCTTACTACTCTCTTAAGGGAGGGTTGAAAGTTGCCCATCTATCAAGCTGTCGTCTTAGCCATCGTTCAAGGTCTCGCAGAATTCATCCCAGTTTCGAGCTCGGGCCACTTGATCATCGTGCGCAGACTGCTCGGCTGGAACGAGCTTTCGCCGGCTCATGAGCTGACCTTCGATGTGGCGTTGCACTTCGGCACGCTGCTTTCTTTGCTGGTTTATTTCCGCCGCACGTGGATTCAAATCATCCGTGCAGCATTCGGCGGAGAAGTCGTGCGCTTTTCCGAGTCGACCGGTTCCGACCGGAACTTGACACGGGATGAGCAACGAGAAGAGCGTCTCCTGCTGTGGTTCATGGCTATCGCGACCATCCCTGGCGCGATAGCAGGGAAATTGCTGGAACATTCGGCGGAAGAATATTTTCGGGAACATATCTACCTGATCGCGAGCGCGCTGATCGTAGTGGCGCTATTCATGTGGTGGGGCGAAAAAATCAGCCGCCTAACAAAACCGCTAACCGGGATAAGCCTTATCGACGCCATCATCGTCGGCTGTGCGCAAGCCACCGCGTTAATTCCCGGCGTGTCGCGATCTGGAGCCACCATAACGGCAGGACTGTTCCGCAATATGACCCGGGAAGCTGCGGTGCGTTTCAGTTTCCTGCTCTCGACGCCGATCATCGCCGGTGCGGCCCTGCTCAAAGCCCACGAACTCAGGAAAGAAGGCCTGCCCCATGAAATGCACGCGCCCTTCCTGGTCGGCGTGCTCATCTCAGCGATCGTGGGATACGCAGCCATCGTCTGGCTCATCCGCTATCTCCAAGCGAACAGCCTGCGAGTTTTCATTATTTACAGGATTGTCGTGGGTGTCATCGTGATCGGCCTGGCAATCACGTGGCATTTACAGTAGGCACCTAGCTCCAGGCGCCCACGGCTTGCGTTGGCTGCTGTGCCGCCCGCACAGCTTGTGTTTGTCACTCTGGATACTGGGCCGAAATCCTGCATTGTCCCACTGGCCGCTTCTTGTCATAATCGAGTGGCTCTGGCTGAATGCGGCGTTGCAGCGGGGGAGTGTCTCTTCCGAACGCCGTCGAGCTGATGAAATATCTCTCACAGGCTTTTACTCCGACCAGCAACCGGCGGCTCAATGAGCTGATCGGCTTTGTGCTGTGCATCTCCGCGCTCCTCCTGTTCCTGGCGCTGGCTTCCTACTCGGCGCTGGATCCTTCGCTGAACAGCGCGTCGGCACTGACGCCCGCGCATGGCGCTCGCAACTGGATCGGTGTGGTCGGAGCTTTCTTTGCCGACCTGGTTCTGCAATTTTTCGGAATCGGCGGTTTTCTGCTTCCCGTGTTCGGCGTGTTGCTCGGCTTTCGCTGGTTCCGCTCGCGCCGAATCGGCTCTGCGCTGGCCAAGTTCCTCGGCGCAAGCTGTATGCTGATCTTCTTTCCCGCGCTCCTGGCCCTCCTTCCCGGACACCTGCGCTGGATGGGGGCAATTCCGATCGAAGGGTTACTGGGCCGCATCGTCGGCGATTTCCTGACCCATTATTTCAATCCTGCCGGCGCGAACATCGTTTGCTTTAGCGTGCTGGCAGTGGCGCTCTATCTTTGCACCGCGTTCTCGTTCGCGGCTTTGCAAGTGTGGGCGCCCACTCGCTTCGCATTTACCATTGCATTATGGGACCGCTGGAAAGACTGGCGTGAGCAGCGCGCCAAGAAACGCATGCAGCGGGAACTCGAGAAACGCCGCGCCGCGCCCAAGCCGGTCATCGCCACGCGGATGGTTCCGGTTAGAAATGCCGCTCCGCCGCCTCCTTCTGAACCTGTCCGCACCGGAATTGAGCGCACGTTTGCCGAGGACACGCACTCGCAAACGCCGCTTGAGCCTCCTGTGCCCGAAGTCAGTGAGCGCGCCGACAGCACGCAGAAACCCAAGACAACGTTGCCCCGCATGGCTGGCAGCTTCAAATTGCCGCCCAGTTCCCTGCTGCAGCGTCCCGACGAACAGCAGGCGGTCGATGCCGACGAGCTCAAAATCCTGGCCCAGGTGCTCACCGAAAAATATGCCGAGTTCGACATCACCGGGCAGGTCACGCAGATCAATCCCGGGCCGGTGGTGACGACCTTCGAATTCAAGCCCGAAGCCGGCATCAAATACAGCCGTATCACCAATCTCACCGACGATCTCTGCCTCGCGCTGAAGGCCGAGAGCATCCTGATCGAACGGATGGCCGGTAAGTCGACGGTTGGAATTCAAGTGCCAAACCGCGAACGCGAAATCATCTGGCTTCGGGAGAACATCGAGTCATCGGAGTTCATCGGCTCGAAATCGAAGCTCACTTTGGCGCTCGGCAAAGACATCAACGGCCGCATCGTGACCGCCGATTTGAAAGCCATGCCTCACCTGCTGATCGCCGGCTCAACCGGAACCGGCAAGAGCGTGGCAATTAACGCGATGATCATGTCGATTCTGTACAAAGCCACCCCAGATCAAGTGCGGCTGATTCTGGTCGATCCAAAACGGCTTGAGCTGGGCAATTACGACGGTGTTCCGCACCTGTACACGCCGATCATTACTGAGCCAAAACTGGCCGCGAATGCGCTGCGCAACGCGGTGCGCGAGATGGAACAGCGCCTGAAGATGCTGGCGGAAAAAGGCGTCCGCAATATCGATCAGTACAACAAGCTGTTCGAGGAAGGCGACACTCTCAGCCTGTTCGGTGACAATCCCGAGGAGCGACCGCTGCCTTACATTGTCATCATTATTGACGAATTGGCCGACCTGATGATGCTCGATTCGGGCAACGTTGAAGAATCCATCACCCGCCTGGCGCAGATGGCTCGCGCAGTAGGAATTCATTTAGTGCTCGCCACACAGCGGCCTTCGGTCGATGTCATCACCGGACTCATCAAGGCAAACTTCCCGGCGCGGATTTCTTTCCGCGTGGCTACCAAGGTTGACTCGCGCACAATCCTAGATGCCAATGGCGCAGAAGCGCTACTGGGACGTGGCGATATGCTGTATCTGCCATCCGGCTCCGCACGAGTGCATCGTCTGCACGCGCCCTTCGTGACTGAAAAAGAAATTGCCGCCGTAGTCGAATTCTGGCGCTCCCAGGCCGCCGCTGAATATGAGCAGAAATTCCTCGAAGCTCCGAAGGAAGAACGCGAGGACAGTGGATTGGAAGGAACTGAAGGAGATGGCGAAGCCGAGCACGATCCGCTGTTCGAAGATGCAGTGAAGCTGGTTGTGGAATTTGGCAAGGCCTCCACTTCCCTGTTGCAACGGCGTCTTAGAATCGGCTATGGCCGCGCCGCCCATCTGATCGACCTGATGGAACGCGACGGCATTGTCGGCGCTGCCGACGGACCCAAACCCCGCGAAGTGCTCAAACGTCCGGACTGGCTCTCCGAAGTGGAAGAATCGCTACGCTGAAAGTTTGGCTCGGTGCGCTCCGGCCTATGGGTTGGAACACTACTTGGCCCAGCGACCCAGAGAGACCGAGCCCCGTATTTTTCCCGCAAGGAACTCAGCCGTCCGGCAGAGTAGGTACCACCACAGTGTCCCCGCTACAGTTGACCATGTTCCGGCGAGTAGGCCATGCCGGGAAAAAGCTAGGGCAAGCGTGACCATCGATACAGGCATGTCAGCAATGGTCACGACACTCCAGAGTATCCCTAGAAACTGCAGGCTCGGTGCGATGTACCCCAGCATGGCGGCTAAACAAATGCCGAGATGAACCAGCGGCGCTGCGTAAATCCAACGCACTACGTTCCGAGTAGCTGGCATTCGCCCCCTTAGGTCATCGACCCGAAGACTCCTAGCGTCAGAGGAGAGGCTGTCCGTGGATACCCCGACTCTCGCGTCTCCGCGCGAAGGCCGGGCAGATGTAACTACGATGCTTCCCCTCTTCGCCACGCCCGCAGGTTGAACCCGTACAGCACGATGCACAGCAAGTTGGCAGGAATGAATCCTAGCTGCGCGGTCTTATAACCGATGACACATACGATGGCGCTATTAATTCCTGCCAGAATCCATCCTTCCCAGCATTTTCTTCCCACCAGAATGGTCGAGATCACCGTCAGCACACACGACACGTAATCCAGTCTCACGACGAAGCGCGCCTCCCGCCGCTTAAGTACCAGCCAGTTTCCCACGGCTTCCGCGTGCGGCGTGAGATCACGTTGGTAAGTGTCCGTCCGTGTCTAGTGCGCTTGGTTAGAATCAGAATTGTCATCCCGAGCCGCCTTCCTTTGGCGGAGAGGGATCTGGCCGAGCCGCGCGAAGTGCTTGCAGCCTGCCCTGAGCAAGCGAAGCGCGTCGAAGGGCGTTCTTTGCGACACATAAACGCGCGCTTGGCTCGCTTCCTTATTGACCTGCGACATCGTCGGAAGATTCAGAGGAGCCGCCCATGAAGGTTCTCACCGAATACATGAAGTTTCACACCAAAACTCACCGCGCCTATATTCACATCACTCCGCAGATTGAGGCGCTGGTAAAGAAAAGCGGCGTGCAGGAGGGGATGGTGCTGGTTTCGGCGATGCACATCACGGCTGGTGTCTACGTCAATGACAACGAACCGGGCCTGATTGAAGACATCGACCAGTGGCTGGAGAAACTCGCGCCTTTCAATCCAAATTACCGCCATCATCAAACCGGCGAGGACAACGGCGATTCGCACCTCAAGTCGCTATTGGTCCATCACGAGGTGATTGTTCCGATCACAGCAGGAAGACTTGACCTCGGCCCTTGGCAGCGTATCTTCTACGCGGAATTCGATGGCCAGCGCGACAAGCGAGTGATTGTGAAAGTCATGGGCGACTAGTTTACGAACATTTACCTCCCTTTACCGAGTCTTTACTATTACTCGTGGGCGAATGAGTTTGAATAGTCTATTAAGACCACAGAAAATCAGCAAATGAACCTCACATCGGTGTTGCGAATAGCACATAACACGAGTTCCTGGCAGACGAGGAGGCTGCATCGAGCTAGCCGGATGAAGATGGGATCGGCATTTGCCTTTTTCTTCTTTCTCGCCGCGTCGGCAACTCTGGCCATTCAGAGTCAGAACCAGACTGGCGCGACGAATCAGCCCGAAGTCATCAATCTATTTGCGACCGTGCGGGATAAGCACGGAAAAATCGTATCTAACCTGACCAAAGACGATTTTGTGTTGAGCCAGGATGGCCATGAGCAACCTATTCAGTCTTTTGCCAAAGATACTGACGCACCACTCACTGTAGGTCTGCTGGTCGAGACCAGCAGGGCTGAGGCCGGCGCGCTCGATCGGGAGCGCAGTGCCAGCCATGATTTCCTAGATCAAATTCTGCGGGAAAACAAGGACAAGGCCTTCATCATTCATTTCGATCGCGAAGTGGAACTGCTGCAGGATCTCACTTCTTCCCGCGACAAGTTATTTAATGCGCTCGGTTTGTTGCAAACCGTGCGATCCGATCAGGAGAGTGGGGACAATTCAGGCGGGCCAGAGGAAAGAAGAAATGGCCGCGGCCGCAGCAATTTACTCTACGATGCCATCTATCTCGCGTCCAATGAACTGATGAAGACACAGCACGACCGCAAGGTGCTCATCGTGATGTCGGATGGGATAGACCGAAATAGTAAGGAAACCGTGGGCAGCGCTATCGAATCAGCTCAGCAGACTGGCACGCTGGTCTCCACCGTGCTATCCAAAGGTGAGCAGCCGTCCTCACAAGGCCGCGGTTTCGGTTTCCCGGGATCCGGTGGCGGGATGGGACGACATGGCGGGGGACAGCGATACCCACAGGAACAGCCTCCTGACGGGAAGAAAATTCTCGAGCAAATTTCGAAGGAAACGGGTGGTGCGTTGTTCGAAGTGTCCAAGAAGGAAGCATTCGACCAGATCTACCGCACCATCCAGGAGGACTTGCGTCATCAGTACAGCCTTAGCTATACGCCTGACAAATCCGATTCCTGGGCCGGCTACCACAAAATCCTCCTCACCACTAAACAGAAGGACCTCATCGTGCAGGCAACACAAGGATTTTATGCCGGAAACTGAGGACACACTTCCTTACCATCGAAGATCGCGCCGTTCTTCGCCCGTAACCAACCTGAAACTCATCTACTGCTGAAAAATCTCCACCGCCGGAATTGCCCCCATGAACAGCGTCCAGTATTCGCTCGGGGATACCATGTAAAAAACCTCCCTAGGCGTTCCGGTTGGCGGGATCGTGCCTCGCCCGTTGGTCGTCGATGGCAACGCATATGTTGCGTTCGAGGTCTGGTCCTGGCTTAAGCCGCTGGTTGAACTGACATCGGTGGTGAAGGTGAGCGGGGGGCTCACGCTCGGGTTTGCGGTTACAACATCGAGCTGGTTGATTCCACTGAGAAGAACTGGAACCACAGTGCCGCCGGCATAGGTTCCACTTAATGAAGCGCTGGTAAAGGGACCGGCTTGTAGCTTCATGTAACCGAATGTCACCGCCGCATCCGTTCCGACAATGAAAGCCTCGTTCGCGCTGACCAGGTACAAGACCGGGTCTGAAGTCTGGAATCCAGAATTGGTCAGTGTGGCTCGCCCGTTAGCAGCGAGGCTGTAGATACACGGATTTGGACTGCATTGGCTGGCTGCGGTGCTCGCCGTTCCGTTCGTGTTTAGATCTGAACTGAGCGCCAGAGTACCAATGCCGTTGCTACCGGCCGTTGTCAAAACTCCTACCTGGGCTTGAGCCACTAAGTTCCCGTTGACCGTGGGTTCCGCCGTGGTTTGGAAAACGCTCATGCCGACGAGGGACAGGCTCATGGCCTGCTGGAGAGCCGGCCCGCTGACAACCGGGCGCGTCTGACCTGCGACCTGGTCAATTTCCATCACCAGGAGCTCGGAGCTGCTGACCACATAGAAGCTGTAATTCGTGCTGCCCTGCGCCGTAGTGATGGTCATAGTTCCGCGCCCGTTTGATGTAACGGTGTAACTACCGGTGAAGGACACACTCGCCGACGGTTTCGAAGCGGCATCATCGGAATCCAGCATGCCACTCAAGATCCCCGAGCCGTTTGCAGAGAATTCTCCGGCTAGAGCGTATCGGCCGGTATGTGTCGGATCGAGGCCAAGAAAACCAAAGGCGTATGCTCCAGAAATTGCGCTGGTCGAAAAGTCGCCTGTATTTTGCTGCACCAGGACACCGGAATCCTGGTCAATGCCATCGAATTCGATCAGGTTTGCGCTTTGGATAATGCTGGGGTTGCCGCTTGCTATGAAACTCAGAGCGAAGGTCCGTCCGGCGAACGCCATGGTTCCAAGCCCGTTCGTGCCGATCAGATAGCTGCCGCTGAAGGGGACGCTCTCCTGCACGCTTCCGGCATCATTTATGTCCATCACGCCACCGGTGATGGTACCGGCGGATCCGTTCGCAACAAAGTTTCCTGCGGCCACGAAGCGGCCACCATTCACATCGTACCCGCTGACTAGGAAAGCATAATTGCCGCTCAACTCTGAATTGACAACAACCTGATTAACGGTGATCGACAGACTCCTCGTAGCGGTCGCCGGGTTAGGTGTCGCTGAATCCTGTACCTGGACAGTGAAAGTCGAAGTACCCACAGTCGTTGGCATACCCGAAATCACGCCGCTGCTGCTTAGAGTCAACCCTGTAGGCAAGCTGCCAGTGCCGCTGACTAAGCTCCATTTGTAGGGCGGAGTTCCAAAGGAGGCTTGCAAAGTGAAGCCGCCCGGAGAAGCCGCGCTCGGATAAGGCGTACCCACCGTCCCGTTGGGCAGAGATGTTGTCGTTACCGTCAAAGATGGCGGCGGATTCACTGTGATCGTAAACGTCCGGCTGATCGGAGTTCCGGCCGCGTCTGTCGCCTGGATGGTCACGGTCGAGGTGCCCACCGTTGTTGGCGTTCCCGTAATGTTGACCGAAGCCGTATCGCTGTTTGACAAGGTCAGCCCTGGCGGCAAGCTTCCGGAAAGCACAATCCAGGTGAAAGGACCGGTGGCCCCGATCGTGCTGATTGTACCGCTGTAAGGCAGATCCACGGTCGCGACCGGGAGCGAGGTGCTCTGAAACTCAAACACGGCATTGATCGTGATAGTAACGGTGGCCGTCACCGTCGTGTTTGCGATTGACGTTGCCGTAACCGTTGCGGTGGTGTTCGCAGATAGCGCAGCAGGAGCAACGTAAACCACCGATGTGGTCGTCTGGTTACTCAATGACCCAACGCTGGTACCCAGACTCCAGCTCACTCCTGCATTGGTGGAATCATTGGCCACAGCGGCCGTGACACTTTCCGTGGCCCCTTGATTGATCGTGACCGCGCACGCGCTGGTGGTGGTTGTCCCGCACGCCGACGATCCGGCCGGCGTTAATGTGATCGTTATGGCGGACTTCCCCGAACAGCCTGGCAAACCTGCAACACAGACCAGCAGCCCTAACGCAAGCATTAAACGAACTCTGAAATCGGACACGGCCTTCCTTTAGGGTCGTAAACTAGGATTTTGAAGTAAGTTCCTAGAATGAGAATAACACCTGCAAATCAATCCGGCGACTGGCCCCCGCCGAGGAAAAAGGACCCCCCGCTAGGCTAATCGACTGGGCGAATTGCGGCGAACTGAGCTCGCCGATGGGTGTCCCCAGGTTCACGCGATTGAGGACGTTTCGCGCCGAAACGCTGAAAGTTAGGTTATAACGGCGGCCAGTGGTCACGCCGCCGCCCATCATCCCGCCCCCCGACCGGCCAGCGCTGGAAAGGCCGCCTGGACCCAGTCCGCCGCCTCCGCCGCGTCGACCTCCGCCGTAGTTGGGTCCTCCACTGGAACCTCCGCCCTTTGTTTCTCTGCCAAAGCCAAACGTTTTGCTGAGCCGCAGATTTAAGGTGAATAAGGTCGGTCCAGTCGCCGAATTGACTGGAATCACCGCCTCTCCCGCGGCCGGCAACGTGTTAAAGGTACCGAGCGGGGTACACACGACACTTGTCGGCTGACCCGGCGCCGGACCCACCGTTGGACAAGTCATGGTAGATACCAACGCTGGCCGGTCGTTGAAGATCGAGTCGCCGTTCAAGTCCTGTCCGAGGGTGATGTCGTAAGGCACGCCGGAACTGATCAACATGAATGGATTCAGGCGAAATGCATAGGGCATGGAGATCGTGCCACCCAGGAAAACCCGATGCCGCACATCAAACAACGCCCGGCCATAATCCGCCATGGGATCGTATTGGTTTGACAGGAAGTTGGGAGTGCTCGTTGCCCCGCCCGAAAAGAACCCGGCAGCCCCGCCCGATCCCGCGCCAGATCCCAGATCGCTGTTCGCATAATTGAGGGTATAGTAACCAAACAGGGAGAGCCTCGCGCCGACGTTGATACGCACATTGGTAATCAACTGGTTCTGGCGAAATATGCCTTCGGAGTCGTACTGATAAATGTTTTCCGTCCCACCCAGCGGACGAATGCCGGTTCCCGGACCTGTATAAGTCCCTGGCAGCGGTGCGTTGATGTTCCGCAGAAAGAGTTGGTGTTCTCCCCGCGAATTCAGATAAGTAACTGCCAGCGTTGCACTCTTCGTGAGCTGTCGCTCGACGCTCGCCGCCGACTGCAGTGTCATCGGGGCCACCAGGCGCGGGGAAACCTGATAAATCGTCGGCGACACTGCGGCTCCGGCAATGGGTAACGACGGAATGGCCGGAAAAAAATCCGGGTTGTTTACGATCGTTTGCTGTTGCGTGATACCGTTCAGCCGCTCGGCTTGTTCAATCAGGTTATAAGCAAAGCGATCATAAAAGATCCCGAATCCGGCGCGCAGCACGGTTTTTGGCGAGGGATTATTGCCGCGTCCGAGTCCCCATGCTAACGATAGTCGCGGAGCCCAGTCGGCATGGTCGTGAATCTGATTCTGGGTTTCGAAGCGCAGGCCGTAGCTGAGCGTAAAGTTGGGTCGAACCCGCCAATCATCCCCCGCGTAAAGCCCGGCGTCAAACACAGAGACCTGGGTGAGCGGCTGTCCGGCAGTGATGGAGAACTGGCTGGGACCGGTGGCGCCTTGGCAGGCTCCGTGGTTCAGAAGTGACTGTTGGCAGGCGGCGTAAGCCATTATCGACGGGAAAGTGAACACGCCATTGAAATTGGCGTTCGAAGCGCTGGAATCCGTTGTCTCGCGCAGACGCGCGCCAAACTTAATCAGATGAGTGTGATGAACGACCGAGGTGTAGTTCTGCAGTTCGTAGCGGTTCTCATAATCCGTCAGATTGCCGAGCTGGTTGCCACCGCCCGTGAACGCGCCTAACACCATAATCGTCGGCTCGAAACTTTGTGCGGTCTGGCCGGTGTTATCACGGTTGTACTGAAATCGCGTCTCATTGATGACATTGTTGCTCACGACCTGGGTATCGCTGATCTGAAGCGTGTGCTCGTCTTCTGTGGAGTTGTAGGCTTGGCTCGCCAGCGAGAACTGGCCTACCCCATCATTATCTTCGGTGTTGTGAAAAAACTGGTAGCGAACTGTAAGTGTATTGTTCTTGGTTAATTGATAGTCGATTCGCGGCCCTACATTGATCCGCGACCGCGGATTCGGAACTGCCTGGATCAACTGGCCTGTCGGGGTAGTGGCATTCACGATATTTGAGTCGTCGATGTGCCGCCCTTCGACGTTGAAGAAGAACGAAGCCTTCTTATTCAAAGGTCCACCCACGTTGGCGTGGAAGAGTTCTGAATTGTAGGCCGGAACGTCGGGTGTAAATGGGTTCAGCGAGTTAAAGGCAGAGTCATTGCCGTCCAGGAAAAACTCGCCGTGGTAATTGTCAGTTCCGGGCTTGGTGAAAATTTCGATCCGCCCATAACCCAGTTTGTCGTACTCCGAGGAGAACGGGTTCTGGTTGATACGAATCTCGCGAATCGAGGATTTGGGCGGAAGCTGCCCGCCGGTAAAACCGTCAATGTAAACCTGGCCTCCGTTGGGCCCAGCCGAAGGACCGGCCAGGGCTTCGAGATCCTGCTGCAGCTCATCTGGATCGTCGGACAAAGCTTCCAGATCCTTTCCTTTGATCAAAAGTGAGCTGGCGTTATCTGAGGCGCTGGTGCTGACCGTGACGTTCTCTTCCTGGACCTCCAGCTTTTCTTTTTCGACCTCAATTTCGAGTGCGATGTCGAACTGCTGTACTTGACCCGGCTGCACCGCCACGTTTTGTTTTACCGAAAGCGCAAATCCCGTTGCGGAGGTGGTCACGGTGTAACTGCCGGGCGCGAGTCCCTTGATTTCGAACGCTCCGCGGTTGTCTGTGACGGCCGAAGTCTGGTGCCCATTCGAGGCTGTGGCAGTGACCGTTGCATTGGGAATTACGGCGCCGGTGGGATCGGCCACTCGACCTCGCAGCGTGCCAGGCGGGTTCTGGGCCGACGCGTAGCTCATCAGCAAGAGCCATACGATGAAACCAAGCTTGTTCAAACTTCTACTCACGCTACTCCCATCCTCAGTGCCCTCTTTGGCTAAGACCTGTCCGTAATAAACCTCGAACTTTACTGATTGCCTGCCGCCGCATCGGCCCCGCCCAGATTCCACGGGGACAGCAGCATCGCTGCGCGACTGCTATCAGGAGAAGCCGTTAGGATCTCTTCGACGCCGGTGAGCAATGTAACCGCGGTCGGCTGACTGCTCGCGCTCCCCTCGGTTGCTACGATCATCACCGCCGCACCCTTTTGCAGATCGGCAAGAGTCACAGCCGGCATGCGATT
>DASPSE010000034.1:0-35131 GCA_035624085.1 Terriglobales bacterium
GCACGCTTCATCCTGATTGTGGGCGAGAACGAAGTAAAAGCTGAGGCCTTCGCGCTGAAGAATCTGGAAAGCGGAGAGCAAGTATCGGTGCCGCGCGACGAACTGGCGCAGAAGCTCAGGTCAACTTAGCCCTACCACAGGGTCCACTTCGGCAGACAAAACAGCAGGTCCCTCCACGCCGTTGGATTGGCGCACGCCAATCCATCGGCTTGCTCGGGATGACAACAATTTGGCTAATGGGAGCCCACGATTTCACAACTGGATCCGGTATCCGTCTTCGGCAATCTCCCAGCCCGCGTTGCGGACTTCGCGATACTCGGGGCCGGATTCATCCAGCATGGGATTGGTGTTGTTGATGTGGACGAACATTTTCCGCGGATGGCGCAGCTCAGCGAGCTTTCGTAAACTTCCGTCCGTTCCAGAGACGGGAACATGCCCCATTTCACATGCAGTTGCTCCGCTGCCTTGTACTTGAATCAGTTCATCGTCGGTCCAGAAGGTGCCATCGAACAGCAGCAGGTCAGCGGACTCCAGGCGCTGCAGCAGCCCGCGATCGATCACTGGAACTGCGGGTAAATACGCGAGTCTGCGGCCCGACGCTTCGATCACCACGCCGAGCAGAGCTTCCTCAGCTCGCAAACTGCCGGCGCGCTGCGGCGAAACGTATGCGGGATACCGGCTTCCTAGCGAGAACACCGAGGCGCAGATTCCAGAATCATCTCCTGCGGGGCTCAGCAGCGGGAAGCTCTCACCGGCTTGGATCTCGGTCCACGAGACTTGCCTGGGTACGCGATTCAGCATGGCAAAAACTGAATTATCTTCCTGCAAAATGTGCCGGATCGAAGGCGTGCAGTAAATGCGGAAGGGCTGCAACTCGCGCAATGACAGGAGACCGGCAATCTGATCTATGTCTCCGCTGGTCAGCAGAACGCCGTTGATGGGCGAGTCGCGCTGCCCTTTACGCGGATGCAGGAAAGAGGAGTCTTCGATCTGCATGCGCAAATCGGGCGACGCATTTAAGAGAAACCAGGAGAGCTGGTCGTTACTTACCGCGACTTGAGTTTGGGTGCGAGGCTTGCCCTGGAAAGCCCCGGTCCGCACCGCCTGGCAATTGCGGCAGTTGCAGTTCCACTGCGGAAAGCCACCCCCTGCGGCCGAACCAAGGATTTCTATGCGCACGGATTACATTGCAGCACTGGCGTAGGAATTGATTTCGCAATTCAGCGCGATTTCCCCGAATTCCGGCGTGCTCCACTGCATATACTCACCCCTTCACAACGCTGGCCCTCAGATTAGCACACTTCGCCGGAGTTTTCCTCGTTCAAAAGAGTAGCAGCGGGCCGGCAGCCTACTACGGCTTGCACAAACATTCCCAAGCTTCCCCCAGAGGTGCATGACCAATCGAGCCTTAAGAGTGTCTTGTGCTCCGGCTTACCTTAGTTAAACTAAGTTACTAGTAACCTTGGGGAACCGCTGGGAGCGCGCTTGGCCGACGATCTGAAATGGGAATTGGCGATTCTGGCTACCGTGCAGGGCTTCTACGAGAAGCTTCTGCAGGGGCCGGTCGGCGGTGAGGTCCCGGTGCCCGCGGGACTGGAGGCCGTTTCGCTGCAGAGCGATGACGACATCGCGGGAACCCTTTCCAGCATGCACCGCTGGCTGCGCCTGCTTGACTTGGCGATTACCCCCGCTATGTTGCGCCGTGCCTTTACCGCTGATACCGATCCGGAAATCGCCGAGGCGATGCTGCGCTACTTCACGCGGAAAAAAGATCCCTCGGATGCGAATCGTGACAAGACTGACCTGGCCGCAACATTTCTTTATCGTCATCCCCGCGTGTCCGGACAGTGGGAGCGCCGCGGTTACGGACTCGACGGCTCTCTGCCGCTTTCGCCGTTCGAAATCGCTCTAATTGAAATCCTCGCTGACTCCGAAGTGCCGCCGCTTTCCGAAGAACAGACTCAGCTTCTGCGGCAATTCGACCAGCTCCAGGAGGAGGCGCAGAATGTCCGCGATCTGAATGCGCTGCTGGAGTCTGGCGTGATTGCGCGGGTTCGCGAGCTGAAGCGCTCGTTCGATGCTGCTTTCTACCACCCCGGGGTACTGGGCACCATCGCTCCTTACAACGTCACATTCGGTAAGAGGTTTGACGAATTATTCCTGGATGCTGCCGGGCAGATTAAGCGTTTCGCCCAGGAACTCGAGGAGCAGGGAGGCACGATTCTAGGTACCGTGGATGGCGTGGATGTCACGGTCGAGCACGTCGCTGCCCTGAGTGAGAGCGAATTGCTCCGAATCGACTACGGCACTGCGCTGGAAAAATTCCGCCGCGTTTCCAAGCTGAGGCGAACTCTGGAGCAGCATCCGCCGATGCGGCGAACGCCTCGGCCTGCAGTCCCGCTGCCGACAACGAAGGCGAGTGGGGACGGCAAGAAGCTTGCTCCAGTCCGACCCGTGCTTGACGTCCCGGCCATGCGCGCAGCCGTGACACCGCAGCAGATTTCGACTGAGGAAAGTAAGCTGCGGCGGGTCGAAGAATCCGTTCGCGTCTTCGTGCGGGTAGCGGACCCGAAATTCCGCCAGGTTGTTCCCATGCGCTTCTTCAACCTGATTTTGACACCCTCAGAAGCCGACGCATATTGCGCCGATTACCTCGAGGAGAAAAGCCTGCGGGCGGAAGTGGCTCGGGCGGTGCTGCGTCTGGTAGCAGTTGTAGCGCGCATGACCACGGAGCTCGAAGAACTCAGACGCACGGAAAGTTCCCCGTCCTTGTGGAAGCTCCACGCTGACTCGCTCATTGTGCTCCTGGAAATCGAGCGCACTGTACACGAGAATACCGGGCGCGTGATCACGTCGGCCAAGCAGCAGGGCGATCCAAATGCCGTGGAAACTCTTCAAGCACCGCAAAAGAAACTGAATGACTGCTCTGATCTCGTAATTAAAACTCTGACGGCAAAGCCTGCCGAGAAGCTGGCCGGGGCCGCAACCGCGAAATAACCAAACAATTAAGAACGCGCCGCTTGAGCCAGGCATAGGGGCGAAAGTATTAGCCGAGAGAGAAAAATGAGGACGGGCGATAACGCCCGTCCTCCACGCGAAGGGCTTAGAAACTAGTTGATATCGAACTGCTCCTGGTGCAGGGCGGGATCGCTCTTCACGATGACGCTCTTCTTGGTCAGTTCCTCCATCTCGGCCAGCAAGCGTCCGTTGTTTGCCTTCAGCGCCTTGGCCACCTCCGGATTCACCCGCAGCATTACATCGGAGTGCTCCAAGTGTTTCGCCATCTTGCGCATCTCGAGATAAACCTCATTGCAGACGGTCGTTACCGATTTCACGAAGCCGGTGGACTGGCAATATGGACAGGGCGAACCGATGGTTCGTTCGAGCGACTGCTTGACCCGCTTGCGCGTGATGGCCACCAGTCCGAAGTCATTAAACTGCAGAACTTTTGACGGTGAGCGGTCGCTGCGCAGTGCCTCTTCCAGCGCCTGCATGACTTTCTGCCGGTTGCGGCGCTCGTCCATATCGATGAAGTCAATGATGATGATGCCGCCCAGGTCGCGCAGGCGAATCTGGCGCACGATCTCCTTGATGGCATCGACGTTGGTCTTGACGATGGTGTCTTCCAGGCGCGCCGTCTTGCCCACGTATTTGCCCGTATTCACGTCGATCGCAACCAGCGCCTCGGCCTGGTTGATCACGATGTAGCCGCCGCTTTTCAGCCAGACTTTGGACTTGAGGGCTTTATTGATTTCGTCGGTAAGTCCAAACTGGTCAAACAGCGGCGTTTCTTTGCTGTAGAGCTTGACGCGTTTGACTAAGCCGGGCTGGAAACGGTTGGCAAAGCGCAAGATGCGTTCGTACTCCTGCTCGTTATCCACCCAGATCTGCGAGAAATCCGACGTAACCTGATCACGCAGGACGCGCTCGACCACGTTGAGGTCGTGATAAATCAAGGCAGGCGCTTTGCTCATCTCGGCGCGAGTCTTAATCTCCGACCACAGGCCTTTCAAGAACCGGATGTCGGCGCGTAATTCGTCTTCCGATGCACCCTGCGCCGCCGTGCGCACGATGAAACCGCCGTGACCGTTCTCGCGCTCACTGAGGATGATGCGCTTCAGGCGTTGCCGCTCCTCTTCTGAGGAAATCTTGCGCGATACGCCGGTGTGATGCACGGTCGGCATATAAACCAGGAACCGGCCTGGCAGCGCGATGTGACTGGTAATACGCGCGCCCTTTTTCGCGATGGGTTCCTTCGCAATCTGCACGAGGATTTCCTGACCTTCCTTGAGGAGGTCCGTGATTTGCGGTAAATGCTGCGGCTCGTGTCTGCTGAATCTTCGCCCGCCACGCCGCCCACGCGGCCCACCACGGCGATCGAACGCGGGACGCTGCGCCCGCTGGGTATAGGGTGCGGTTGCGGAAGGGGCTCGAACCTCGGCGCGAGCCTCCACCATCCCGTTGCCCCGAGCCTCGGCATCGAGTAATGCTTCGGCTTCTGCCTGGGCTTCTTCAAGTTCAGCTTCCTCTTCAGCCTCCTGGTCCACTTCTTCTTCGGCTTCTGCAATCTCGGCGCCATGCGGGGAGACTGGCTCCGGAGAAAACGGCACTGCTAACTCCGCCGAAGCTGCGATTTCCCGGCGCGGCGGTTGATAATCCGCCGCGTGCTGGGTCTCCTCTTCCATTTCGTCGAACGCGGCGTCTTCCTCCAGTTCTTCCACGTAAGAAGCCAGGTCGGCCTCCTCCTCTTCGATCTCTTCTTCCTCCAGCGTGCCGGAGGCAGACGCAGCGTTAGCCACCGCTTTTTCCCTCGAGGTTTCGGCCGTTTCAGTCTCCGCCTCGCCGGATCCCGGCGCCATGTTCGTCTGCTCCATTTCGCGATTGCTTAACGCGGAGCTTTCCAGTTCGGCCGGACCGACGAGATCCGACGGTTGGTGGTCCCCAGACGGGGTCTTTGTGAAGAGCGGTTCGTCTTCCGGAAAGGCTCCCGAAATAGGAGCGGGGACTTCGGCAGTGGTCCGTTCTTCCAGGCGTTGAATAGATGGCGTCTGCGCCTGTCTCTGGTACTTTGAAATCGACTCGCCAGGAAGCAGGATGGGCTGATAGCCCGGCGGCGGATTGTATTCCGTACGTTCCGACGGTGTAGATTCCGGCTGTGCGAACCGGCTTTCGGGCATGCGCTCTCCGCGACGCCCGCGCCCTCGGCGCCGGCGGCTTCGCCAATCACCACGGGCTTCGCGTTGTTCTCCACCATTGGACCGATCGCGATTCTCCGGTTGACGAGATGCCTCAATGTGCTCATTCGTGGAAGTCTGTGGTGAGCTGGACGGCACAGTAGCGTCCCCGACTGGCTGAACTTCCGGTTGTGGCTGAGAGGCCTGAGCTGGAACGCCTTTTGCAGGTATTTCCTCGACTTCGTCCTCCTCGTGCAATTCCATGAAATCTGAAACGTAGAGGAAGGCGTCCCGCTCAAGTCCAATGTCCACAAAGGCGGATTGCATGCCCGGCAGCACCCGGGTCACGCGCCCCTTATAAATGGAACCAGCTAGTGTGTATTCGTTTTCGCGCTCGAGATAGATTTCGGCGAGCTGATCGTCTTCCACCATGCCCACTCTGGTTTCGTGGGGGGTAGATGACACAAACAGTTCTTTTGTCATACGGACTCCGGTCCTGGGCCATTAAATGGCGCAGGATTCACCGGAACATCGGCGGGGAAGGATCGGCAGGATGAAGCAATGCGATAGCTGGCTTGAGTACAGCACGGCACGGCTGCGGAATGCATCTCGCAGCATTGTCAATTTCACAAGCTTGGAGGTTCTTCTCACTTATCGCATGGGACGCGCCGGGTTTGTGACCGCTCTCTCAGATCGTCTTCCTGAAGGTCGTCTTCTTTGACGGTCATCTTCTTGACGATCCAGGGGCCGTTACCCGCCCAGCAGCGTCTTAAGCTTCAACCCTGCCCGGCCCTTTGACTGCCTTTGACCGGTGAGTGCCCTCTTCACGTGAGGGTCATCGTAATCTTGTATTTAGCCGCCTATGGCAAGCGCGGCCACGCTCCTTGCCTTCTTTCCGCTGCCTCAGTTTACGTAGCGGCGCATACGGACGTTCATTACAATACCCAGCGCCAGGAACATAAACAAAACGGAAGACCCGCCATAACTCATTAACGGCAAGGGGATTCCCGTAACCGGCATAAAGCCGACCACCATACCGACGTTCACCAGGATGTGAAAGCTTAGCACCGCCACCACACCCATCACCAGAAATGTACCAGCACGGTCGGGGGCCGTCTGCGCATTCTGGGTCAAACGCATCAGTACTATAAAGTATAACAGCATCACCCCTAAAGCTCCGACAAATCCGTGTTCCTCGGCAAAGGCAGCAAAGATAAAATCGGTTTGTGGCACTGGCAGGAAGGACAAGTGGGTCTGGGAGCCGGCGCTGCTGCCCCAAATCCCGCCCGATCCGACCGCTATAAGTGATTGAATTACCTGGTACCCAGAGCCTTGCCGATCAGCTTCTGGCTCCATGAAGCTGGTTAGGCGCTCGCGCTGATAGGGTTTCAGGACGTGCCACGCTAAGGGCATCATCAGCCCTGCCAGCAGAACTACCGCCAAGGCTTGCTTCGTTCTTAGCCCACCCAAGAACAGGCCCATGACCGCAATCGGTATGTAGGTCAAGGCGGTTCCCAAGTCCGGCTGCGCCAGCACCATCAGCATCGGCACTCCCACCATGGCTCCGGCTTTAATGAGGTCGGACCAGGAGAGTTCCCGCTGGTGCAGATCGGCAAAGTATTTGGCAACGGCAAGAATGAGGATCAGTTTCACCCATTCCGAAGGTTGAAAGTGGCCCCCGCCCGGCATCTTGATCCAGCGCCGCGCGCCCAGGTATTTTTGCCCAAACACTAGCACGGTGACCAGCGAAGCCACGGCGACGATGTACATCCAATGAACCTTTTCGAGCAGCGCCTGGTAATTGATGATGCTCATCAGAAACATCGCCGCGATTCCGCCCAAAACCCAGTAGATCTGCTTGATGTGCGCGCCGGCAAATTTGGTGTGCGCGGTCGCGCTGCGGATTTCCGCCACCCCTAGCGCGCAGATAATCAGCACGAACGCAAAAAGCGCCCAATCGAAGTCGCGAAATGAAATGTAACGTGACATCAGTAAGTTCTGGTACCGAGTACCGAGTACCGAGTGGGCGTGCCTGTTGTGTCATCCTCAGCGGAATTACACCCGGTACTGGGTACTCGCTACAAGGTACTAATCCACTCCTGGCGCCGCCGTCGCCAGCGGCAAGCGCTGCTTTGTCGCACCAATCACAAAAATTCCACCATGCAATGCGTCCTCGGAGCCATCTGGCCCGGCATCATTCCACACCGCCCCGATTTCCACTTTGGACTTCGCTTGCGCCATCTTGGTCGGCTGACGCCGTTGCTTCTCGACGTACGCTTTGATCACCTGCGCGGCAATTCGGGCGGCAAACTGACCGTGCTCTCCGCCTTCGAATAGTACCGCGACCACGATCTCCGGATTGCGCCGCGGTGTAACTCCCACAAACCAGGCATTATCTTTGAACTCCGACTTCCCTTTGCCCACCTTCGCTTTCAGCGCATTGCTTATGGTTTGGGCGCTGCCCGTCTTGCCCGCAAAATCAATGCCCTGCAAATGCGCGCTGGGCGCGGTTCCCAGCGGTGTCGGCACATTGGCCATCGCATCAGTAATGATCTCCCAATTTTGTGGATCGATCGCAATCTGTACTTTATCCGGCGAGTTCGATGCCGGCACTACATTCCCGGGCAGGTCTGCAGGGTTGGTCACGTGCGGCCGCACCAGCAAACCACCACTGGCGATCGCGCCAATGGCGCGCGCTAACTGAATCGGCGTGACCGCCACTGCGCCCTGGCCGATGCCCACCGAAATCGTCTCACCCGCGTACCATTTCTGTTTAAAGTTGCGGATTTTCCATTCTTCCGAGGGCATTACGCCGGTGACTTCCTGCGGCAGATCGATTCCGGTCCTCTGCCCCAGCCCAAACATCGTCGCGTACTTCGCGATCCGGTCGATGCCGAGTTTCTCCGCCAGCGTGTAAAAGAAAACGTCACAGGATTGGTAGATTCCTTTGCTGATGCCCACTTCGCCATGCACGCGATGCTCGGCGGTCACCCAGCATTTGAAGTAACGTCCATAGAAAATCGCGCCGCCATTGCAGATCACGTGCAAATCCTGCGCAATTCCTTCCTGCAGCCCGGCCGTCGCCATGATGATTTTGAATGTCGAACCGGGGGCGAGCTGCGCCTGAATCGCCTTATTCAGAAGCGGGTGTTCGTCATCGTTGACTAACTTGGCCCACTGGTCGCGGGAGACCCGCACGGCAAAATCATTTGGATCAAAAGTCGGCCGGCTGACCATGGCCAAGATTTCCCCATTACGCGGGTTCATCGCCACGATCGCTCCGTTTCTTCCTTCCAGCGCCTCTTCGGCGGCGATCTGCAGATCGAGATCCAAGGTCAGCTTGAGCTGTTTGCCGGGAATAGCCGGAGTCTCGTCCAGCCGGCCGACTTCCTTGCCGTGGCTGTTCACCACCGCGCGGCGCGAACCGTTCTTGCCCATCAGAATGTCGTTGTATTGCAGCTCGACCCCGGACTTGCCCACCACGTCGCCCGGGTTGTACAGCTCAAACTGCGGTTCATTGAGCATCTCTTCGCTCACCTCGCCCACGTAGCCGATCAAATGAGCCATGAACCCTTTGCGTGGATACAATCGGCGGTGCGCCATGATCGTATCAAGCTCGGGCAGTTCGTTCCGATGAGACTCAACGAAGGCAAGTTCATCCGGGGTGATGTCATCTTTCAGAAAAATCGGCTGGTACTGCGGCGATCCGGCGAAATGCCGGATGCGGTCTTTCACCTCCTTTGGCTCGAGGTGCAGGCCTTCGGCAATCAGATCGGCGTCAGCCGTGAGATCGCGCGACGAGTCGCGCAACAGTAATGCAGTGAAGGATGGATAGTTGTCCACAATGGTCCGGCCTTCGCGGTCAAGAATCTTGCCGCGCGGCGCAAGAATGGGCACGTTGCGGATGCGGTTTCTCTCGGCCAGCGAGGCATAGAAGTCGCTCTGCACCACCTGGAGCCGCCATAGCCCATAAGCCAGAATCAGAAAAATACCGAGGATGATGTACTGCACCGCCGTCAGGCGGAGAGGCGATACCTTTTCATCGCGGCCAAACATCCGGTGGGTTTTGAACGTCAGGTTCAGGCGGCGCCGCACACTCCCGCAAACGGCCTGACCCCCTCGTCATCCTTTCAGGAAGTTAACTCCATTGTAACGCGTTAGCTAATTGCCAGAAGTTGTGACCAGGCGTGACGGAAGGCCATAGTCAACCGGAGAGGCCCGATTCCCGACATTTGGGAGCACCCCCTATGTTCTCTGCTTGAACCGGTCCAACAGCGCAAACAGCGCCACCCCGATCACCGCATTGGAAAACGCCGAGCCGAGTTCGTGCAGCCAGCTCCAATGCAGCGTCAGGCCCACCAATCCACGCGCTACCGTGAAGTAGACGATCTCATGCACGACGTAAAAGAAGATAATCACCAGAAAGCGTGAGCCGGAGTTCTCGACATCGATCTTGACTCCCAGCGATGACGCTCCATATCCCACAACCGTGTTGGCGATTCCGTAGACGCCGAGAGGTAATGAGGGCGTCAGCGCGTCCTGCAGAATGCCGATCGCCGCTCCGCTCAGCATTCCGGAGACCTGGCTGCGCCGCGCCACGGCAAAGAAAATCACCACCAAAAGTGGCAAATCGAAGATGGAGAAGAATTGCAGCCGCAGCGGCACGAAGGCTTGCAGAAATACCGCGATCAATGGGATCAGAATCGCCGCCGGAACGCTGAAGCGGTAAACCTCTACTTGCTCAGTCGATGTGTAGGTAATGGGCACGCTAGTGAGGTTGATCCTGCGGCGGAGGCTGAGTTGGGGATGGCGCCGCTTCGGACGGCGGGATTGCGGGTTGGGCTTCAGATTTCGCGGGCGCCGGCTCCGCGGTTGGCTGCACCAGTTCTGCTCCGGATTTCGCTGACTCGGACTCGGTCCTGCCAGCTGCAGGGCCCGGTGAAACTTTCGCTGGCGTTGACGTTGGCTTTTGCGCAACCGTCGGTTTCGAGTTGGTGACGCCAGTCGTGGGTTTGTTGCCAGCAGCCGAACTGTTCGCGGGCTTTGCCAGGTTCACCGTCGAAGCTGCCCGCGTCTTGGGAACCACGCTAGCGCTTGGCGCCGCCGCTGTTTCGCCTGGCTTCGGACTTCCCGTGGATCCAACCTGTGTTGATGCTGTCGGAGCCGGAGCAATCTTCAGACCGCTGGTGGGAGGCGGAGGAGCGTATGGATTAGTGGCTGTGGGCTGGTCCGGTATGGAGGGCAGCCGTTGCGCGAGAATATCCGCCGCACGAAGATGCTGCGCGTCGGTTACCACAGGCTCCCTTTCCCCCAGCTGCGTGATCACCAGTACTTCCTCAAGCCGGCCGAGGTCGGCGACGGGCTTTACGCGAATGTTGAGAAAGAGTTCCTGCCCGGGAGAAACCTTGGTGACTGTACCCACCGGCAGTCCCTTGGGGAAAATGCGGTCGCCGCCGCTGGTGAGCACCCGTTCCCCGGGCTGCACCGATTCATCGGTCATCACTTTTTCCAGCACCACTTCGCCCGCCGGGGTACCGCGCAAAACCCCTTGCAGGCGTGACTTCTCCAGGATGGCACCCACGCCGCTGGTCTGGTCATCGATCAGCAGCACACTGGCCACGTGATTTTGAACTCCGCGCAGAACTTTGCCAACGACCCCGTCCGCGGTGATCACCGCCATGTCCGGCCTGACTCCGTCCCGGCTGCCCTTGTCGATGTAGATGGAGCGGGATTGTTCGCTGCCACTGGACCCAATCACTTGCGCAGCAACGGTCTTGGCAATGAACTGTTCCCTGAAACCCAAGAGCGCCTGCAGGCGGTGCGCCTGTTCGGCGTCTTCGTTCAACCGCACCCGTTCGATCTCAAGCTGCTCGATCTTATGTTTAAGTTCGCGGTTCTCCTGCCTCACTCCGCGCAGATAAAAGTAGCCATGCCAGAGGCTGCGGACACCGTTCTGGCACCAGACGATGCCTTTCTCCAGCGGGGTCACAGCGTCGATGGCCCAGATGCGAATCAGGCGGGTAGGCACATTTTCGCCGGGCCGTTTGACCTGGATCGCCAGTCCCAGCACCTGCCCGAACAGCAGCGCCGCCAGGATGGTGAGGTTGCGATAGCGGCTGATGAGGTGTTCCATGATTCAAAAACGCGTCGTTCGTCCTTGGTCCTGCGTCGTTGGCCGAGCGTGATGCCGAGACTAAGTGGTGAGAGATCGTCAGACCTGGAAATTGCGCACGACGAACGACCAACGACCGTCTTACTCGATTGAAATCTTCCGCAGCAGCTTGAAGTCGCTGAGCATCTTGCCGGTGCCTAAGACCACGCTGCACAGCGGGTCGTCGGCAATCGAAACGGGCAGCCCGGTTTCTTCGCGAATGCGCTTGTCCAGATTCTTCAGCAGCGCGCCACCGCCGGTGAGCACAATTCCGCGGTCGCTGATGTCGGCGGAAAGCTCCGGAGGCGTGCGCTCCAGCGCCACACGGATCGCATTCATAATCGTCGACACGCACTCACTGAGCGCTTCACGAATTTCGCTGTCATCCACAGTGATGGTCTTGGGAACTCCCTCGATCAGGTTCCGGCCCTTGATCTCCATGGTCAGTGGCTTCTCAAGCGGGTATGCGGAACCGATCTCCATCTTGATTTGCTCAGCGGTGCGCTCGCCCACCAGCAAGTTATATTTCCGCTTGAGATAATTCATGATGGCTTCGTCCATCTGATTGCCCGCCATGCGCACGGAACGCGAATAGACGATGCCGCTGAGCGAAATCACGGCGATGTCCGTCGTGCCGCCACCAATATCCACCACCATGTTTCCGCTGGGCTCGGTGATCGGGAGGCCCGCGCCGATAGCCGCCACCATGGCCTGTTCCACCAGATGCACTTCGCTCGCCTTGGCACGATAGGCCGAGTCCATGACCGCCCGCTTCTCTACCTGCGTGATCTCAGAAGGCACGCCGATCACGATGCGCGGATGGACCAGCATCTTGCGGTTATGTGCCTTCTGGATGAAATAATTCAGCATTTTTTCGGTCACTTTAAAATCTGCTATGACGCCGTCTTTCATCGGCTTGATAGCGACGATGTTGCCCGGCGTGCGCCCCAGCATCTCTTTGGCTTCCTTGCCTACGGCCTCCACCTCGCCGGTGTTCTTATTGATGGCCACAATCGACGGCTCATTGACCACGATGCCTTTGCCCCGCGCGTACACCAGCGTGTTAGCAGTGCCAAGATCGATCGCAAGGTCGCTGGAAAACATACTGAACAGCGATCTCAGGTTGTGCGCGCCGCTGGAATGAAAACCGTTCGATGACATACGTGAAGCTTTCTCTCTCGTGAACTAGATAGTCTGCTCTTACCCGCGGTGATCGAGGCTACTCATTATTCTATGAGATAAGCTGAGCCTACCCCCCGCACCAAAGTGCTTGCCCTAGTGAGCCTTGATCCCTTCGCCCCTATACACCTTATTGAATCACAACTTTCTTCTGCAGTGTGTTCACTCCGCCTTTTGCGTTCTGAGCGGTGATGGTGATAACGCTCTCTCCCGTTGCCAGTGGCGGGGTGAAGTAGTGAAAACTGCCATCGTTGCCGAGCATCGGTACTTCGGCGCCATTCACCATGACCCGGGCACCCGCCTCGGTTTTCCCCGTCAACTCCAGCACATGCCCGTGCTGGACGAAAGGATCCACTTCCAGACGGAGCGCCTCCGAGTCTTTCTCCTTGGGGATGAGGGTAAAGCGGTTCTTTTCGCTCTCTACTGATTCCTTCCCTTCAGCGTCTACGGATTGCACCATCCAGTAGTATGCACCCTGTTCCAACCCAGAGACCAACACATCTGCCGTTTTCACCGTCCGATCCACAATCGTGGAAGAGAAATAAGGATTCTTGGAAATGCGCAGCCGGTAGCCTTTGGCGTTCGCCATCTTCGTCCAGGAAAACTCAACCGGCCGAGGATCGCCGGATACGAAGATCGGCGCCATGTTGGCCGGGGAAATCGGTGTCGGCGGGCCAATCTCCTTCAGCTTCTCCATGTGCGCGGACTGAGCGTGGAAGTTAACCTTCTCCCAATCAGACAACCGAACGGTCTCGCCGTTGCGTGTGATCTCGCTGGTACCTTTCTTGACCAGGATTTCGTGCTCATCCGTCTTCGGATCGTTGTGTACCATGGCAGCTGAATCCGGCGCCAGGGAAGCCGTTGCCCCCGCCACGATGACCCGCGATTTTGAACCCTGAACGTAGGTCGCAGTCGCTAGATCCACGGTTCCGGTGCTGACCGCGACCGCCACATTAGTTTGCTGTTGATCGTTCGCCGAGTTTTCTTCAACAACGATCAGCGAATCCTGCTTCACCGTATAGTTCGTCCCGTCGCTGAAGACAATCTTGGCCATGCCTTCCGAACTGGTCTGCACCACATCGCCCTTTTCCAGGGGAATGCTGTAATCGGCCGTCGTCCAACTGCTGGCGTTTGCCTTCTTGACGCGCACCGTGCCATCGAGCGCGGTGAAGTGCGCCTGCTGTGAGTTCATGGCTCCGGACTTGGCGGGTCCTGCGGTTCCTGCCACCAACTCCAGCAAATGCCGGCCGAAGCCGTCCGCCGCCTTAATGCTGTTGTCAGTAAATTGCGGAAACGCCAGGTGCATGCCGATCGAACATAGAAGCACGCCCGCCAATACCGTCAGCAGCACGCTGCGGTAGGTGACCGTCTTCCACGCGATGTGGATTCCAGGCTTTTGGTTCGCCGACACCAATGCCACCAAGAACCAGCCAAATTCGAGTGAATATGGGGTTAAATCGAGACTATCACAAGCAGAATAGGCGATGAACAGGTAATCATACGAGAACATTACCTTGGTGCGGCGCGTCCGTTCCCGCGCCAAGCGTCTAGGCTCAGCGCTGGTATTTTCCCCGAAATGGGTTATCCTTCTGTTGTCCCTTCCAGGCAGTGACGATCGCCTCAGGGCCCAGGCGGCGATGAGTCCAGCAAAGCCTACCAGCCGAGCCGTCCTTCTCAGCAGGGTCATTCCCTGTCTCGTGTTCTCGATGTTCCTTGCCCTCAACATAGCCACGGGGCAGACTGCGCAACCGCAGGCTTCTCCGAGCAGTCCCGTGACTGCGCAAACTGCTGACAAGGCTGTTCCCGAGGTGGCCTCCCACGATGAGGCAACCACATTCAAAGTAAATGTCCGATTGGTCCTGGTGCGGGTTGTCGTTCGCGACGCCCAGGGCCATGCTGTCGGCAATCTTCGTAAAGAAGACTTCCAGTTGTTTGACAATCGCAGACCACAGGTCATCACCCTTTTCTCTGTGGAGCAGCCAGGGACCCAGATCGCACGCGAACAAAAGACCACGGAAGTCCAAGCCGGCGAGAACCCACCCAGCAACACTCCAAACGTTCCTGAGCGATTCATCGCCTATCTCTTCGACGATGTCCACCTGCAAATGCAGGATCTCCTTTTCGTCCGCAACGCCGCCGACCGCCGTTTGAGCTCGCTGCAGCCGACCGATCGCGCCGCCATTTTCACGACTTCCGGCCAAGGCAATCTCGACTTTACGGACGATCATGCCAAGCTCCATGAAGCCTTGCTCCGGCTGCAGCCTCGGCCTGTTGCCGCCAGCACCGAGGTGCAACAGTGCCCCTACATGAACTATTACATGGCGGATCTGATTGTGAATCAGAATAATTTGATCGCCCTGCAGGACGCGACTAGCGATGTGCTGCAATGTTCGGGGATGGCTGCTGCAGCGACCGCTCCGGCTGATCTCGCTCAGGCTACGCAATCTGCACAGGTTGTTGCGTTCGCGGCCGCGCAGATGCAATTGGGACTCGGAGATTCCGAAACACACCTTGTTCTCACGTCGCTCAAAGACGTTGTGCGAAGAGTTTCCGCGGTACCCGGTCAACGAACTGTCGTGCTCGTGTCTCCCGGCTTCATCACGCCTCGGATGCAGTATGAAATCACCGACATTATTGATCACGCACTACGCGCCAACATTATTGTCAGCACGGTGGATGCGCGTGGTCTTTATGTTCCTCCCGGCGTGGGCGACGTCAGCCAGCAAAACGTGCCGAATATCAATGCAGCCCCGCGGGAATCGTTGTATCAAATTGACGAGGCCTCTGCCGATGATGATGTGCTGGGCTCGCTGGCCGACTCGACTGGCGGCACATTTTTCCACAACAACAACGATCTCGAGGGCGGTCTCAAGCAGGCAGCGGAAACCCCCGATTATTACTACGTTCTCGGTTTCTCTCCGCAGAACCTGAAATTTGACGGAAGCCTTCATAGCTTGGGCGTAAAACTGAGCCATCCAGCCAAGCTGAGCATCCTGGCGCGAAAGGGCTACTACGCTCCCAAACAAGCGCCTAATGCCGACGAAGAAGCCAAACAGGAAATCCAGGAGGCCGTCTTTTCGCAGGAAGAAATGCACGACCTCCCGGTCGAGCTGCACACGCAGTTCTTCAAAGCCACCGACGTCAATGCGAAACTTTCGGTGCTGGTTCATGTTGATGTGAGGCGGATGCACTTTCAGAAGGCGCAGGGCCGGAACAACAACAATCTCACCATCGCCGCCGCCCTGTTCGACCGCAACGGCAGCTTTATCACGGGGAATGAAAAGGTTCTGGAAATGCGCCTGAAGGATGAAACGCTGGAGCGCAAGCTGCAGTCAGGAGTCACGCTGAAGACCAGCTTTGACGTGAAGCCGGGTAGTTATCTGGTGCGCTTGGTGGTGCGCGACACTGACGGCTTGTTGTCTGCCGAGAACGGGGCCATTGAGATTCCGTAGCATAAGGAGAGGTGTTTTATGAAGCGCCGCCAGTTTCTATTCTGCTTAGGACTCATGTTGGCCGCGAGCATGACGGTCGTCTGGCGATCCCTCTCCGGACCTTCGGTTCAGGCGCAGCAGTCAGATGCCACCCTCACGATCAAGGCGGAAGCGCGGTTGGTCCTGGTCGACACGGTTGTCACCGACAAGAAAGGCAACTACGTCCACGATCTCACGCAACAGGATTTCAAGGTCTGGGAGGACAACAAGGAACAGACTGTCAAGAGCTTCTCTTACGAATCCGAAAGCAGCCCCTCGGCCAATCCGCAGCGGCGCTATCTGATTTTGTTTTTTGATAACTCCAGCATGGACAACGGTGAACAAATGAGGGCGCGCGAGGCGGCAGGGAAGTTCATTGACGCGAATGCCGGTCCCAATCGCCTTATGGCAATCGTTGAATTCGGCGGCACGGTAAAGATAGCTCAAAATTTCACCGCCAATGCTGACCGGCTCAAGCAGGCCGTGGCCGGTGTGAAGTCGTCCTACGTGGCCTCCAATCCTGACCCTAACGCCCCGTCGATTCCTACTCCCCCAACCGGGGTTCAGGTTGCATCGCTGGGCGCGCCTCCTGTTGGCATGCCTTCTCTTGGGAATGCGGAAAGCGACTTCGGAGCGCGCACCGTCATGCTGGCATTGCGCGATCTCGCCAAGAACCTGGCATCGGTGCCGGGCCGAAAAACTCTGGTTATGTTGACCTCGGGATTTCCCCTGACCAATGAGCTACAACCTGAGCTCACGGCGACGATTGACTCGTGTAACAAATACAACGTCGCGATCTATCCGATAGACGTTCGCGGTTTGGTCGCAACGGTCCCCGGCCCACCGACAGGCGCAGGGATGCAAACTCCGCAGTGGTCGCATCCAAGCCGACTTTTAACTGCCACGTTTAGATACTCTGGAGATGAAGTCCCGCAGCCGCATCTGGTGCTGGTGCAACACACAGGTGGTGGCGCTCCGGGTGGTGGGGGTGGAGGGTCCCACGGTGGCGCACCTGGCGGAGGCCCCGGCACTGGGAGCGGAGGTGGACATGGAGGCCCGCCCGGTGGAGGCGCGCCAGGGGGCGGCAGAACTGGCACCGGTGGCAGCCCGGGCGGGACTGGCACTCGGGGTGGAGCGCCAGTCTCCAGTTACTACAATTCGAATTATCAGCCGACCGTGATTATTCCCCCGATTCCTCCGAGCGCCACTGACAACCAGCAGGTGCTTTATGCTCTAGCCAACGGCACAGGCGGCTTCGTCATCGTCAATACCAACGACTTGCTCGGCGGCATGGAGAAGATCGCGAAAGAGATGAACGAGTACTACGTCCTTGGATACACGCCGGCCGATACTCCAGAAGGAAGCTGCCATGCGATTCGTGTCAAAGTGGATCGTAGCGACACGGTCGTCCGCTCACGCAGCGGATATTGCAACGTCAAACCCGCCGACATGCTTGCCGGCCAACCCGTCGAGAAGAACCTGGAAAATCAGGCAAATGGCAGCCAGGCGGGAACCATCACTGCGGCCATCCAGACTCCGTACTTCTTTACCTCTGCGAACACCGCCCGTGTAAATCTGGCGATGGATGTCCCGGCCAGTTCGATCAAGTTCGAAAAAGTGAAGGGCAAGCAGCATGCCACGCTCAATGTGTTGGGAATCGCCTACAAACCAGACAGTTCCGTAGCAGCACGCTTCAGCGACGCCGTCAATCTTGACTTCGAAAACAAGAAAGATGTCGACGACTTCGCCAAGGAACCGTTCCACTACGAAAACCAGTTTGACGTGGCATCTGGGCAATACAGCCTGAAAGTGGTGTTCAGTTCCAGTGGTGAAGCTTTCGGAAAGCTTGAAACTTCGCTGACCATTGAGCCCTACGACGGCAAGCAGTTTGCCCTTAGCGCGATGGCGCTCAGCAAGGACGTTCGCAAGGTTTCCGATATGGCGACCGGTTTGGATGCCGCCTTAATGGAAGACCACACACCTCTGGTGACCCGCGGCATGGAGTTCGTGCCCGCCGGGAGCTATCGCTTTAAGAAAACAGACACGGCGGCCATTTACGCCGAAGTGTATGAACCACTTCTTGCCGGCGGCAATCCTCCCCAGGTTGGAATCGAACTAAAGGTCCTCGAGCGCAAGACTGGACAGCAGAAATTCGATAGCGGGCTTTCCAATGCGCAGTCTTTCATGAAAACTGGGAGTCCGGTAATCCCACTGGGCCTGCGGCTCCCTGTCAATACGCTTGATCCGGGGTCTTACCGCGTCGAATTAAGCGCGATCGACTCGGCCGGCAATAAGTCCAAACCGCGCACCGCCGACTTCGAGATAGAGTAGGAGACAGGCCAGGAAGACAGGAGCCCTGCATCATTTGGCGGCATCGGTGCGGGAAATTGCCGGTTCCCGCTTGTGCCACTCCGTAGCTCTCTGGTAGGCATGAGCAACCTGCAGGACGCGGGACTCAGCCCAGTGCGGCCCTGCGATTTGCAGACCGATCGGTAGGTCCGCCTTTGTAAAGCCGCAGGGAACCGAGATTGCCGGCAGCCCCCACACATTAAACGGCCGGGTATTCCGCAGCAGCGCCAGTTCTCGCGGCCGCAACAGATCGGGACTCTCTTTCAGTTCGGCGAGGGCCGGCGCCACGATGGGAGTCGTGGGAGTTACTAGCACGTCGATGTCTTCAAAGACCCGGCTGATCTCGCTGCGCACTTGTTTCAACTCACGGCGACGCTCCTCGACTTCTGGCGCAAAAATTTTCTCCCCGGTGCGGATGCGCCGCAGAGTCTCGGCCTGGTAGAGTTCGGGAGAGCGAGCCACAAACTCGGCGTGGTAAGCGTAGGACTCGGCGGCTTGCAGAGTACGGTCGGTGGGCACGGCGAGCTCAATCTCACCAATCTCAGCGACAAGCGATTTGAGCACTCCGAGCGCCTGCTCGACGGCACAAGCAACTTCCGGATCAAGATCTTCATAAAAGAATTTGCGCGGGATGCCAACCCGTATGCGATCCGCTCCGAGATCTAGAAGGGCAAGGTAATCATCTTCGGCGACTTCCACGCTGTTCTGGTCCTGTGGGTCGTAACCGGCAATGGCCTGAAGCATGACCGCAGCGTCCGCAACCGTCGGGGTAATAGGTCCCGCGTGATCGAGCGACCAGGAGAGTGGAATCACACCACGCAAGCTCACGCGTCCGTATGTGGGTTTCAACCCCACGACTCCACACAGCGCGGCGGGTTCGCGGACGGACCCGGCGGTGTCTGTGCCAACCGCTCCATAGCCCATCCCCGCCGCCACTGCGGCGGCAGAACCTCCGGATGATCCGCCAGAAATGAATTCCGTATCCCAAGGATTTCGGACTTCCCCAAAATAACTGATGACCGAACTGCCACCATAGGCAAACTCATGCAGGTTTTGCTTCCCCAAGAAAACCGCGCCTGCATTCTTCAATCGCCGGACGACTTCGGCGTCTTCGGCAGGAATCCTGTCTTTGAATAGAGCGCTGGCGGCAGTCGTGCGAATGCCGGCTGTGTCAATCAAATCCTTGAGTGCGATTGGTACACCATGCAACGGACCACGCCAGTCGCCGCGCCGGATCTCCGCTTCCGCCTCACGCGCCTGCGCCAGGGCCAAGTCCGCGGTCACGGTAATGAAGCTGTTCAAAGCGGGATTGAGCTTCTCAATCTTCGCCAGGCAGTCCCTGGTCAACTCGACCGGCGAGATCTCTCCCTTACGTAGTGGTCGGCTGAGTTCGAGAATAGATGCGCGCACTTTGTTTATTCTCTTTCGTCGTAAGGACCCATAATCTTACAATTTGCGCCCCAAGGCTGCTCCGTCGAGCGGGGCGTATTTCCTGTCACCCTACGCGCTATCCCGGCATCAAACCTTGGAGAACGCGGCCGCCAAGGTCTTGGCTGAATATGGGTGATGAATTTGCGATTGCTGCCGCAAATACAATTCTCGACACATATCGGATTACGATACGACGAAAGCTGCCGTTATCGTAGTATGGAGTGTCTGCTGGTGCGCCGGAAGGGCTTCTTCGTGCGCCGCAAGCTGCGCTATGGTAATCCGAACTGTTATAATCACGAGTTTTCGTATCCGGGATCACAACGACCTGTGACTGCTTGACCAGAAAGCACACCAACCAGGGAACGGAAATGGCGTTCCCCTGCGCACTGAAAGCTCTGAGCGATGCAGATTTTTCATCGCAGTACTAACACAATTTCTCGCGCCACAATCTTTGGCGCGGTTTTTCTCATTGCCTTTGTGCTGTGGGCGTGTATCGAGTTCCAGCGCTCTCCGTACGTAACCTATGCCAAAGTAGCGCGCCCACAGCCTGTTCCTTTCAGCCATCAGCATCACGTTGCAGGCTTGGGGATCGATTGCCGTTATTGCCACACCTCGGTGGAGACATCGAACTTTGCCGGCATTCCACCGACCAAAACCTGCATGAATTGCCATTCCCAGATTTGGACGGGTGCGCCGCTGCTGGAACCTGTGCGCGAGAGCTTTCGCAGCGGCAAATCTCTGGTGTGGACCCGAGTCAACGACCTGCCCGATTTCGTTTACTTCGATCACAGCATTCACATCAATAAGGGCGTGGGTTGCAATACGTGTCACGGCCCCGTGGACCAGATGCCGCTCATGTTCAATTATGCGTCGCTGCAGATGGAATGGTGCCTGGATTGCCACCGTGATCCGGCAAAATACCTGCGCCCTCGCGACCAGGTGTTCAACATGCGATACGAGCGGCCATCCACACTCAAACCTCTGAGCCTGGACGGCAAGCAGTACACCGACCAACTCACGCTGGGCGCAGATCTGGTGAAGAAGTACAAATTACGCACCGTGGCGGATATCACGAGCTGTTCGACCTGTCATCGGTAGAGTCTTGGATTGTGGAGGCCGGGCGTCTCGCCCGTCACGTGAGAGAGCAATTTGGCGACTCGATGAGAGAAGAGCGCAAACCACGAGCCGAAGCAGTTTGCCCCAGCAAGAAGCACAAACTTGATCTGGAGACTGCCGGCGCTCGCATTGCCGAAACCAAAGGGCCAGAGTTCTGGCGCAGTCTAGAAGAACTTGCGGGCAGCGCCGATTTTCAGGAAATGATGCATCGCGAATTTCCCAAGGGCGCGTCGGAGTGGCTGGATTCGGTTTCGCGCCGCGGATTCTTGAAGCTGATGGGCGCGTCTCTGGCGATGGCGGGCATGACCGCCTGCACAAAGCAGCCGCTCGAACCGATCGTCCCTTACGTGCGCCAGCCGGAAGAGATTGTTCCGGGACGTCCCTTGTTCTACGCGACTGCTTTTACCCTGGGCGGATATGCGACTCCGATTCTGGTCGAAAGCCATCTTTATCGCCCAACGAAAATCGAAGGAAACGATAAACATCCGGTCAGCCTGGGCGGGACTGACGTGTTCGCGCAAGCTTCCATTCTCGGCCTCTACGACCCCGACCGTTCGCAGACCAATACGTACTTGGGCGAGGTGCAGACTTGGGGAAAGTTTGTCGAGGCGATTCGCGGGCCGCTCAACTCGCAAAAAGCCGTGCAAGGCGCGGGAATTCGCATTCTGACGCGCACAGTCTCGTCGCCCACACTAGCTGATCAGTTGCGCGCGGTTTTGAAGCTCTATCCGCAGGCAAAGTGGCATGTCTATGAGCCGGTCAATCGCGACAACGTCTACGCAGGCGCCCAAATGGCCTTCGGCCAGCCGGTCGAAACGCAATATCGGCTGGAAAGTGCGGACGTGATTGTCTCTCTGGATGCCGATCTCCTCTACGCTGGTTTCCCTGGGATGACGCGCTATGCTCGCGACTTCGCCAAGCGCCGCGATCCGGATTCCGGCAACATGAGCCGCCTTTACGTGGTGGAAAGCACGCCCAGTTCGACCGGAGCCAAAGCCGACCATCGGTTGCCGATTCGGGCAGGAGAGATCGAAGAATTCACGTGGGCTTTAGCATCCGAGCTCGGCGTTGTGAGTAACGCGGGGAGGTTGCTTTCAGGAGGGCGTGGGAAATATTTGAGCGCAACGGCCAAGGACTTGCAAGCTCATCGCGGCAGAAGCTTGGTCCTTCCCGGCGATCATCAGCCGCCAGTGGTGCACGCCCTGGCCCACGCAATCAATCAGGCTCTCGACAACGTCGGCGGTACCGTGGTCTACACGGATCCAGTCAACGCGAATCGAGTGAATCAAAGTGACTCGCTCAAGGAGCTGGTTGCCGATATGCGTGGCGGCAAGGTGGACATGCTCTTCATCCTGGGTGGGAATCCCGCGTATGACGCTCCTGCTGAGCTCGATTTTGCCGACGCGCTAAAGAACACCAAGATCCCGATGCGAGTGCACCTGGGTCTTTATCAGGACGAAACCGCAGAACTTTGCCAGTGGCATATCAGCGAGGCGCACTATCTGGAAGCCTGGGGCGACGCGCGCGCTTACGATGGCACCGTCACGATCCAGCAACCGCTGATCGCTCCGCTCTACGACAGCAAAAGCGCCTATGAGTTGATCGCCCTGCTCGCCGGCCAATCTGAGGCAACCGGACACGAAATTGTTCAAGGTTATTGGAAGAACCGGCACGCGGGCGAAGATTTCGACATGTTCTGGCGGAAGTCCCTGCATGACGGGTGGATCGAGGGCACACGGTTTGAGCCAAAGCAAGTCGAGTTGAAGCCGGGGAACTTTCCGGAACCGTCGAGCTACGACGTCGGCGCCATCGAAATCAACTTCCGCCGCGATCCCTCCATTTACGACGGTCGCTTCTCCAATAACGGCTGGCTCCAGGAGCTACCCAAGCCGATGACCAAGATGACCTGGGACAATCCCGTCCTCATCGCGCCAAAGATGGCGGAGCGGTTGGGACTACAGACCGAAGATATGATCCGTCTCGAGCTGAATGGAAAAACAGTCACCTCTCCCGTCTGGATCCAGGCTGGACATCCTGATAATTCCGTTACGGTTTTTCTCGGCTATGGGCGCCGGCGCGCGGGACGAGTAGGAACTGGAGCTGGCTTCGACTTTTATCCGCTTCGCAACAGCGCGACACCGTGGTTCCCGACCGGTCTGAAGATCGCCAAGGCTGGAGGGTCTTACATCCTCGCTTCCACCCAGGGCTATCAAACCATGGAAACCCAGAACGGAGACACGCGCCCGCTGGTGCGAACAACAAGCCTGGACGAATATCACAGAGAGCCTGACTTCGCGCAGGAAGGCAAGCCTCCAGCCGAGTTGACCCTTTATCCAGGCTACGACGCCCAGTACAAAAGAGAGCCCTACGAATGGGGCATGGCCATCGATCTGAATTCCTGTGTCGGCTGCAACAACTGCATCATCGCTTGTCAATCGGAAAACAACATTCCGGTCGTCGGAAAAGAACAATGCAACAAGGGACGTCACATGCATTGGCTACGGGTTGACGCCTACTATCAAGGTGATCGCGATAACCCCCGAGCGTATTTCCAGCCCGTTCCCTGCATGCAATGCGAGAACGCGCCGTGCGAGCTGGTTTGCCCGGTTGGCGCAACCGTCCACAGCACGGAAGGCCTCAACGACATGGTCTACAACCGCTGCGTCGGCACACGCTATTGTTCGAACAACTGTCCGTACAAAGTCAGGCGTTTCAATTTCCTGCTCTTCCAGGATTGGGAGACGCCGCAATACAAGATGATGCGCAATCCGGACGTGACCATACGCAGCCGCGGTGTGATGGAGAAGTGCACCTACTGCGTGCAGCGCATCAATCACCATCGCATTGATTCCGAGCGCGGGAATCGGAAAATTCAGGATGGTGAACTGCAGACGGCCTGCCAGCAATCGTGTCCGGCCAACGCCATCATCTTTGGCAACATCAACGATCCCAACAGTCAGGTTTCACGGCTGAAAGTGAAGAATCGAAACTACGGTTTGCTGCAGGATCTGAACACCCGGCCCCGAACGACGTACTTGGCCGAAATTCGCAACCTTAATCCCGAACTGGAAAGCTGAGCGGAGCACAGTCAAGCATGGATGATCCAACTCAAGTCGAGGTAGGCGAGGGAAGAGCGCCGGTCATCGAGCCCGGGCACACCTTTGCCACCATCACGGACAAGATCAGTTCGATCGTTCTGACTCGGCCAGTTTCCAACGGCTGGTTATTCGGTTTCGGGCTTTCGTTCCTGATCACCATGGTTCTGCTGTACGCGATCGGCTATCTATTCGTCCGAGGTGTAGGCATTTGGGGCGTCAACATTCCTATCGGCTGGGGATTTGCCATCGTTAATTTCGTGTGGTGGATCGGCATTGGTCACGCGGGAACTTTGATTTCTGCCATTCTTCTTCTACTGCGCCAATCCTGGCGGAATTCCATCAACCGGTTCGCCGAAGCCATGACGATATTCGCTGTGGCTTGCGCTGGAATGTTCCCCGTTCTGCACCTTGGCAGACCGTGGCTGGCGTACTGGCTGTTTCCTTACCCCAACACCATGAATTACTGGCCGCAATTTCGCAGCCCGCTGGTGTGGGACGTATTTGCGGTCTCAACCTACGCCACGACTTCGGCGCTTTTTTGGTTCGTTGGCCTCATCCCGGATCTTGCGACGCTACGTGACCGCTCGGAAAACCGGGCGGCACAGATTATTTATGGAATTCTCGCCATGGGCTGGCGCGGTTCCGCGCGCCACTGGAGCCGATACGAAACCGCGTATTTGCTGTTGGCCGGCCTGGCCACACCGCTGGTGCTCTCGGTCCATACAGTGGTCAGTTTTGATTTTGCCATCGGCATCGTACCCGGATGGCATACGACCATCTTTCCGCCATACTTTGTCGCCGGCGCAATTTACTCCGGTTTCGCCATGGTGCTCATGCTTGCGATTCCGATCCGCAAGTTTTACGGCCTGGAGGATTTCATTACCGCGCGTCACTTGCAGAATTCCGCCAAAGTCATGTTGGCTACCGGATTGATCGTGGCTTACGGGTATGGGATCGAAGCTTTCATGGGTTGGTATAGCGGCAACCGCTACGATTCCTTCCTGCTCTGGAATCGCCTGCACGGGCCTTATCATGTCTGGTATTTCTCGCTGCTGGCCTGCAATATTTTCTTTCCCCAACTCCTCTGGGTTCGAAAATTGCGAACCAGCCCATTGGGCTTGTTCATCATTTCCGCTGTGATTCTGACCGGCATGTGGCTGGAGCGATTTGTCATTGTTGTAGTCAGTCTGCATCGCGACTTCCTCAATTCTTCCTGGGGGATGTACTACCCTACGCGCTGGGATTGGGCGACGTTCATCGGCACCCTGGGCTTTTTCACCGCGTGCATGTTCCTGTTCCTGCGCCTGCTGCCGGGTATCTCGATTTTTGAAATGCGCACTCTGCTGCCGGAAGCGGAGGTGAAGCCAGAATGAAGCGCACTCGGATTTACGGCTTGATGGCAGAGTTTGATTCGCCGACCGACCTGGTCGTCGCAGCGCGGAAGACTCACGAAGCCGGCTACAGAAAGATCGACGCCTACAGTCCCTTTCCCATCGAGGCATTGTCGGAGGCCATCGGTTTCCGCTGGAATGCCGTGCCGCTGGTGGTTTTAGTCGGTGGAATTCTCGGATGCCTGTCCGGATATCTGCTCCAGTGGTGGATCGCCACGGTGAGTTATCCCATCAATGTTGGAGGCCGACCTTACCACTCGGCGCCTGCCTTCATCGTAGTCACATTCGAAATGACGATATTGTTTGCGGTCTTGGCTGCGGTCTTCGGCATGTTGGCATTGAATGGTCTGCCTATGCCTTACCACCCAGTGTTCAACGTACCGCGGTTTGCGTTTGCAACGAAAGACAGATTCTTTCTCATTGTGTTCTCTTCAGATCCGCGATTCAGCAGCATCGGAACTCGCAGTTTTCTGGAAAGCCTGGCCCCACGTTCCATCTCGGAGGTCCCCAGCTAGAATTATGCGGATTCTCCGAAAATTGTCGCCGCTGGGATTGTTTACGGTTCTTCTGTTTGCCGGTTGCCGTCAGGATATGCACGATCAGCCGCGCTTCAAACCGCTCGCCAAGAGTGATTTTTACTCTGATCTTCGTTCGGCGCGGCCTCCGGTCGAAGGGACAGTGGCCCGCGGTCAATTGCACGAAGACACGTATTTCTACACCGGCAAAGTCGGGACGAACCCCGGCGACTACATGCCGTTTCCTGTGACTGAGGCAGTGCTGGCGCGCGGACGTGAACGCTTCAATATCTACTGCTCCCCTTGCCATTCGCGGTTAGGAGATGGGAACGGAATGATCGTGCAGCGCGGATTTCGCACTCCTCCCTCCTATCACACCGAACGTTTGCGCAAAGCGCCGCTGGGATACTTTTTTGACGTGATGACCAACGGCTTCGGAGCAATGCCGGAGTATGCCTCGCAGATTCCACCGCGCGATCGCTGGGCGATTGTCACCTACATCCGCGCTCTGCAACTGAGCCAGAACGCAACCACCGCTGACGTGCCGGCTGGACAAAAAGTCCCGTCGGGACCGCCAGTTTTCCGCGGCGAACCGGGCTCCGGAGCGACTCTGCCTGAAGTTCAGCCTGAGGGTAGCGGCGGGAAACCAGAGGAGACCAAATGAGCACGGCGCATCCCTACCATGCGGATGTGATGACGCCTCCCGTCGCCCGCACAATTCAGACGCGTTCGCTCATCGTCGGCATTGTTTTTTCCGCGATTGCAATCATCGGAGGGTCGCAACACCCCGATCAGTTCTTCCGCGGTTACCTGCTCGCGTTCCTGGCATGGCTTGGCGTGACGCTGGGATCGATGGCAATTCTCATGATTCGCCACCTCACGGGCGGCGGCTGGGGCATGGTCATTCGCCGGATTATGGGCGCGGCTATGCGCTGCATCCCGCTGATGACCGTTTTCTTTGTTCCGATCTTGTTTGGTCTGCCGCGCTTGTACATCTGGGCTCGTCCGCTGAACACCATTGCCGATGCCCATCTGCGCGAGCACTTGCAGGACATCACGAAATCCTATCTCTCAGTTAACGGCTTCATTATTCGCGCCGTAACTTATTTTGCCATCTGGAACGTGTTGTCGTTCTTTCTAACCAAGTGGTCACGAGAGCAGGATCAGCCCAGCCCCCGCGACAACAGCCAGCGTTTCAAGGCGCTCAGCGGGCCCGGGCTGATCCTCTACGCCTTCACGATTTCATTCGCTGCTATCGATTGGGTCATGTCGATTGACCCGAGCTGGATCTCAACGATCTATGGCCTGATCCTGCTGATTGGAGAAGTGCTCTCTGCCATGTGCTTCGCCGTGGTGGTGGAACGCATCCTGGTGAACTACAGACCAATGTCCGATTGGTTGAGACCTGATTTCGTTCAAGACCACGGCAAATGGATGTTAACCTTCATCATGGTTTGGGCCTATTTCGCGTTCTCCCAATTGCTCATCATTTGGGCGGGAAATTTGCCCGATGAAATCACCTGGTACTTTAGGCGATTTCACGGTGGTTGGCCCGTCGTTGGGTGGATCCTGGTATTTTTTCATTTCGTGGTGCCGTTCGTACTCCTGCTCTCCCGGCCGTTTAAGCGAGACATCCGGAAATTGGTTTGGCTGGCAGTGTGGCTGCTGATTATGCGTTGGGTAGATTTGCTTTGGATCATCGAGCCCAACTATTCCGCAACTTTTACCGTAACCTGGGCGGACATTGTTGTGCCCATCGCCATGGGTGGTTTGTGGATGTGGTTCTTCTTTCGCAACCTGAACTCCATGCCGCTTCTACCGGTTTATGACCCGGATGCTCGAGAGGTTTTGCAACCCGCACATGAGTGAAGAAACGAAACATCGCGAGCAGAACCACGAACTGGAGTTCGAGCACCAGGACTTGAGCCCGAATGCAGTTTATGCGTTTTTCACTGGTCTCGCGGTCGCTGGAATTGTGATTTATTTCGCGCTGTGGGGACTTTATCGTTACATGGATGCCTACGACAGACGTCACCAACCACCGCAAAATCCGCTGGTGCAGTCCGAGGCTGACACGCGTCACGTGCAGCCGCAGACAATCCAGGAATTCCCGCAGCCCCGCCTCGAAAAAAACGAGCGCACCGAAATTAACGATTTCCTTCTGCAGGAAGAGCAAACGCTGGATAGCTACGGCTGGGTGGATCAGAAGGCAGGAGTCGTACACATTCCGATTGATCGTGCGATGCAGTTGCTCGCAGAGCGCGGCTTGCCGACAACGCCGAGGGTTGGCACCGTGCCACCGTCCGAGGCGAGCGCGGACGTGAGTAATTTGCCGAATCAGGGCCCACAACCGCCGACAACAAGAAAGGTCGAACCGCAGTGAGCAGCCCAACCAAAAAGCTTTTCTTGTCATCCCGAGCGCCGCGAGGGATCTGGAGTTTTTTCCTGTCAAAAGACAACTGCAGATTCCTCGTGGCTTGCGCTCCTCGGAATGACAAGAGTCAAGAATATCGGCGAGCCCTTAGATGGCTTGCTGTGATTCTGTTTGGAACTTTATTTCTTACGATCGCCGCCTGGGGCCAGGGCATGACTCAGGGCGTTATGTCGCCACCGGCGAATCTCCGCCCGCCGGGCTTGAAGCACGTCGGCATCGAACAACATCTGAACGAGCAAATTCCGCCAAATCTCAGCTTCCGGGATGAGACTGGTAAGCCAGTTCAGTTGCGCGATTACTTCGGCCGCAAGCCGCTCATCTTAAATCTGGTCTATTACCAGTGCCCAATGTTGTGTGGTGAGGTCTTAAGCGGTCTGGAGAGCGCGCTGCGCGTTCTGAAGTTTGACGTTGGGAAGGAATTCGACGTTCTCACAATCAGCTTCGACCCCAGGGAAACACCGGAAATGGCGGCCGCAAAGAAAGCAGAATTCGTAAAGCGTTATGGGCGGCCCGGTGCAGCCGCTGGTTGGCATTTCCTCACCGGGCCGCAACCTTCGATTGACGCACTGACTAAAGCCGCCGGGTTTCAGTACGAATACGATCCCAAGACTCAGCAATTCGCCCACGCGACCGCGATCATAGTCCTGACGCCCGAGGGAAAGATTGCCCAGTACTACTATGGCGTGGAATTTGCCCCAAAGGATTTGCGCCTGGGATTAGTTCAGGCATCGCAGAACAAGATCGGCAACCTGGTCGACGAGGTTCTGCTTTACTGCTACCACTACGACCCCGACAAAGGAAAATACGGAGCGATTATCAGCAGGATCTTGAAACTGGCTGCGGGAGCCACGATCCTATTGCTCGGAACATTCCTGATTGTGATGTTTCGCCTGGGGTCGGTGTCGGATCATCAGCACATGAAACGGATCACATAGAAATCATGTTTGATAATTTTCCACTTTGGCCGGCACGAGCTTCCACGATGGCGGGCAATGTCGATGCACTCTACATTTTTCTTGTGCTGCTGGCGGGCTTCATGTGCGTGGCAATTTTCACCATGATCGTGGTATTTGCCATGCGCTATCGCCAGCGCCGTGGTCAGCAGGCCGAGCCGATCGAAGGCTCAGTCGCGTTGGAAGTCACCTGGTCGGTCGCCCCGCTGGCCATTTTCATGGTTATTTTTCTCTGGGGCGCGATCATCTACTTCCAGGAGCGCACGCCGCCGCGCGGCGCGGACGAAGTTTATGTTGTCGCCAAGCAATGGATGTGGAAACTGGAGCACGAACAGGGTCAGCGGGAGATCAACGAGTTGCACATCCCGGTCGGCCGTGACGTCAAGTTGATTATGACCTCACAGGACGTGATCCACAGCTTCTATGTTCCGGCATTCCGGATTAAGCAGGACGTGCTTCCGGGACGCTATACCACCGCTTGGTTCCATGCGACCAAACCCGGTGTGTATCACCTCTTTTGTGCGGAGTATTGTGGCACCGCGCACTCTGGCATGATCGGGCAGATTGTCATATTAGAGCCGGCGCAGTATCAGGCCTGGCTCTCGGGTGGGCTGACGTCTGGATCGCTTGCGGCAAATGGCGAGACTATCTTTCAGCAACTTGGATGCCCGACTTGTCACCGCTTTGACACCCAGGGCCGGGGGCCGAATTTGACGGGAATCTTTGGCAAACCCGTGCAATTGGAAGACGGCCGGACTGTGATCGCCGATGAAAACTACATTCGCGAATCAATTCTGAGTCCGGCCGCAAAAATCGTAAGCGGCTTTAAGCCCATCATGCCAACTTTTCAAGGTTTGGTGAGCGAGGAGCAACTGACCGCTTTGGTCGCATACGTCAAATCCCTGAGCCCGGCTCCATCCGGGGCGAAGCCCGCTCCCGGCACAAAACCGCAGGAATCGAAGGAATAGCCATGGCAACCGCAGCACTCACCGCCGAACGCGAGCACTACCTGAACACCGATTACGGCATCCGTTCGTGGCTGCTCACTACAGACCACAAACGCATCGCGCTGTTGTACCTGGTGACGATTACTCTGTTTTTCTTCATCGGCGGCTTTTTTGCCCTGCTGATCCGGTTGGAGCTTCTGACCCCGGCGGGTGATCTCGTCCAAGCCGACACCTACAACAAGCTCTTCACCATGCACGGCCAGGTGATGATCTTCTTTTTCCTGATTCCCTCGATTCCGGCAGTGTTGGGAAATTTTCTCGTGCCAATGATGGTAGGCGCCAAAGACTTGGCTTTCCCGCGCATTAATCTTCTGAGCTGGTATTTGTTGGTGATTGCCGGCATCATCATGCTGCACTGTATCATCACTGGCGGCGTGGATTCGGGTTGGACCTTCTACACGCCCTTCAGCACGGCCTTCAGCAATACCAAGGTGATTGAAGCAGGGATCGCAATCTTCATTGCCGGATTCTCCTCCATTCTCACCGGGCTGAATTTTGTTGTAACGATTCATCGCATGCGCGCGCCGGGAATGACCTGGTCGCGCCTGCCTTTGTTTATTTGGGCGCACTACGCCACCAGCATCATCCAGCTTCTGGGTACGCCGGTGCTGGCCGTTACTTTGTTGTTGGTTGTGTTCGAGCGTGCTTTCAATCTCGGAATTTTTGACCCGACACGCGGCGGCGATCCGCTGCTTTTCCAGCATTTGTTTTGGTTCTATTCGCATCCTGCTGTTTACATCATGATTTTGCCGTCCATGGGTGTGGTGGCTGAAATTATTCCTTGCTTCTCGCGCAAACGAATCTTCGGGTACAGCGCGGTCGCGATGTCCAGTATTGCGATCGCCGTGTTCGGTTTCCTGGTCTGGGCGCACCACATGTTCGTGGCGGGAATTTCGCTGTACTCGGCGATGATTTTCTCGATCCTGAGCTATCTCGTCGCCGTTCCATCCGCGATCAAAGTTTTCAACTGGACGGCCACGATGTACAAAGGGTCGATCCGCTTTAACACTCCGATGCTCTACGCCATGGGCTTCATCGGATTGTTCACCATGGGCGGCCTGACCGGTTTATTCCTTGCAGCGTTAGGGATCGATGTGCATGTCACCGATACTTACTTCGTGGTTGCCCACTTCCACTACATCATGGTCGGCGGAGCAGTGATGGGGTACCTCGGCGGAATGCACTTCTGGTGGCCCAAGATTTCTGGGCGCATGTATCCCGAGTGGCTGGGCAGGTTCGCGGCTCTGACGGTGTTTCTCGGGTTCAATCTCACGTTCTTTCCGCAATTCATACTCGGCTATCTCGGCATGCCGCGACGCTATTGGCAATATCCGCCGGAGTTTCAAGTGCTGAATGTGATGTCCACCGCAGGTTCCACGATTCTCGCCGTGGGGTACGTGCTGCCCATGGTCTATTTCTTATGGTCGATGCGTTACGGCAAAATCGCCGATGCGAACCCCTGGGGCGCTGCCGGATTGGAGTGGAAGACCGCATCTCCTCCGCCCACCAGCAACTTTGAAGAGATTCCCGAAGTCACTTGGGAAGCTTACAACTACCACGAAATACCCGCGCCGGAGGAGGTGCCGGTTGGCTGACAGCCCACTCGCAATTGAGCACAAAGAAGGACTGCAGCACCAGTTCGTGGACGCGGAGCAGCAGCGCAACGCTGTCTCGCTGGGCATGTGGCTGTTTCTGGCCACGGAAATTATGTTCTTCGGTGGCATGTTCTGTGCCTACCTGGTCTACCGCTACTGGTATTACAACGAGTTTGCTGCTGGCAGCCGCAGCATCGATATCTATCTCGGCACGATTAATACGGCGGTCCTCATTTGCAGCAGCTTAACGGTTGCGCTGGGCGTCAAAGCCGCGCAGTTGGGCAAGCGCAAGTTGCTGGTCACTTTGCTGTTGATCACTCTTCTTTTCGGTTTAGCTTTCCTTGCCATCAAGGGCGTTGAGTGGTACGACAAATACAAGGAGCACCACATTCCCGGTCCCTCGTTCAGCGCTCAAGACCTGATCGAAAAATATCCTCAGATTCCTATCGATCCCAGGCCAACACAGATTTATTTTTCGTTGTATTTCGCGATGACTGGACTGCACGCTCTGCACATGATCGTCGGCGTAGGGATTTTCTCGTTCATTCTGTTTCAAGCCTGGAAAGGACGCTTCACACCCGAGTATCACACTCCGGTGGAAATTTCCGGCTTGTATTGGCACTTCGTAGACATCATCTGGATTTATCTATTTCCGTTGCTTTATCTGATCGATCGCAAACCACTAAAGTGAGCGGCCATGTCTGAACACATTGTTTCGAGCAAACTCTACATCGGAATCTGGGCAACCCTAATGTGCCTGACCGTGATCACCGCCACAGTTGCTTTCGTGGATTTAGGTCCGCTGAATACCGTGGTCGCGCTGGTCATCGCGACGCTGAAGGCTCTGCTCGTAGTTCTGTTCTTCATGCATGTGAAGTACACGAGCGAAAAGCTGACCAAGATGGTCATCGTTTCCGCGGTTTTCTGGCTTTTGATTTTGCTCTTCCTGAGTTTGGCCGACTACACCACACGCGGCATCGGTCACGCATAATTGTTTCCAGGGACCTAACCACTTACGCCTTTGTCATCCCGAGCGGAGTCGAGGGATCTTTAATTGGCGGAATGTCTTCGTAGGGATGTTCCGACTCCGAACGAACTTCGCGGCTCGCCCCTCGTTTCACGCTCAGCATGACAAGATGAATAGTATGATTTAAGAGCAGCACGAAATGAGGCATTGCGGGCAGCCCCAGTGACTAGCGGAACGGCAATCGGACAAAGGAATTTCTCGGAGCTGGCCAAGGCCGCGAAATCTGCTGTTGTGGATGTGGCCGGGTTGGCTGCCGCTCTGCGTCGCCAAATTCGCGGCGAAGTGTGCTTCGACAACGGCAGCCGTGCTCTCTACGCCACGGATGGTTCGAACTATCGCCAGGTTCCAATCGGAATTGTCCTTCCCCATGACGCCGACGACGTCATCACTACAGTAGCAACTGCACGCGAGTTCGGCGCTCCCATCCTGTGCCGCGGTGGCGGAACTTCACTCGCTGGACAATGCTGCAACGTTGCTGTCGTGTTGGATTTCTCGAAGTACATGGCTGGCATTCTCGAGATTGATCCTGCAATGCGGATTGCCCGAGTTCAGCCCGGTGTCATCCTCGATCATCTCCGCGCCGCTGCTGAGAAGCATCATCTGACTTTCGGTCCGGATCCGGCGACCCACAACCGGTGCACGCTCGGCGGCATGATCGGCAACAACTCCTGTGGCGTGCATTCCGTGATGGCGGGCAAGACCGATGAGAACATCGAAGAACTGGAGATCCTGACCTACGATGGCCTGCATATGAAGGTGGGCCGGACGAACGAAGAGGAGCTGGAGCAGATCATCAGCGAAGGGGGACGTCGTGGTGAGATCTATGCTGGGCTGAAATCGATCCGCGACCGATATGCCGATCTCGTCCGTCATCACTATCCAAACATTCCGCGCCGCGTTTCAGGATACAACCTGAATTATCTGCTGCCGGAAAACGGCTTTCAGGTTGCGCGCGCATTGGTGGGCTCGGAGGGTACGTGCATAACAGTGCTGGGAGCGACATGCTGTCTCGTAGAAAGTCCGCCTGAACGCGTACTCCTCGTGATTGCTTATCCCGATATTTATGAATGCGCCGACCGCGTGCCCGACATAATGGCCCACAGGCCAATCGGACTCGAAGGCTTGGACCACTTGCTGGTGGACTACACGCGCCGCAAAGGCCTCAATCCTGAAGGTCTGGCTTTGCTTCCGAAAGGTGGCGGCTGGCTGCTCACCGAATTCGGAGCTTCGAGTCAGGCCGAAGCCGAGGCTCAAGCCCGAGCGCTGATGGAATCTTTGGGGCGAAGTTCAAATCCGCCCCTAATGCATTTGTTCACGGACAAGAAGCAAGCAAGACGCGTGTGGGAGGTGCGCGAATCCGCGCTGGGAGCGACGTCGCACGTTCCCGGCGAACCGCTGGGATGGGAAGGCTGGGAAGATTCCGCCGTCGCCCCAGAAAAACTCGGCAATTACCTGCGCGATCTGCAGAAGCTGATGGACGCATATGGCTATCGCAGCGCTCTTTACGGGCATTTTGGACACGGCTGCGTCCACATGCGAATCAACTTCGACCTAGAATCCAAGCCGGGCGTTGCCAATTACAGGAAATTTGTGGAGGAAGCTGCGGACCTGGTCGTCGGCTACGGCGGGTCGCTCTCCGGCGAGCATGGTGACGGCCAGTCGCGCGCCGAACTGCTACCGAAAATGTTTGGGCCAGAATTGGTGCAGGCATTTCGTGAATTCAAAGCGCTGTGGGACCCGGACTGGAAGATGAATCCCGGCAAAGTTGTCGAGCCTTACAAGCTGGACGAGAACCTGCGCCTGGGTACGGAGTACCGGCCTTGGGAGCCGCAAACGCATTTCCAATTTCCCGAGGATCGTGGCAGTCTGGCCAGCGCCACGTTACGTTGCGTGGGAGTAGGCAAGTGCCGGCAGTATGAAGGCGGTGTGATGTGCCCGAGCTTTCGCGTGACTGGTGACGAAGAACATTCCACGCGCGGGCGGGCCCACCTGCTCTGGGAGATGACCCAGGGCGAGGTCATTCAGGATGGCTGGCGTGATGAGAACGTCAAGGAATCGCTTGACCTGTGCCTCGCCTGCAAAGGCTGCAAAAGTGACTGCCCCGTCGGAGTAGATGTCGCAACCTACAAGGCCGAGTTTCTCTCACACTACTACGAAGGAAGAGTTCGCCCGCGCAGCGCATATGCGTTCGGGAACATCGATCTTTGGGCGCGCTTGGCTTCAAATGCGCCGGGACTGGTG
>DASPSE010000037.1:0-2212 GCA_035624085.1 Terriglobales bacterium
GGAGTTTGCGTGGCGATGCTGTACTCCACTCCGTTCTTGGGATCGAGCCAGAATTCGGGAGTGGTCTGAAAACTGCCGCTGAGAGAAATGAGCAGGTTGTTGGCAACGTCGCGCTCGCTATAGCCGACCTCCTGAGCTTTGGTGCGATCTACGTTGACGTGAAAATAGGGTTGATCAAAGGGCTGTTGGATGCGCAGGTCAACTGTGCCGGGTACCTGCCTTATTCGCGCCAAAAGGTTGTCGGCGAATTCCCGGTTGGCGGCCAGGTTATACCCCACCACTTGGATGTCAAGAGGCGAAGGCAGCCCGAAATTCAAAATCTGGCTGACAATATCAGCCGGCAGGAAAGAGAAGGTCGTTCCCGGAAATTCGCGGGCCAGCTTGACCCGCAAATCGTGGACATAGTTGGCGGTGGGTTCATGACCGGGCTTGAGACTCACCAGAATGTCGGCATCAGCCGGCCCAACCGGCGCTGAAGTGCTGTAGGAGAGATTGATGCTGCTGTAAGGCAGGCCGATATTGTCGATGACGCTGTCGATCTGGTTGGGTGGAATCTGTTCGCGGATGGATTGCTCCACCAGATCACAGAGGCGCGCCGTCTCTTCAATCCGCGTTCCGGTGCGGGCCCGCATGTGAAGTTTGAACTGGCCACTATCCACGCTGGGAAAGAAATCCTGGCCCAGCCAGGGGATGAGCGCTGCCAGAGACACTACACAGACTGCAAAAAAAACGGTTAGGAAGGCCCGCCGATGCTCAAAGCAGCTTTGCAGCAAATTGTGGTATCGCTCCCGCAAACGCTCGAAAGCTTCTTCGAAACGAACCTGCATATGGACAAGGGGATTCCTGCTGGTAGCGGTCGCATGCGCCTCCACGTCGTGGCCCCGCAACAGATACTTCGCCATGGTGGGCACCAAGGTTCGCGACAGCAGGTAGGAGGCCAGCATGGCGAATACCACAGCTTCCGCCAGCGGGACAAAGAGATACCTTGCCACTCCTGTCAGGAAAAACATGGGCACGAACACGATGCAGATGCAGAGCGTCGAAACAAACGCCGGTACCGCAATCTGCTGGGCGCCATCCAGAATCGCGTGTTCGACTTCCTTCCCTTGCGCCAGGTTACGGTTGATGTTCTCAATTTCAACGGTAGCGTCGTCTACCAGAATTCCGACCGCCAGCGCCAAGCCTCCCAACGTCATGATGTTGATGGTCTCGCCCAGCGCGCTGAGAACAATGATGGACGTCAGGATGGAAAGCGGAATAGAAACCGCAATAATAACCGTGCTCCGCCAGTTGCCCAGGAAAAGCAGGACCATCAAGCCAGTGAGACAGGCGGCAATCGTAGCTTCTTTCAAGACGCCATTGATCGAGGCTCGTACGAAGAGCGACTGATCCGCCAGCGGCTTGATCTGAAGCTCCTGTGGCAACCCTGCTTGAATTGTGGGCAGTAACGACCGGATGCCGGAAACGATGTCGAGAGTTGACGCACTCCCAGTCTTCAACACCGTCAGAAGGGCTGAGCGTTGCCCATTGACGCGCGCGATATTGGTTTGTGGAGGAAACCCATCGCGGACCCAGGCAACGTCACGGATATAGATTGTGGTGCTGCCGGCGGTCTTAACCGGAATCTGATTCAGTTCCTCGATGGTCTCCGGGCTGCCGTTGAGATCGACGTTGTATTCGAACGGGCCAATCTTGGACGTGCCGGAAGGCAAGATCAAATTCTGCGCGCTGATGGCATTGACCACATCGAGCGGTGCCAAACCTTTCGACTGCAGCGCAGCCGTGTTGAGATCAACCTGCACCTGCCGAATCTTGCCTCCGTAGGGCCAGGGAATTCCAACTCCCGGCACGGTGACGAGCCGGGTGCGGATGAAGTTAGTTCCGTAGTCGAATAGCTGCTGTTCCGAAAGTGTTTTTCCGGAAAGCGCGAGCTGCAGAATGGGCACGCTCGACGCGTTGTAACTGATAATCAATGGCGGCGTGGTTCCGGGTGGCAGTTGGCGCAGTTGCGTCTGCGAAATAGCGGTAACCTGAGCGATGCCTCTTTGTATATTCGCATTCGGCTGGAAAAATACTTTGACCACAGCGATTCCCGGGAGTGATTGCGACTCGGTGTGCTGAATATTGTCCACCGTCGTGGTCATGGCGCGCTCGGTGAGACTCACGATGCGGTCGGACATCTGTTGCGGATTGAAGCCCGAGTAATTCCACA
>DASPSE010000038.1:0-9913 GCA_035624085.1 Terriglobales bacterium
CTCATTCGGCGAAGGTATTTCGATGACGCCGCTCCAGCTAGGGGCGCTGGTTTCGGCGATCGCCAATGGCGGCACTCTTTATTACCTACAGCATCCCACCACAGCCGAAGACGTTGCCGACTTTGAGCCGCGAGTGAAACGGCGCCTGGACATCGCGCCGCTGATTCCCGAAATTTCCGATGGCATGGCGGGAGCTGTCACCTACGGAACAGCGCGCCATCTGCGAGTAAATTTCAACGAAGAAGAAATCCTCGGCAAGACCGGAACCTGCTCTCACGCGGGAACCCGTTACGGTTGGTTTGCCTCATACGCCAACACCGATGTCGGCCGCATCGTGGTGGTTATCTTTCTCGAGGGTGGGCGCCCAACTTACGGTCCCAAGGCCGCGGAGATTGCTGGCCAGATGTATCACAACCTCTACGATCACAACTTCTTCGTGGCACGGCCAACTCTGCCCGCAGCCAACGCAACTGCGAAGCCGGTGGGTACCGAGAACTGATCTGGCTTAGTTAAGTTTTTCTCCCTCCATACTCTGTGCTACTCTGCACGGCATCCCTTCTAAATCACGCTGGAGGTTGACCATGACGCTGAAAAAGCGTGCTTTCGCAGAATTTTTCGGAACGTTTTGGTTGGTATTTGGAGGATGCGGCGCCGCCGTGCTGGCCGCTGGTTTTCCAACCGTGGGAATCGGATTTGCCGGTGTGGCGCTGGCCTTCGGCTTGACGGTTCTCACTATGGCTTTTGCCATCGGACACATTTCTGGCTGCCACTTGAACCCTGCCGTGAGTGTCGGGCTGGTAGCTGGCAAGCGTTTCCCAGCGTCCGAATTGTGGGCTTACATCGTCGCGCAGGTGGTGGGTGCCATTGCGGCGTCTGGCGTGCTGTTTATTATTGCCAGTGGCCTCGCGAATTTCGACGTGAGCCAGGGCTTCGCCGCCAACGGGTACGGCGTACATTCTCCGGGTGGGTATTCGCTGCTGGCTGGAGCCGTGGCCGAGGTTGTGCTTACCATGTTTTTCCTGTTTGTCATCATGGGCGCCACCGACACTCGTGCGCCCAAGGGTTTTGCTCCGGTAGCGATTGGTTTGTGTTTGACGCTGATTCACCTGGTGTGTATTCCGGTTACAAACACTTCTGTGAATCCAGCCCGCAGCACCGGACCGGCCATTTTTGTCGGGGGTTGGGCGCTGGCGCAGTTGTGGTTATTCTGGGTTGCTCCGCTGGTGGGCGGTACACTCGGAGGGTGGGTTTACCGAACGCTGTTTAGCGAGTAGCTGCCGGACGTGGGAGTGGGTGCGCCCGTGCCAGTGGCCCTAATACTCCGACAACTCTTTCATCGCCCGAAACAAATCGTCGGCTTGAGGAAGGATGGCATCTTCTAATATCGGCTGGTAAGCAACGAACGTATCTTTCGCGGCGACTCTCCGTACTGGAGCGTCGAGCGCATCGAACAACTCATCTGCGACGCGAGCCGCAATCTCGGCGCCGTAACCCCAGCTCAGGGTATCTTCATGGGCCACAATCACGCGGTTGGTTTTGCGCACCGAAGCGGCAATCGTCTCCCAATCGAATGGATTGAGGCAGCGCAAGTCGATCAGCTCAACTTTGACCCCATGATCGCGCTCCAGTTTCTGCGCCCCCTGTAATGCGCGGGGCACAACCGCGCCGTACGTGATCAGGGAAATATCGGTTCCCGCCTGCACGACCTTGGCTTTGCCGAACGGAACCATATATTCCGGTCCCGGGTAGGGCGCGCGTCCGAACGTCTCACGATAAAGACGCTTGTGCTCGAGAAACAGCACGGGGTCGTCACAGCGAATGGCAGTTCGCAGCAGTCCGGCGGCATCCAGCGCATTCGACGGAAACACGACGCGTAATCCGGGAATATGAGTGAAGATGCTTTCGCCGCATTGAGAATGATAAATGGCGCCGCCGGTGAGATATCCACCGATGGCGACGCGGATGACTGCGGGGGCTGAGAAGCCGTTATTCGATCGCCAGCGAATCAGGGGCAGTTCGTCGCGTAGTTGCAGCATGGCCGGCCAGATGTAGTCGAAGAACTGAATTTCCACTACGGGCTTAAGTCCGCGCGTCGCCATCCCCGTTGCGCGGCCGACGATATTAGCCTCGGCCAGCGGAGAGTTGAACACGCGGTCGGAGCCAAACTCGCTCTGCAGACCCGCCGTCAGCTTGAAAACTCCGCCTTTGCCCTTGATCAGCTTCCCTTGCAGGTATTCTTCGCGGCTGCAATCGGCCACGTCCTCGCCGAAAATTACGATGCGTTCATCCCGGTGCATCTCATCGCGCAGCGTGGCGTTGATCAGGTCTGCCATCGTCTTGGGTGCCGGCTTCTTGCCATCCGATCCGGCGGCGACAGCAGGCTGAGTGTCATACGCTGATGAGGTCGGGTCCAAATACGGCGAATAAACGTACTGGGTCACAGTCTCTGGCTTGGGCGGAGCCGCCTCCAGAGCCTGGTCCACCGCCACCTGGAGATCTTCTTCGACCTGCTTCTCCAGCCGGTTTATGCCGTTCTCGTCCAAAATGCCTTCCCGTAAGAGAAACATCTGTGTGCGGGTAATCGGATCGCGCGCCGCATCCTGCTGGCGCTCGGCATCGGGGCGGTATAGCCGCTCATCATCGGAAAGCGAATGCGAATACGGACGGATTACATGCGCATGAATGAACGCGGGACCGTTCCCTGCGCGACAATAGGCCACCGACCGTGCGAAGGCTCCATACGTTTCTACCGGATCAATGCCGTCAACCTCCTCAAAATGGAAATTGGGGAAGCCGGCCACCAAGCGGGAAATATTTCCGCCGGGGGTTTGCACCTCAACCGGAACGGAGATCGCGTACTCGTTGTCCTCTACTACGAAAACTAGCGGCAGCTTGCGATTGGACGCGGTGTTCAGCGCTTCCCAAAACTCACCCTCGCTGGTGGTGCCATCGCCGAGAGAAACGTAGGTAACTTCGTCGCCATGGAAGGCTACGTCTTTGAACTCGCGGTAGTCACCGGGGCTCCTCTTGGCGGCGTCGGGGTGTGCGGCGAAATAGCGTCCCGCTTCCGCGCAGCCCACTGCTTGCAGAATCTGAGAGCCTGTGGGAGATGATTGCGTGACTATATTCAGTTTGGGAAAGCTCCAGTGCGAGGGCATCTGTCGGCCGCCGGAGTTGGGATCGTCAGCCGCGCCCACCCCCTCCAGAAACATTTCGTAAGGAGTTGCGCCCAGCGCCAGACATAGAGCGCGGTCGCGATAGTAGGGGTAGAACCAGTCGTAGCCTGGCTTCAGCACAAACGCCGCGGCCACACCCACAGCCTCATGTCCCGCGCCAGAAATCTGGAAGTAAATCCTCTGTTGGCGTTTCAGCAGGATCTCCCGGTCGTCAATCTTGCGGGAGGTGTACATGAGCCGGTAGGCTTCGACGAGTTGCTCGCGGGAGAGCCCCTGGTACTTGCCTTCGATCTTTTCCTCAGCCACCCCGGCCGGTTTCGAGTAAATTTTCGTTGCCATCCTCTAGCCCATTGTCGCCAAGCAAACGCTTTATTGTAAATCCTGGCTCAAGAGCATCGAAAGAGTCGTAGGTAATGGCATTTGGCACTCAGCACTTAGCGTTTGGCCCTCAGGCGGAGTACAAAATCATAGCCGGGAACAATCGGCCAAGTGCTAAATCCTAAGTGCCAGATTCCTGCTGACGGGTGCCGAATGCTGAGTGCTATTCTGAAAACAGCATGATCCGCGTCCACCGCCAATTCGATGCGTCCGCCATAAAGCTGCTAGTCTTCGATCTGGACGGTACGCTGATCGACTCGCGTCTGGACCTGATTCATTCCGTTAATGCGACGCTCCGCCATCTCAATCGTCCGGAATTGCCTGGCGACGTAATTGCTTCTTATATCGGAGACGGCGCGCCAGTACTCGTGCGCCGAGCGCTCGGGGATCCCAAGCATGAAGCCGACGTGAAAGAAGCCCTCGAATATTTCCTCGCGTATTACCGGGTACACAAGCTCGACCACACGCACTTATATCCTGGTGTGAAAGAAATGCTCCGTGCGGTTCGCAACTCCAATGGAGTCTCTCGTCAGATGGCTGTGCTTTCCAATAAGCCGGTGATCCCCTCGCGGGCCATCGTCGAAGCTCTGGGCCTGGCTGAATTCTTCATTCATGTATATGGAGGCAACAGCTTCCCCACCAAAAAGCCTGATCCACACGGAGTGCAGACGATCCTGCGCGAGACCAAAGCGCGTGCCGAAGAAGCACTCATGGTTGGCGATTCTTCGATCGACGTGATCACTGGACGCAATGCTGGTCTGTGGACCTGCGGCGTTACATACGGATTCGCTCCCCATACGCTGTGCGAAGCCCCGCCAGATGTCACCGTTGACAGTCCGCAGGAGCTGGCAGAGTTGCTCAGATAACACTCGACGCCGCGCTGGTCCGCCTGGCGGCTGCGACATTCACTGAAGATTTGCACAATCTGGCGTTGACACGAAGCTTTCCCGGACCTACTATCGCTGTGTTTTCGGTAAACATCCAGCAAAAGAGGTGGGCTTCATGAAACTTTTTCTGGCATCGGCATTGTTCTCGGGGTTGCTGTTCGGAGTTGCTCTGTGCGCAACAGCGCAAATGGAAATCCCCAAAGCGCCTGAACTCAAGAAGCTTGACGTTTTTGCCGGGTCGTGGAATCTGCAGGGTGAAATGAAGCCGGGACCCATGGGCCCGGGTGGAAGCATGACCGAAACCGAAACCTGCAAGTGGATGGAGGGCGGATATTTCCTCGTATGTAATGTTGATTTCAAGAGCTCCATGGGGAACGGCACCGGCACCTCTTACTTGAGTTACGACGCCAATGACAAGGTCTACACCTACGATGCGTTCAACAGCATGGGCGAGGCGGAACATGCCAAAGGTACTTTAGAAGGAGACACCTGGACCTGGAGCAGCGAAGAAAAGATGGGCGGACAGGTAACCAAGGCTCACTTCATCATAAAAATGGCGTCGCCCAGTTCTTACTCGTTCAAGTTCGATATGTCACCAGACGGAACGAGCTGGAATACGGTCATGGACGGCAAGGCTACCAAGCAGAAGTAAAACAGCTTCCCGATCGAGGACGGTTGTCACCGCCCGTCCTCCACTCCCACCATTTATAATCTCCGTTTCGGATTCTCCTGACATTCTGAACTGAAAGGCACTGCTTGCTCGACTTCTTAGGCGACCTCCGACGGACCCATACCTGCGGCGCACTGCGCGTTGCCGAGGCTGGTCAGAAAGCTGTGCTCATGGGCTGGGTTAACCGCCGCCGCGATCTGGGGAATCTCCTGTTCATTGACATCCGCGATCGCACCGGTGTGACGCAGATCGTTTTCGACAGAGAGAGTAACCCGGCCCTACACGATAAAGCTGGGGAGTTGCGCAACGAGTACGTGATCGTCGCCATTGGCACGGTCAAGAAGCGCGCGGCCAATACCGTCAACAAGAACATTGCGACTGGCGAGATCGAATTGATCGCCGAAGAACTGCGCATTCTCAATGAATCGAAGCAGCCGCCGTTTCTGCCGGGCGACACGGTTCTGCCCAACGAAGAGATGCGCCTCAAGTACCGTTATATCGACCTGCGCCGCGAAGCCATGCAGAGCAACATTGAATTGCGGCACAGGATCACGATGGCGATTCGCGACTATCTTTCCTCACAAGGATTTTTCGAAATCGAAACGCCATTCATGACCCGGTCCACACCGGAGGGTGCGCGCGATTACCTTGTCCCCAGCCGCGTGCAACCGGGGTCCTTCTATGCCCTGCCGCAATCCCCGCAGTTATTCAAGCAGATTCTGATGATCTCCGGGTTCGATAAGTATTTCCAGATTGTGCGTTGTTTTCGGGACGAGGATCTGCGCGCCGACCGCCAGCCCGAGTTCACGCAGATCGATCTCGAGATGTCCTATCCGCAACCGGAGCGCGTATGGGAGGTCGTAGAGGGCTTCCTCAAAGCGGCCTTCAAAGTAGCTGGACACGAGATCAAAACGCCGTTCCTGCGCATGAGCTATGACGAGGCCATTCGCCTCTATGGCAGCGATAAGCCGGATATGCGGCTGCCCGCGATGACGGATGTGCGCGATGCGTTTGCACCGGAGAATCTGCAGACCTTGGCCGTGAGCGCAAAACTGCCCATCGTCGCGATTCGCATCCCGAAGGTCGGTGAGCTTTCCCGCAAAGAGCGCGACGAAATCAAGCCGATGCTGACGGCAAAAGGCAACGCGAAACTATTCGAGGACTTCAGCCGGCTGGAGAAGAATTTCCCGGAAGCCGCCGCGAAGATTCGCCAGAAGAGCGGCGCCGAAGCCGATGATCTGATTGTGCTGGTTGCCGGTAACGGCAAGCCTGCCGAGCACAAATCTGAAAGCGGCCTGAAGCCGGAAGTCAAGCAGCATGACCGCGCGGTCTATACGGCGGCAGGATTGCTGCGGCTGGCCCTGGCACAGAAGTATGCTGATCGCCACGGCGCCTTCAAGCGCGACGGTGACCCCGCTCACGACTTCCGCTTTCTGTGGGTCACGGATTTTCCCATGTTCGAATGGGACGAAGAGTGGCGGCGTTGGGCCGCAGCGCACCATCCCTTCACCTCGCCGCATGAGCATGACATGGATAAGCTTGAGTCGGATCCGGCTGCGGTGCGCGCCCTCGCCTACGACTGCGTGCTCAACGGCACTGAGTTGGGCTCTGGTTCAATTCGCATTCACCGCCAGGATATCCAGCGCAAGATATTCCACGCTCTCGGAATGACCGAAGAGGAAGCTCGCAGTCGCTTCGGATTCTTCTTGGAAGCGCTGGAGTATGGCACGCCTCCGCACGGTGGGATCGCGCTTGGCCTCGATCGCATCGTCATGATCCTGGCTGATGCTGACAGCCTTCGGGAAGTGATCCCATTCCCCAAGACTGCGCGAGCCGTGGATTTGATGGTGGATGCGCCCACTCCGGTGAGTGAGGCGCAATTGAAAGAGCTGGGAATTCAGATCAAGAAATAAGGTCGCCTTGCAACGCTGAAGCGCTGCCACCCAAAAACCTATTGCGAGTCATCCTCGATCTGTGGGGATAACGGCTTTTGGGTGGCGCAGCGCTTTAGCGCTGCGGTTCAAGCAGTGAACATGAGCGGCTTTAGCCGCTGGGGCACTTCATCGAGCACAAATCCTGCCGCTGAGCTGTAAGGGTTCCTCTGCTGCAGTAGCCAGAAATCTCTTAACCGGATTTTGGTGAACGTAGTTTCGAAATCCCTCGTATTCCTCTGACCCCTCACCCCCGATCATAGAAGCTGGTTTCCCAGATCTCACCGCCAAATCCCAATTCCTTTCGGGCACGGTAGGAGAACCCACCTTTGATCAGCTGGAGTGCTCGTTCCAGAGTTAGAGTGGGCGTGATGAGCAAATGAAAATGATTCGGCATCAGCACAAACTCATGCAGAAGGTATTTCTTGTGTGCGCGATAGTCGAGCAATACTTCCACAAACAACTGTGCCATTCTTTCCGACTGAAAGAGACTCATCTTCTGAAAAGTGGAAGCTGTTATGAAGTAAGTGCTGTACCCAGTGTTCCCTCTGCGCGGTGCGGCCATAACTACCTCAGCGGCTAAAGCCGCTCTCTTTGAGAGCACACTATCGCAGCGCTGAAGCGCTGCCACCCAAAATCAAAAAATCTAGCCTGGATTCCCGATTCGGTCCGATGGCGCTTCATGCATGAAATCCACCTCCCGCTTCCAGGCGAAGAACCCTAAGTGACGGCCATCACTTAGACCAGTGATCTCCCCTACAGAGGCGCTGCCGGGCGCGGACAAATACTGCATCCATAAGGCTCACCCCCGAAGGCCGGATTTTGGAGTTTTTATGGCTGCATTGGCAATCGTATGGCGCAATCCTAAACAAGTGCGAAACCGGTTGCGCTGGTCACAGCAGGGACAAACCGGCGGTCGAACCGTCTACACCGTGGAGCAATTGCTCTCTGCCGAACGGGACGTTTGGGTGAATGCCTCTGTACTAGAGCTGATTTGTGGCCGCCAGACCGTTCGTGCTTTTCAGGGTGAGCCCCGCCGGTGGCGTTTTGGATTCGGGTGGTAAGAGCGCAGATTCCGCGAGCCTGGTTATTTTCAACAGATAGTCGCGCCCCTCGCCGTTAAGGCAAGCGTAGCTGCCCCGCTTTGCTTTTCTTCCCCCATCTGAGAAACTGACCCACTGGGAACGACTCCTTAGCCATGGCCCGCATCCACGTCCTTTCCGAGGCGGTCGCGAATAAAATCGCAGCAGGCGAGGTGGTGGAGCGCCCTGCGTCCGTGGTGAAGGAACTATTGGAAAATTCCCTGGATGCCGGCGCCAATCGCATAAAGATTCAAGTCGAAGCGGGAGGCAAGAAGCTCATTCAGATCAGCGATGACGGCTGTGGCATGGTACGAGACGATGCGCTGCTCGCTTTCGAGCGGCATGCCACTTCGAAAATCAAGAATGCGGAAGATCTGCTCAACGTGGCGACTCTCGGATTTCGCGGCGAGGCCTTGCCATCGATTGCCTCGGTCTCGCGCCTGCATCTGGAAACACGCACCGCCGATGAGCCTGCCGGGACGGTTATCGAGATTAATGGCGGCAAGATTTTTAGAGTCGAGGAAGCCGGCCTCCCGGCGGGGACATCGATCACCGTGCGCGACCTGTTTTTCAATACGCCAGCCCGGAAGAAATTTCTGAAGTCCGAGTCCACTGAACTTTCGCATATCGCCTCACTGGTCACCCATTACGCCCTTGCCCATCCCGACAAGCACTTCGAACTGCACTCTGCAACCAATGCCATGCTGGTCGCGCCGCCGGTTGCCGGTTATAGCGAACGGGTATATCAAGTCTTTGGTCGCGATGTTTTGGATCAACTCATTCCGATCGCTGCCGTGCAGCCGCTGGAGCGGATCGGGCTGCCGCAGCCTCCACCGTGGCGGCGAACAGAGGAAGACGAGGAGCAAGGTGCGCGTGGAGCTGGTGAACTGCGCGTGCATGGCTTCGTCTCGAAACCCGAAATCCAGAAGCTCAATCGCAATTCCATCTACGTCTTCGTAAACGGTCGCCTCATTCGCGACCGCCTCATTCAGCACGCGCTCACGGAGGCCTATCGAAACATCATTCCGCCGACGGTGTATCCGGTCGTATTGCTCTTCCTCGAGCTGCCGGGCGGCGAAGTGGACGTGAATGTTCATCCCTCAAAAACAGAAGTGCGCTTTCGCCAGCAGGCGGCTATTCACGATTTTGTTCGCGATTCGGTTCGCGCAGCGCTCATGAAAACCAGGCCAGTGCCGCATTTCACTACCGAGATCGCGGCGCGCCCCACCGCAACTCCAGCGCTGACTCCCGGAGCCAGCCCCGTGACAGACATTTCCTCTTGGCGTTCTGCGCACGCGCCGGCGGCGTTCACCCTGCAGGCGCCCGAGCCACCTCCGGTTACGGAAAGACTTCAGTTTGGCGCCAGCGGCATCAATGTCGAAGCGAACGCAGCGGTGTCAGTTGCTCGCGCGCCGCAAGCTGCCCCTGAAATTATCAAGAGCGACGGTTGCACTCCCCCGGCTCCGGAAGAACCGGAAGCGCCCAGCGACTTCGCTCCATCATTGGCTTCGCTCAAGCCTCTTGGTCAGATTCGCGAATCGTTCATCCTCGCCGTAAACCACGAAGGCCTCTGGATCATCGATCAGCACGTTGCTCACGAGCGCGTGTTGTTCGAGAGAATTCTGAAACAACGGACAGCGAAGAACGTCGAAAGCCAGCGCCTGCTGATGCCTCTTGTTTTGGAGCTCACCCCGGCGCAGCAGGCCGTATTCGTGGAGATTTCCGAGGAGCTTAACCACAATGGGTTCGAGGCCGAACCATTTGGCACACGCAGCGTCGCGGTGAAAGT
>DASPSE010000059.1:0-12307 GCA_035624085.1 Terriglobales bacterium
ACACTTGCCCGCGCAATCCAACCTGCAGGGCATAGCCCGTCGCAATCAGTCCTTCTTCCACCGCGTACTTCACCGGCGTGCCATGCGAGTGCGGACTTCCGAAATAACCACCCCAGGTGTCACCGTGTGCGTCAAGCTGAACGAAGCCAACCGGGCCGAACTGCTTGTGAATAGCGCGCAAGATGGGCAAGAGAATGGAATGGTCGCCACCCACACAAACCGTGCGCGCCTTGGCGCGAAGCACGTCGCCGAGCTGCCTCGTAATCCGACCGTAGGTGTCTTCGATCGAAAGAGGGTTGATCGACAGATCACCGAAATCGGCAATCCGCCATTTCGCAAATGGATTGACCTTCAGCACCGGGTTCCAGGGCCGAATCATCGCCGACTGGACACGTATATTGCGCGGTCCAAAACGAGGCCCGGGACGGTAAGTTGTGCCGCCGTCGAAGGGAATGCCGATGATGGCAATATCAAGTTCTCCGGCGCGCGGGATGTGCGGCAACCGCATGAATGTCGGCACGCCGGAAAAACGGGGGTAGACCAGTGCGTCGACCGGCTGGGGGTGCGGCTTCGCGCTCTTCTTGGGCTTCATTCAGGTGCCGCGAATTATAAAGCATTTCCGATCGCAAGCTGTGGACGACGACGCGGGATGGGGTAGCATCTTAATCTCTGACTGCGCGACGTCACAAGCCATGCTTTGCGCCCCTGGCGATCCTTTGCGTCCTTCGCGGTTAAAAGCTCTTACCGCAATGAGCGCCAAGAGGCCGCAAAGTCCGCGAAGAAAGCCTGAAGTTGAAACCAGGACACCACCCGAGATGGGCGACTTGATGTGCTATGGTTAGGTCTCAATTTTCCTCAGCGAGGCGCCGTCATGCCCCGATACGAATATCGCGTTCTCAACCCAACCCCGGCGGCAGAAAAGACTTTTCTGGCGTGGATTGACAAGCTGGATCAGGAGTTCAACAATCGCAATGCTGAACATCGCAGCGACGTTGTTCGAAATACGTTACACGAGCTTTATCTGGGACGTTCCTACACAGCGTCGGACCCGAGCACGCCACCGGCAGAGCAAGTTCTGGTTCACTCCTTCGACCCACGCAATGCCACGCTCGAGCCTGAGTACTACGGCGACGTCGATCCCGTGAAATACGCCGAACGCAAGCCGCTGATATGGTTCTGGATGATGTTCGACCGCTCTCCAGTTGGCCTGAATCACTGGCTGGGATACCGCGTTCGCGCCATGCTCGCGCGCCACGTTTTCAAGCATTGCGGCAAGAATGTGAAGATCTTCCACGGCGTCGAGATCTCATTCGGATACAACTTGACGGTGGAAGACAATTGCACCATTCACAAATATGTTCTGCTCGACGACCGCGGCGAAATTATCCTCCATGAAGGTTCTTCGATCTCTGATTATGCCAATGTGTATTCCCACGCTCACGACCTGAACGACGGCATGATCGTCAATAATCAAAAGACGGAAATCGGGCCGAAGGCCCGCATCACCTATCACGCTACCGTGCTCAGCGGAGTGAAAGTCGGCGAGCACGGAATGGTGGGTTCGATAGGCGTCGCGTCCAAAGATGTTCAGCCATTTCACATCGTCGCCGGTGTTCCTGCCAAGCCGGTCAAGGTGAAACCAATCGCGCCGGAAGAGTTGCAGAAGGCGTTTGAAAAGCGGTAAGGCGAGCGGGGTAGTGGTGCAGTTTGATTGTCATCCTGAACAAGCCTCTTTTGCGCAGCGAAGAGCCTGTCCCGAGCGTAGTCGAGGGAATCTGGGCGAGCCGCGAAACGTCGCTTCTGGCGACAGAGTAATCGCGTTTGGCTCGCTTCCTTGTCAAACTGCACCACTACCGCGAGCGGAGCGGGCTTTTCGCAGCTCATGTTAGTATCGAGTCCGAGATCGCATGACTCTGCAGCATGTTGATATTCTGTTCCAGTTGATCGCGTTTCTGTTTGCGATCAGCGTTCACGAATCGGCCCACGCCTGGACGGCAAACCGCCGCGGCGATCCCACTGCACGCATGTTGGGACGGATCTCGCTGAATCCCATTCGACACATTGATCCCATTGGGACGGTCGTGCTGCCGCTCATTGCCATGCTGACTCATCTTCCGGTGATAGGTTGGGCGAAACCTACGCCGGTAGATCCGCGCAACTTCAAGAATCCGGTGCTCGACGATATTTTGACATCAGTGGCCGGCCCGGTCAGTAATTTCATAGTGGCAACGGGCGCGACAATAATCTTGGCAGCCATTTCCGTGGCCACGCCTGACGGGCGGATGATCGTCAGGGGCGCGATGGGTGGTTTTGCCTTCGGAAATTCGCCGCTCGTGCCAGCCAGTTTGTTTTTGTACGAAGTGCTGGTCATCAATGTTTTGCTGGCGGTGTTCAACCTGATCCCGGTTCCGCCCCTGGATGGCAGCCATGTATTGCGGCACTTCCTTTCCGACAGGGTGCGGCAGGTGTACGACACAGTTGGAGTCTTTGGGCTGATGGCCCTGGTTTTTTTCGGCGGAAATTTTCTGTGGGCGCTCATCCGCCCGGTGCTGCTACTCTATCGTTCCATTTTGTTGACGATCTGATGCCATCCTCGTCCCAAATTCGCAAACGCGTCCTGAGCGGCATGCGTTCCACCGGCAAGCTGCATTTGGGCAATTATGTCGGCGCACTGGACAACTGGGTGCGCATGCAGGATCAGTACGAGTGCTTCTTCTTTATCGCCGATTGGCACGCGCTCACCACGGATTACGCCGACACGTCGCGAATAAAGGAGAATTCCCTGGACGTGCTGCTTGACTGGCTGGCCGCTGGACTCGATCCCGGCCGTTGCACCATGTTCATCCAGTCGCATGTGCCACAGCACGCCGAGTTGCACTTATTGTTTTCCATGATCACGCCGCTGGGCTGGCTGGAGCGCGTACCCACATATAAGGAGCAGCGGGAGAACATCAAAGACAAAGACCTAGGGACGTACGGATTCCTCGGGTATCCGGTGCTGCAGGCGGCGGACATTCTCATGTACAAGGGAGACTTTGTTCCCGTGGGTGAGGACCAAGTGCCCCACATAGAACTGACACGCGAGATCGCGCGGCGGTTCAACCAGTTTTATAGCCTGAACGGCGCTTCTGTGTTTTCCGAGCCGCAACCACTACTGACTCCCGCTCCCAAGCTTCCAGGAACGGACGGTCGCAAGATGTCCAAGTCCTATAACAATACGATCATGCTCACCGATCCCGAGCCGGTGGTGCGGCAGAAACTGAAGACCATGGTCACGGATCCGGCCCGCATCCGCCGCACCGATCCGGGCAATCCTGATCTTTGTCCGGTGGGCGACTTGCACAAGATTTTCAGCGACGCTGGCACGATGGCCAAAGTGAATGAGGGCTGCCGCTCGGCGAGCATCGGATGCATTGAATGTAAGAGTTGGGTTGCCGACGCCCTGGTTAACATCTTGAATCCCATGCAGGCTCGCCGTAAGAAATACGAGGACAATCCGCGCCTGGCATGGGATATTCTGGAAGCAGGCTCGGCAAAGGCCGGCAAGGTCGCGGATGCGACCATGAGCGAAGTGCGCGAGGCGATGGGAATGTCACTGGAATATGCGCCGCCAAAGTCCCCGGCCGCAACCTAATGACGATGAGTATTGAAGCGAAATTACGGGACGGAACAACCGGAATGCTCACGCAAACCCAACCGGCCCCGCAGGAAAGCGACTTCCCGTTTGCTGTTTCCTTGGGCACGCTGTACGAAGGTCCGCTCGATCTTTTGCTGGATCTGATTCGCAATCAGGATATCGACATCTACGACATCCCCATTGCCAGGATCACCGCCCAATATCTTGCTTACGTAGAAAAATTGCGCGAGCTGGATGTGAATGTGGCCGCAGAATTCGTTTATATGGCTGCTGTGCTCATCCACATCAAATCGAAAATGCTGCTGCCGCGCAATCCTGCCGCGGCGTCGGAAGAGCAGGAGGATCCGCGCAGTGAGCTGGTCAATCGTCTGATCGAGCATGAGAAGTTTAAATCCGCGGCGCAGATGCTGATGCAGAAGCAGCAGATCGAAGACGCCGTGCGGTCGAATCCGGCGATTCGAGACTTCATGGACGCGGAAGGCACTGAGCCAGAGATCGCCGCCGACGTCATCGACCTGGTAAAGACTTTTCAGCAGATTCTGGAGCGCGCCCGCAACCGGCCCATGATCCAGGTGGACGAAGACAAGGTCACCGTCGGGCAGATGATTGATTATTTGAAAAGACGGCTGGCGCTCGAGGACCGGCCGATCCGGTTGAAGCAGTTGTTGCGCAATATAGAATCGCGCCAGACACTGGTCTGCATGTTTCTAGCATTGCTGGAGCTGGTGCGGCTGCAAGCCATCCAACTGCGCCAGGATCGCCTGTTCGGCGAAATTTTGCTCCGCAGGCACGTTGGATTCGAAGCCGTCATGGCAGAGCACGCGGCGGTGCGCGACGATTGGAAATGACTTGTCATCCTGACCGCGCTTCTGTTGCGCGGGAAGGACCTGGGCGAGTGACCGCGCGTCGTCCCGCTGAGCGGGACGGCAATAAAGCGCGACACGAGCTTCCTTATTCACATGAGCCTTAAAGCCAAACTCGAAGCCATCATTTACGCGGCGGAGACGCCAATCACGCTGGGTCACATGGTCCGGCTGGTAAAGGATTCTGTCATCAACGATGGCGCGGCAAACAATACCGATGTCGAGCTGCGCGTCCGCGCGGCCCTGGAAGAACTCATCCGCGATTACTACTCCCCCGATCACGGAGTCGAGATTCGTCAGGTTGCCGGCGGATATCGCATGTCCACTAAGCCGGAACAACACGACGTAGTTCGTGAATTCGCAAAGAGCCTTAAGCCCCCAATTCGGCTTTCTCTGCCTGCACTGGAGACTTTGGCCGTCATCGCGTACAAACAGCCGGTTACTGTCCCCGAGATTAATGAAATTCGCGGAGTGGATGCGAGCGGCGTGATCGCGACGTTGCTCGATCGCAAGCTGATCACCACCGCCGGCCGCAAAGCCGTCATTGGCCGGCCCATTCTTTATAAGACAACGAAGGAATTCCTGCTGCGCTTCGGTTTGAATGACGTGAGCGAGCTGCCCAGCATGGAGGAATTCGAAAAGCTGGTCGCGGAATCCTTTCAGAGCGAGTTGCTGCCGGTGGAGAGCACACCTTCTGCGCCCAGCGACTCGCCTGATCAGACCACGGGTCACGTGGTCGCCCAAGCGAATTCAACGGAGGATCAGGCAGTCACAGCTGCCCTGCATGTTGCGGGAGAAAACGATCCCGCCGCGTGACTTCTCGCTGTCATCCTGGGCGAAGCAAAGAATCTATGCGTTTGATCGGAAATACATAGAACCTTCGCTTCGCTCAGGATGACAATTAATTTTGGCAATCCGAATTGTGCCCACTGAACGCCTGCAGAAAATCATCGCTGCTGCTGGAATCGCATCCCGGCGCAAGGCCGAAGAGCTGATTGCCGGTGGGCTGGTCACTGTAAATGGGAGGACGGTTACGGAGCTGGGTAGCAAGGCTGATCCAGACCACGATCACATTCGCGTAAGCGGAAAGCTGCTGCGCGGACCGGCGCGCCACGTTTACCTCCTCATGAATAAGCCGAAGGGATATGTCACCACTGTGCACGATCCCGAAAATCGCCCCACCGTAATGGACCTTTTACACGGAGTGGGCGCCCGGGTCTATCCGGTTGGCCGGCTGGATTACGGCAGCGAGGGCTTGCTGCTGCTCACCAATGATGGTGGATTAGCGCACGGCTTGATGAAAGCCGCATCTCACGTACCGAAGACCTATCTGGTCAAGGTGGCCGGCAATCCCAGCCCCGAAGGGCTGGCTCGATTGCGTGAAGGCGTTTCAATTCCCACTGAGCGTAGCAGACGGGTAAGGACTGCGCCTGCCAGAATTCGAGTGATTCGCGAAGCCGCCAATCCGTGGTATGAAGTCACTCTCACGGAAGGAAGAAATCGCCAGATTCGGCGCATGTTCGAAGAGATTGGCCATCACGTAGAAAAGATCAAGCGTGTCGGCTACGGCCCGCTGCAGCTGGATGTGCCTCCGGGGGAATTCCGGCAGCTTAGTCCACGAGAGATTACGCGTCTCAAATCCGTCGTGAAGTAAGTTGGATCTCACGGATGCACACGTGCGACTTGTTTAGGGCGACTGGTGAAGTAAACGAAGCCAGAGGGCGGCGCGAATCTGTTTGGTATTCACAATGGCTTATCTGACCCAACTCAGGCTCTCGCCATCAGGAACCCGCGTCACGTGACAGTGACAGCGAGAAATGGTAAAGATTGATGAGTCTTGATGAGCGACTTCAGCCAGCTTGTGCCCGAGCATGTGCGCAACCTGGGCGGGTACACGCCGGGCAAATCGCGCCGCCAGGCCCAGCAGGAGAGCAGCGTGGACTGCATCAAAATGGCGTCAAATGAGAACCCGTTCGGGCCGTCGCCCAAGGCAGTCGAGGCGATGCGGGCCGTGCTCAGCGAATCCAATTTCTATCCCGACAACGATGTTAGCGAGCTGCGTCAGAAGCTGGCGGAATACCATCACATCAGCCCGGACAGTATCGTACCGACGGCGGGTTCGACTGCATTGTTGGGCGTCATAGCACGGACTTTGCTGTCTCCCGGACTCAATGCCATCACCAGCGAGCGTTCTTTCATCGTTTATCCGATCGCGACTCAAGCTGCGGGTGGTGAGCTGATCCAGGTGCCGATGCGTGACCACACTTTCGACTTAGAAGCGATCGCTGCTGCAGTCGATCACAACACTCGCATCATTTATCTTTCCAATCCCAACAATCCCACTGGGACGATCGTGACAGCACCAGAAATCGATAAATTCCTGGACAAGCTTCCCGATCATGTCGTCGTGATCCTGGATGAGGCCTATCACGATTTCGCCCAGCATTTTGCACAATCGCGCGCTGTGGATTATTCGCACGCTCTGGATTATGTGAACCGCGGCAGGAAAGTCGTCGTGCTGAGAACTTTTTCCAAAGCCCATGGATTGGCTGGCATACGAGTCGGGTACGGAATTGGTCCTGCGGAGTTGATGTCTTATCTGTCTCGTGTGCGCACTACGTTCTCAGTGTCCTCTGTGGCGCAGGCCGCAGCAATCGCCGCACTGAGCGACGAAGCGCACATCGGGAAGACCCTGCGCAATAACGCGGAACAAGCGCAGTGGCTCGTGGACGGTATAGCTGAACTGGGATATCGTATGGCTCCGACGTGGGCAAACTTCCTTTATTGTGAATTGGGTGAAGACGCGGCTGTTATCGCCGGCCGACTGCAAGCCGAAGGTGTAATTATCCGGCCATTGGGAGCGTGGGGTGCCCCCACGGCGATCCGCGTCACGATTGGCACGGCGGAGCAGAATGGAATCTTCTTGAAAGCCTTCAAGAAAGTAACCGAGCGGGCGCCAGTACGATCGTCCTAAGTCCCGTTTACTAGCGGCAATCGTGCTGCCCCGAACAACCCAGCATCGCTTCCCAGCAGAGCTCGGGTGATGATGGTTTTTGTTCGGCCAGTCGGCTCCACGCGTGCCGAAGCCCCCTGGCCTTGACAGGGTTCAGGAGCCGTGGCGGCGTAGACCATCGAGCGCTGCCGCAATTCTTCAAAGACAGATGGCGCAAATGCCTCCCATGCGCTGGCGACGCCGCCGCCAATCACGTACATGGGAAGATTCAGTGCGTTCACCAGGTCCGAAAGCACAATTCCCAGTGCCCTGCCCACGCGACGAAAAATCTTCCTGGCCTCTTCGTCCCCCTGAATCGCAAGGTTGTAAACCGTCTTCGCGCTGAACTCGGGATCAGAATCGGCTGCTCGTGAGAGCTCAGGCGCGACTCCACTGGCAATGGCTTCGCGGGCCATTCGCATGACCGCCGTTGCGGAGGCATATGCTTCCAGGCACCCTCGGTTGCCACATCCGCAGTATGCGCCCTCCGGTTCCACCGTGGTATGTCCGAACTCCCCAGCCATGCCGGTCATGCCGTGCCAGACGCGTCGGCCCAGTACCAACCCGCCGCCCACACCTGTGCCAAGAGTAAGCATGGCCATGTTCTCCACGTCTCGCGCTGCGCCGAGCCAATTCTCGCCCAGAGCCGCCGAGTTTGCATCATTCTCCAGAATCACTCGCGTCCCCAAGCGTCTTTCGATTTCCGCTCGCACCGGGTAGTCGGCCCAGTCCGGCAGGTTAGGGGACTCGTGCACCATACCGGTTTCCATATCGATGATCCCAGGAACACCAATGCCGATTCCAATCAGTGAACTGGAATTGTGAAAGTTTGCTGCCATACGCTGAACGGCGTCACACATATCATTCACAACCCGATCGCGCCCCAAAGCTACCTGGGTACCGAGAGTGATCTTTTCGAGCAGGTTCCCCTGCTTATCAACGGCGGCAATGCGCAGGTTCGTCCCGCCAAGATCCACGCCGATGGAATAGTCAGGCATAGGTCGAGCCAATCAGACTACCACTTCGGATTTTGAATTGTCGATTGGCAGGAAGTATATTAAATCGTTTTCGGCCTATTTCCGATCAAAGTCAGCCATTCATCTCTGGCACTTGGGACAATAATGACTGCTCCGCCCGGAGATAACTACCCGTTTGATTGGCGTCTTGCACACGAGGCAAGGTTCACCCTCCCGGCCATACACGCGATGTTGCAGTTGGAAGAATCCCTCTTCGCCGTCAGAGTCTACGTAGTCGGAGATGGAAGAGCCTCCAAGAGCAATTGCCTCCTTGAGCACTTCTTGAACAGCAGGATAGAGGCGCCTCAGATCTTCTTTGGTAAGCGAAGCAGCGCGTCGGCGCGGCCGGATGCCGGCTCGGAACAGTGCTTCGTCCGCGTAGATGTTTCCGACACCGCTTAATAGCTTCTGATTCAGCAACGCGCTCTTGATCGGAGTTTTGCGGCCACGGAAGAGCCCTACAAAGCGCTCCAACTCGACTTCCAGCGGCTCGGAACCAGGAGCTTGAAATCCGTGGGCAACACTCAAGCGCCCAAAGCGACGAGGATCCACAAACCGCAGTTCCCTGCCCGAGGCCAGCTTCGCGATCATGTGGGTGTGCTTCTCCACAGGATCATCGGGCTTACACACCAACATGCGCCCGGTCATTCCCAGGTGCACAATCCACTGCGCCGCGGTTGGTGTGGGTGGGGCACTCTTGCCCGGCAGCCTTTTTCTCTTGACGGGCGAGGTTCGTAGCCTGCCCTGAACAGCTGAGCCAGGCGAGGCTGTCGAATGGGCCCATCCTCCATTTTGCAAATCAAAGACAATGTGCTTGCCCACACGCCGGACACCAGCGATGTGCGCAGACTCCAACGTGCCGACAATTTCCGGAGCCGGAGACCTCAGCGGCTCCGGTTTCGATCCCAGCCAAACGGAATCAATGACATCTCCCGTGAGGCGATTTGCCAGTCCACGCGCGATGGTTTCGACTTCGGGAAGTTCGGGCATCAGGCCAAGGTCCCCGGTCGGATGCCGGAGGTTCTGCAAGGATATATTTAATCGAGCGCGAAGAACAGGGTACCGGACCCTAGTAGCATCCGGGGGAGCCGCACTTCGGTAGTGGACCAGAAACTGGTCCACTACCTAGCCGTTGTTCCTCTTGCAACTTTCCACCATCTGACGGCAAACTGGGTTATGCGTGTCATATCGCGATTCATGATGGCGGCGACCGACCCCAGCCAGTTTCCCGCACCGGCGCTGCCTGAGGTCGCCTTCATCGGACGGTCCAATGTGGGCAAGTCCAGCGTCATCAATTCTCTGGTCGGCAAGAAGCTGGCCAAAACCAGCTCCATCCCCGGGCGGACACGCAGCATCAATTTCTTTGAGCTTCGCTGGCCAGGAAAACCTCAACCCGAATTGATCTTCACTGACCTGCCGGGCTACGGCTACGCGCAGCTCTCGCGCGAAATTTCCAACCGCTGGCCAGACTTCATCGAACCATATCTGAAAGAGCGCCCGTGCCTCGCCTTGTGTCTCGTATTGGTGGATGTCAATGTACCGCCGCAGCAGAGCGACAATCAGCTGTTCAGATTCCTTTCCGGCATCAGCCGGCCATTTCTGATTCTCGGCACCAAGAGTGACCGCTTGTCGGGTAACCAACTACGTAATGCTCTGCAAACGTTCGCGCAGGAGTTTCCGCAAGCCAAGATTCTGCCTTTCTCCGCTCGAACCGGCGCCGGGCGTGACGAGCTTTGGCGCGAAATCCGCGAAGCTACGCAAGCTCACCGCGCTCAGTCCGAACTTGCGCGCCTGTGAGTGGCTGCCTGATAAGCTGGCCGCAGAAACAGTATCCCGGTCTTCAATCCCGTGATTTCAGGATGTGCACTTTGCGCCCTTCGCGATTCGTCGCGTTCTTAGCGGTTGAGAGCTTCTTATCGCAAAGGCTCAGGATACCTCCCAGGAAGCACACGAGATTTCTGGACGAGGGAGCTTCCGCTATGATTGAGAGTGTATGGCCACGTATCTGATCACCGGAATCGCTGGTTTCATCGGGTCGTCGTTGGCTCGCGGTGTCCTGGCGCAAGGAAACCAGGTTTGTGGCATCGACAACCTGTCTACTGGTAAACGCGAAACTATCACTGAAATTCTCGGGAAGGTCGATTTCCGCGAGGCGGACCTGCTCGACTTCGATGCAATACAACACGCCTGCCGTGGCGTAGATTACGTGCTGCACCAAGCTGCCATTCCTTCCGTGCCACGGTCGGTGAAGAATCCACTCGAGAGCAACCGGGCAAATATCGATGCCACCGTCAATCTTCTGGTTGCAGCCCGCGACGCCAAGGTGAAACGCGTCGTTTATGCCGCCTCTTCCTCCGCCTACGGCGATACGCCCACATTACCTAAACGTGAAGACATGCCGCCGAATCCAATTTCACCCTACGCAGTGGCGAAACTCGCCGGCGAGTATTACATGAGTTCTTTCTGGCGCTGTTATGGTTTGGAAACTGTTTCCTTACGTTATTTCAATATTTTTGGGCCGCGCCAAGATCCGACCTCTCCCTACTCCGGTGTGCTGGCCAAGTTCATCACCCAAATGCTGCGAGGCGAACAGCCCACTATTTTCGGAGACGGCCAGCAAAGCCGCGACTTCACCTATGTCGAAAACGCGGTCAATGCCAATCTGCTTGCCTGCAAGGCCCCTACAGAGAACGTTGCGGGAAAGGTCTTCAACATCGCGACAGGATCGCGGATTGACTTGAATGAAACCTTCCGCGTGCTCAAGAAGCTGACCGGATACTCAGGTCAGGTCAAGTACGGGCCCGAGCGAGCCGGGGACGTCAAGCATTCGCTCGCGGATCTATCGTTGGCGAACAAACATCTCGCGTACCGTCCCACCATCAATTTCGAAGAAGGCCTGCAGCGGACCATTGAGTGGTATCGTAACCCGAGCAAGAGCGCCTGAGCATAGCCGCATTGGTCGTCATTACCTTGGTGATCTATAGCCCTCCTACGGCGCAAACTACAGTGGGTGTATGACGCTCTCTTCCATGGTGGTTTCCCGCGATTGGCCTGAAATAAGCGTACTGGAATGCATTCTCGACGGTCTGCACATCCGTGTCGACGTGGAACCGGAGCCGGAGCGTGTCCCGGACAAATTGGCTAAGTCGAAGGTCGATGCTCTCATCGTAGATTGCGATTTGAATGGGACAGCAAGGGTTCTGAATGGACTCAGAGAACAACTGGCTACGATGCCATTGCTGATCATCGGCAGCCGGAGCCGACACCGCGAGTTCAAAGCTGCAGATGCAACTTTCGTCTTTGAGAAGCCCATCTCGGTGGAACAAGCGGTGCACAAACTTTCTGCGGCCAGAAATCTGATTCTGAACGGCAGGCTGCGTTACCATCGCCATCCTCTCGACCTGGCCGTGTCCGTAAGCTACGGGCGGGGGAAGCGGGTCACGGCCGATCTTCTAAACCTCAGCCAAGGTGGCATCGCGATCCATACCGACCAGTCGATAAGCTTGCCCGGCGCGGTTCATGTAGCGTTTACACTTCCGGGGAGCAACCTGAAATTAAGGGCCAAGGGCGAGGTTGTCTGGAGCAAAGAGGGAAATGCCGGAATCCGCTTCGTGGGAATGATATGCCGTCAGACGCGCGACCTGCAGCTTTGGCTGGCCAAGCAGTACCTAACGCAGTAGACCGTCGTTGGTCGTTGGTCGTTCGTCGTTGGCACAAAACTGAAGAACCGAAGTTCCCACACTTACCGAAACCGAGCTCTTTTCACCGCAGGGTGACGAGGCTTTTTCCCAAGCCCAGA
>DASPSE010000066.1:0-3162 GCA_035624085.1 Terriglobales bacterium
AGGCCGAAAATCACTCCCGGATGATTGCCAATCACCGCATTGTCCATTTCGGTAGAAAGATCGAGAAGACGGTCGGGGTCATTGCCGCGCTGGCGGTATCCCTCACGCAACTGAGGGTCGAGCAAAGCGGCATATTGCGGCGAGTCAATCTGAATGTACGTGCATCCGAGGCGAATTAACTCCTCCACTTCATCCCGCAAAATGTCCACCAGGTCGGCCAGATAACCGTCAATCTTCGGATAAGCGGCAGATGACTTCTTGTTGTCGTAATAAGCGGCCGCTTGTTGTGCGCTGATCATGGTCGTTTTTGCGGGATGATTCGTGCGTGCACGGAGATAAGTGAACTCTTCCGCGCATAGGGGACGTTTCCGACGAAGTTTGGAGACCACAACCGGCCGAGGCTGCACGACTTCCTCTCCTTTTTCATTGCGAAAAGGAATGGCCCAACCGCCAAATTTATCGAATCCCTCGACCGCGTCAATCAAGTGCCCATAGAAGGCGTAGCGGCGCATCTCCCCGTCGGTGAGCACTTCCAGCCCTGCTCTCTTCTGCATCTCGACGGCTTCGTCAACCGCCCGGTCCTCGAGAGACTTGAACTCCGGATGGCTGATCTGTCCTTTCTCATGACGTTCGCGGGCGTCCTTCAAATAGGAAGGGCGCAACAGACTTCCCACAATATCGCTTCGATACATAAAACCCCCTTCATTGTCACCACTCCCGCAATTAGCGAGCGTAAAACCTCAACCACGAGAATACAGAGGTCACGGGGGAAGACAATCCCAGGCCTCTGTGTAACTCTGTACTCCTTGTGGTGAAGACAGCATCGTTAATTCCGTTCCCCCGTTTCTTTTCGAGCTGCACCCTGATTGCGCCGAAAGATCACGTACGAGCGGATGGCGATTGCATCATCGCGAGAGAGTTCCTTCGAGAAAGAAACCATCCCTTGTGATTGCAAATCGCCTCGCAACACGATCTCGAACCAGGTGTCATCGGTCAGTGCGCTGCTGCGCCGCAAATCCGGCAGCACTCCTCCACTCACGGCGACATCGCCGTGACATCCGGCACAATAGCGTTGAAAAAGCTGCTCTCCTTTGCGAATCGTTGCAGGGCTTGCTGGATTTGGAAGCGCCGTCAGCTGTTGCTGTTCTATAACCTGCATGGGCGGGAGACTCGCTGTCCCTCCGAGTTTGAAGACCAGCATGCGGCTGACGTTGCGTAGCCGCCCTGAGGCAAGAGAAGCTTCTCCCGCGGCCAGCGGAAACACACCACCCCAACCTGCAAGCACCGCAGCGTACTGTTGGCCACCTGCCTCGTAGGTCACCGGGCCCGCCATGACTCCGGTCTGCGCCGCGAAGGACCACAACTTCGCACCGTTGTCAGCACGATACGCTTCAAAATTCCCGCTGGCCGTTCCTTCGAATACCAGGTTACCCGTCGTCGCGAGCGTACCGCCGTTCCAGGGGCCGGGCCGTTCGACCGCCCATGCCGCCTTCTGCTGCACCGGGTCCCAGGCCACCAGCTTTCCTTTCACGGTTCCCAAGATCGCCTTCCTGACCTTGGGATCCTGCGGCATGCCGGCCGCAACGACATCGATTCCATAATTTGGGGCCAGCTTCTTCGCTTCGAAACTGGGAGGTGTTTTGTATTTGAAACCAGCATCGTTGACTGGGATATAGACCAGGCCAGTAGCCGGACTGTAGGACATTGGCTGCCAGCTATGCGCCCCGACCGGTCCGGGCACGATGGGTGCAGGATCGGCTCCCTGATATCTGGCCAGGGCGGTCTCAACGGGACGTCCGGTTTTCAGATCTACTCCACTGGCCCAGTTGACAAACGTGAAAGGATTGGCAGAAACGAGGGCGCCACTCGTGCGGTCGAGAACATAAAAGAAGCCATTTTTCGGGGCCTGCATTAAGACTTTACGAGCACGCCCGTCAATGGTGAGATCGGCGAGGATGATATCTTCGGCGGAGTCGAAATCCCAGGCGTCGGCGGGGTCTTCCTGATAGTGCCAGACGTACTTCCCGCTATCCATTTTGAGCGCAACAATCGAGCAGGTGAGCAGGTTGTCGCCGCCCTTGGGACTGCGAAATTTTTCGTTCCACGGCGTACCGTTGCCTGTGCCGATATAGAGCTGATCAAGTTCCGCATCATAGGCGATCGCGTTCCACACCGTACCGCCGCCTCCGAGCTTCCACCACTCACCACTCCAGGTCTTGGCAGCTTTTGCGAGGATTGGGGTCTCGAACGGTTTCGAGGGATCGCCCGGCACGGTGTAAAAGCGCCACACCAATTTTCCGGTTTCGCTGTCATAAGCCGAAACGTAACCGCGTACCCCGAACTCACCGCCACCGTTGCCGATAATTACTTTGTCTTTGGCGACGCGCGGAGCGCCGGTGATCGTGTAGCGAAAGTTCGGATCGATCGTAAGCGTTTCCCAAACTCGATGGCCATTGACAGCGTCAAGGGCGATGAGCCGGCCGTCGAGGGTACCCACAAAAATTTTTCCATTCCAGGCGGCGACTCCGCGGTTCACTACATCACAACATGCGTTCACCGCCCACTCACCGGGGACCTTCGGATCAAACGACCATATCAATTTTCCCGTGACGGCATTCAGCGCGAAGACTTTGCTCCATGCGGTGGTGAAGTACATTACGCCGTCAACGACGATGGGAGTTGCTTCCTGGCCTCTATCCGTGTCCAAGTCGTAATACCAGGCCAATCCCAGCTGCGAGACATTCTGATCGTTGATCTGATTCAACGGGCTGAAGCGCTGCTCGTCGTAGGTGCGGCCATAGGTCATCCAGTTTCCCGGCTCGCGATCCGCGTTGATGATCCGAGATTCGTTCACATCTGCAGGTTTGACGGGCTTACCGGAAGCAACTTTTGCGTGGTGGCACGCCGCCGAAATCACTGCAAGAAAAACTGTGATAACAAGAAGTCTGGTTGTGCGGCCCAACCTGGATCTCCGATGTTCAAGTTGCATGAGGCAAACGGACGTGCAATTCACACGTCAAAAAAGACTGTTTCCCGGTCTCCCTGAAGTTGCACATCGAACAGCCAACATCCGGGACGGGCAGGATCCGGTCGGGCCATTAGCGTGTTGCGCCGGTCAGGCGGAATCAACCGAAGGATAGGATCCTCGTCGTTGGCGGCATC
>DASPSE010000075.1:0-5108 GCA_035624085.1 Terriglobales bacterium
CCCTCTTCCATCACCAGAACTCGATCCTCAATCCCCGCAGCTTTGGCTTCACGTTCGAGCAGCTGCAGCGGCTCGTCGATCGGTTCATGGGATAGACGAAAAGTGCCGTAGTGCATCGGCACCATCCAACGCGCGTTTAAGTCGAGGAAGGCGCGGGTGGCGTCGCCGGGGTCGGCGTGTACGTTGCGGAATGTGGGAGGATTGTAAGCGCCGATCGGCAACAGGGCGAGTTCGGGGGCCAGCCTTCGTCCGATCTCGCGAAAACCGGGGAAATAGGCCGTGTCGCCGGCGTGGTAGACAGAGTGCTTGCCAGCGCGCAGCACATATCCGCCGTAGCCGCGATGTGAATCCTTGAGGATCCGGGCTCCCCAATGGCGCGACGGTACATGGGTGATGGTTAGCGCGCGGTGACGATAACTGTTCCACCAGTCAAGTTCCACCACATCGCCGAATCCCAAGTCAGAAACCAGATCCAGCACATGATGGGGAACCACGATGACGGGCGCCTTGCCCCGACGCCGCGCATGCTGCGCAAGGGCGCGCAACGATGGCCGGTGCAGGTGATCAAAGTGGGCGTGGGTGACGAGAACCAGATCAATAGGAGGAAGGTCGCGAATCTGCACGCCGGGTTTACGCAAGCGTTTAAGAACGAACAACCACCGCGCAAAATTGGGATCGATGACGACATTCTGTCCGCCAATCTGCACGAAAAAGCTGGCGTGTCCGATGAAGGTCAAACCCAGCTGTCCGTTGCTCACCAACTTTGGCTTGTGGGTTTCGCCGGTCAGCGGACTGACGGCGGAGTGGCGTACCAGGCGGCCGAAGGCGCGGGCGCGTTTGCGAAGAGCAGGATTTTTAATACTCGCCTTTAACATCGGGGGATCGGTTGACTCACTCGGCCCGACTGCCGAAGCTCCAAAAAACGAAGTTGCGGAAGTCCCATAACCTTCCCTTATAACCGGGAAGCGGAGTGAGTTTTTCTTATTTTAAGACAATCTTCGTCTGATTGCTTGACCGTCAGAGCCGGGTCAGTTCTAATTCTTGTTCTGGAGTTGAATCGTCCGTGGGGAGTAAGTATGCGAGTCGCTTTCTTAGGCTTGGGAATCATGGGACGTCCGATGGCGTCGAATCTGGTCAAAGCTGGGCACCAGGTGACCGTTTGGAATCGCACTGTCGGCAAAGATGTCGAGGGCGCAACCACGGCAGCATCACCGGCGGAAGCGGCGCGCGATGCCGAAGTTGTCTGGATGTGTGTCTCCGACACTAAGGCGGTTGAGAATGTACTGTTCGGACCGCAAGGTGTGAACGAGTCGTTAGCCGAGGGCCAAATCATTGTGGATTCCAGCACCATTTCGCCTTCTGCAACCCGGCAGTTCGCCGAGCGGGTGCGCGCCAAAGGAGTTCAATACGTGGATGCGCCCATGACCGGATCAAAAGCTGGCGCAGAAAACGGCACGCTGATTTTTATCGTTGGCGGAGACGAATCTGCCATTGAGAAGCTGAAGCCGCTATTCGCCGCCACAGGCAAAAAGTTCTTCCGCATGGGCGAAACCGGCAAAGGCCAGGCCGCCAAGCTGGTCATGAACCTGCAAATCGCTCTCATTTACGAAGGATTCGCCGAAGCCCTTACGCTCGCCACCAAGCTGGGAGTTGACGCCGAGACGCTGATACCGTTGATCGAAGCCTCTATGGTTCACTCGGGGGTGGTGGAGTACAAAGCGCCGTTCGTCCTGAAACGTGACTTCTCTCCGAATTTCCCCTTGCGTCTCATGAAAAAAGACCTCCGGCTGGCTTTAGAGGCCGCGAAAGAAGCTCGGGTAAAGTTGCCCGGCCTCGAGACCGTCGAAGAAATCTACGACATGGCCACCGAAGACGGCCACGAAAACCTGGACTATGCCGCCACGCTCACTCTGCTGGAAAAGTGGGCCGGCGTGGAAGTGAAGGGCGCGTCGGCAGCGTGATCTCAAGTCCGGCGCTCCAGCGCCCCTGTACTCTCGTAACCTAGCCGTAAAGGCCCTATTACACAAGTATTACAAACGACGTGGATTCATCCTGTTAAGGTATTCCAGCGTCCAAAACCGGACTCCAGCCAAAATGGAACTCGAAGCCCTCAATCGCAAAGCCGCCGCTAACAACGAAATCAACTGGGTAACCACAATCTTCATGGCCATCTTTCACGCCGGGGCCGTGGCCGCGCTCTTCTTCTTTACGTGGAAGGCGTTCTTCGTGGCCTGCTTCCTTTGGTGGGTTTCAGGAAGCCTGGGCATCGGGATGGGCTACCACCGCCTGCTCACGCACCGTGGCTACCGGACACCGAAGTGGGTGGAATATTTCCTGACACTGTGCGCAACCACTGCCCTCGAAGGCGGACCGATTTTCTGGGTAGCGACGCACCGCATTCATCATCAATTTTCTGACCATGAAGGCGATCCGCACTCGCCAATCGACGGCAAATGGTGGGCCCACATGGGCTGGATTCTTATGGGCAAGTCCATGCACCATGACACCACCACGCTGGCAAAATATGTCCCGGATCTTGCCAAAGACAAGTTCCACGTCTGGATCACGAAGTATCACTACGTTTCGAGCATCGTGGTGGGGTTGGTGCTATTGGCGATTGGCGGTTTGCCATTCTTGATGTGGGGTACGTTCGCGCGCACCGTCGCTGGCCTGCACGCGACGTGGATGGTGAATTCGGTCACCCACACGTGGGGATCGCGCCGCTTTGCTACTCGCGACCTTTCCACGAATAACTGGTTAGTCGGGTCATTGTTCACGTTTGGCGAGGGATGGCACAACAATCACCATGCCCATCCGGTCTCGGCTCGGCACGGCCTCGCCTGGTATGAATTCGACATCAACTGGTACGGCATCTGGATTTTGAAAAAGCTTGGCCTGGCACGGCATGTGTATCGGGTGCGATTGTCGAAGCTGCCGTCACGTCCCGCGCTCGAAAGCCCAATCACCACACTCGATCTGGCTGCTACGACCTCTTCTGTGGCCTCGGGCGACTAAGTAGGCGCGTAAGAAACCACGATTTTCAAGACCCAGCCCCTTCTGATCCTTCTTCCGGCACGCGTGTCTGCGCTCGCGGCGCGGTTTTGAGCCTCATCGGAAAATTTATCACCAACTATAAGACCCCGGTGTCCGGTGGTATGCGGGACCCTCCGAGGGGTAGGTGCAAAACTTTTCACACTATGCAGGCAGCGACGCCTAGGTGTAGAGTGGGTGCCGTTTTTCTTGCCAGTCAGGCAGTCGGCCCAGATAGTAGAGCATTCCGTTTCACCGGCAGACCTAGTGAGGACTGCAGAATATAGTGACAACCCAGCGCCCTGTCATTCCGAGCGAAGTTCGGTCATCCGCGCTGAGGATGACCAAACGCAGTCGAGGAACCTGCTGTTTCAGCGATGGAAAAGCAGGTTTCTCGACTCCGCAAGACGGTCCGCGTGCGGACCTTCTTGCTGCACTCGAAATGACAGAAAACGTTCGGTGTCACTATATTGTGCAAACACCAATAGTGAAGAAAACGTCCCTAAGGAGGCCAACATGCACCGTGCCACAACTCTTGCTTCCAGGAATTTCTCTCTTCTCTCCATCACCCTGCTGACATTCGCCGGCTTATGCCTCGGCCAGCCTGCGGTCAAGCTGGCGCCGACATCTGGCCCGCCCACCACCAGCATCACGGTCTCGGGCAGCGGTTTCAGCGCTGACGCTGCGATTGATATCTATATCGGCTCGACTGACGTGGCTCTGGCCTTGGCCAACAGCTCAGGCGCATTTAGCGGGATCGTGATTCAGATACCCGCATCAGAGCTGCCTGGCACTGCGTGGATCAGCGCCGTGCAGCGCTCCAACGACACGGGCGCGCAAGCTGCGTTTCTGGTGGAAACCAACTGGCCCGAGATAGGCTTCACGCCCAAGGGCAAGCGCAACAACCCCTACGAAAATGTGCTCACCCCGAACAACGTGGGCTCGATCGACCTGCACTGGAGCTTCGCCACAGAAGGCTCTATTGCTTCCTCGCCCGCGGTGTCCGACGGCGTAGTGTATATCGGCTCCGAGGACGGCAATTTCTATGCGCTGAATGCCACCACCGGCGCCGAATTGTGGCATTTTCCCGACCCCATCGACCAGGCCTTTACATCATCGGCAGCCGTGGCCGACGGCGTCGTCTATGTCCCGTCGGAGGATGGCAATCTCTATGCCCTGATCAAGGGCGAGGTGTTGTGGATCTTCCTCTTGGGCCAAGCTGATAACTCCGCAGTTACCGTGGCCAACGGCGTGGTGTACGTCCACAGCCTTGGCACTCTGTATGCCTTGGATGCGTCGACCCACGGCGCGCTGTGGACCTTCAGTGTGGATGAGCAGTCGTCTGACGCACAGGCCACGCCCGCTGTGGCCAACGGCACGGTGTATGTTGGCTTCAACACCTGTTCCACCACATGCCAGTTCGGCGGAAGTGTTGTCGCCTTGAGTGCCTCGACCGGCACCGAGCTGTGGAGCTTCAGCACAGGCGCGGAAGTTTTATCGCCCGCAGTGGCTGACGGTGTCGTCTATTTTGCATCTCTGGATGGTAATTTCTACGCCTTGAATGCCTCGACCGGCGCAAAGTTGTGGCAGCGTGCTGACCCCGAAGAGGACTTCACTTTTATCTCCGCGCCCGCGGTGGCTAATGGGCTGGTGTACGTCGGCTCGACCGATGGCAATGTCTATGCCCTGGACGCCTTCACCGGCGAGGTGCTGTGGAGCTTTCCGACAATAGGCGGTGTGTATGCCGCCCCCGCCGTAGCCAATGGGGTGGTGTATGTCGGCTCAGAGTATTACAATGTCTATGCCCTGGACGCCGTCACCGGCGACTACCTGTGGAGCTTCACCACGGGATCCTTCGTGGAATCCTCGCCCGCGGTGGCCAATGGCGTGGTCTATGTCGGCTCAGGGGATAACAATGTCTATGCCTTCGACCAGACCGGCGGACAGCAAATTCGCCCGGCGGGGCGGCCTGCGCTGAGCACGCTGCATCCCGATTTCAGTCTCAAAGTTTCGCAGCCGGCTACGACGAAGCCCAGCAACGACTACAGGGATTAGGCCAAAAACTTACTCGACTCGCC
>DASPSE010000139.1:0-17209 GCA_035624085.1 Terriglobales bacterium
CGAGCTGAAGGCTCGTCAGGATGACATTTCGTTGAGAGAAGAATTAGGCCTTCCGCTCGCCGTCCCACTCGGCGTCTTTCATTTCCGGAGCGCGGTCAATCGTCCCCATCAGCAGGGTGCGCAGGCGGTAACGGCTGTCCAAATCGGTGTTAACGAGTTCGAAGCCTACTTCATTCACTCGCGCACGCCGCAGGAGGACCTGGCCGCGGATGTGGCGTACGCCCACAGAAATGTCGATGTTGGCTTCTGAACCGACGCGCAGGTTGTCTTCCTTGGTGGCCATGCCACCACCCAGACTCATTTCGCGAACCAAGAGGTTGGATCTCCCCCACGAGCTGCTGATGTTGGCAGGCAGAGCCTTGCGCAGGACGATGCGCTCATAACGCCGCTGGCGCACCCACGGGCAGGCCGGGGCCGCATCGAGCGGAGCAATGGCCAGCTCTCCCGGCGAGAGGGCACTCTCTGCCATCACCTGGCTGGCATAGCGCGGGTCAATCTTGGCCAGGGCCTGCGCGGCGGCGATGCGCAGCTCGCGATGGTGAACCCACTTCCACATCTTCTTGGCCTCGAGCAGGGTGCGCAGCAGGGGGACTGATTCCGGCTCGCGCAGCCTTCCCAGCGATTCCACTGCTTTCACCTGGATCAGGGGAGAACGGCCCTGGGTTTCGCCGGCTTCTGCCATCACAATCAGCGGGGGGACGGTCGTCCGGTCACCGCTCATACCGATTTCGTCGATGGCCTGGGGCAGGACCGCAGGGTCGAGAAGTTCCAGAATTTCGAGCAGCGTGCGTCCGCGATCATGAGCCGCGCCATAAGCGATCTGCCGCACCACCACATCGTGATAGAAGCGGTTCCATTCTTTCAGGCGGGCTGGCAGCAATTCCAGCAAGATGGGCACATCCAGGCGGCTCAACAGACCGACCACCGCCGATGCGGTCCGGGGTTGCCCCGTGCGCAGCATCTCCCGCATCTGCTGCGTTCCTTCGGTCCCAAGCTCTCTCACCAACTCCACCATACGGTCACATTCTTCGCGCCGCATGCAGCGGAAGAAGCGGTCGGCCAGGTGTTCAAGGGCGGCGGGCAACGTACGCCGCAGAACCGCGATCAGGTCCTGAGGAATCTGCTCCATGGGCAGGGCTTCCTCGATAAACTCGGGTATGCGGTTTTCAACTCCAATGCGCGGACGCAGATCGTTGGCAGTGGCCGGCCGTTCCTTCGCCACGTTATCCAGCGCAACACACACATCCTTCAGAGCGGCGAAGTGTTTGCGATTGTTGGCCTCTGAACTCAACCGAACGAATGCGGCGTTGAGCAGGCTTTGCACCTCGGCGTCGGCTTCCCTGACCAGGGCTTCGCCCGTTTTGTGAATGGTCGGCCCGATTAAGTCAATGCCGGGAGTTGCGAACAGATCGGCCAGTTGGCTCAGCCCAATCGCAGTCTTGCGCCGGGGTTCCAGGTCTTTGGTCTTGAGACACGTGGAATAGTTCTTCAAAATGTCAGCGGCGGTTTGCTTGTCCCCGCGCTCCAGCAGCACTTCGACGTACTGGCGAATATTCCGCGAGGGAACGCATGCGGCTTCGCCAGAGAGCAGCACGCTCTTCTTGCCCTCTTCCGGGACTTCCGCCCAGAACATGCGGTCGAGAATATCGGCGTGGGATTCCACCAGGATTCCCGCCTTGCTCATCTTGTCTTCCTGGATACGCAGAATCCGCCGCAAGCTGTCCATCTGCCGGCTCATGTGTTCCAGCATCTGGTGCACTGCGTTGACTTTCACGTCGCCCTTCTGGAAACGCTCCATGGCGAAACGAATCGCCATGTGTTCCGCCGCTTTCATCAACAAGGGCGTGTCGCTCTTTTCGGCCGTATATTTGGCGGAAAGCGTCTCCAGGAGCTGCTGCAGGTTGACCTTGGTGTTTTGATCAGTGTGGATAAGTTCCTTTTGCACCCACTCGGGGTTGGCATCCGGATCGGTGCTGGCCTCTCCGAACTTGGTGAGTAAGCGGATTGCGCGGATCACTTCCTCTTCCTCGAGTGGAACAACTCCACCACTCCATCCGCCGCCTGCGCCTTCCGTTCCCGGAGTTCCTCGGGTTCCGGCGGCCGCCATGGGAACGCTACCCATAGGAACGTTGTTCGTCGGTGCGCCACTCGCCGGGCTGCCCCCACTTTGGGAGCCTTCGGCCGCGGCAATCAGTTGCAGCAGTTTCTGGGGATCGTTCAACCAATCTTTGAACTCGGGGCCGAGCGTTTGCGCAGCAATCTGCGCCGCGACGCTCACATCAGCGGTAGCGGGATCAGCGGCGACAAACTTGACTTCATTAATGCGAATCGTCGCTTCCTTTTTGTCGCCGAAAGTCTGCTTGATCTCCTTGACCACGTCCTGCGCCTTGGAGCCGCCCACAGCGAAGGCGCGGATCAGCTTGCCGAAGTCATCAACCGTGACCTGGTTGGAGAAGTGAATGCTGGCCAGTCCCGCCGCCGTCAGCAGTTGGGCAAAGCTCTTCTCCGCCTGTCCAGTCTCAAGCGCCACGCCGTCCAGCAGGAGCCGGTTCTCGGAAACGCCGAGCAGAAATCCAGTGTCCCGTCCGGTGGGCAAGCCTTGCTGCAGTTCTTTCCAGGTGGTATCGAACTGCGCCTCGGTGCGCTTATGTTGAAATCCGTACAGACGAACGTATTTCACCAAGATATTGAGGCTGTGGATAAACGCCCGAGCGGAGGCACTGCGGTCCTCTTTCTTGGTTATGGTGCCCGTGAAGATAAGGCCTCCTTAAGCTGGCTCATTAAAGGGTAGTCCACGAGGTAAGGGTATGCATGTTACGGAAGTAAGTGGCCGGGCGGGGGTCACAGAAAGGATCGGGTCCTGCGCCAGAATAGGCCTTAAAAAGGTCTTGGAGGCCTGTCCAGCCTAAGGTGCTGCCAGAATGCGCATTTTCAAATTCAGCTCGACGGTTTAATCTGATTTTGAGCGTTACTTATGTCTGCCTCAGCCCAACCCGCCCCGACCCCGGCGAAGCCGGTCGGCAAAAAGCAGCACGGCCTCGCCTTCTGGATGGTTCGCGTTCTGGAGGAATGCGACCGTGCGGGTGCGGACTTCGCGGCGGATCCGGTCCACGACCTGCGTGTGGCCCTGCGCCGCTGCCGCTCCATGGCCGACGGCCTCATGGCCATGGATCCTGATCCTTCCTGGAAGCAGATGAAAAGGGCGGGCAAGCAGCTCTTCAGCAGCCTGGGCGAACTGCGTGACGTGCAGGTCATGCAGGAATGGGTAAGCAAGCTAGGCAGTCCAGACGACCTTGTAACCGGCACGATGCTTCGCTTTCTCGCCCATCGGGAAGCGCAGCACAAGCAGGAGGCCGCGCAGGCATTGCAGAATTTTGATCGCAAGCAATGGAGGAAGTGGGCCGCATCGTTGCCGCGGCGTGCCGCTCGAATACGAAGTGGAGGCCTGGTCTTTAAACATCTGGCGCTGGAACGATGGACGGAAGCCTACGCGCTGCACCGCCGCGCCGTGCGTACCCGCTCCCAGGTCGCCTGGCACAGTCTGCGCATTGGACTGAAACGCTTCCGCTACATCGTGGAGAACTTCTTGCCGGAGCAGCACGAATTCTGGATCAACGATCTGAAGGAACTTCAGGACATGCTGGGCGAGATCCACGATGTCGACGTGCTCTGGAACACGGCCCTCGAAATTAAGGCCTTCCCCGATGCCAACGACCAGCATCGATGGCACACGAAAATCCTGCAGGAGCGCAACTCCAGGATTGACCGCTATCGCGAAAAGATGCTCGGCAAGAGTTCCCTTTGGCGAGTCTGGCGGGCGCAATTGCCGGCGGGGGAACAGATCGAGTCGGCGGCGTTGAGCCGACTCAAGATCTGGGCTTCGGTCCTCGATCCGGACTTCAAGCACTCCCGCCATGTCGCCCGGCTCGCTTTGCAGCTTTATGACGGGATTTCAGCCGGCGCGAACGAGAACCACGACCACAACAAAGAGCGTGACATTCTGGAAGCCGCAGCCTTGCTGCATGACGTCGGACTGTCGAAGAAACAGAAGGGCCATCACAAGGCAAGCTTTCGCATGATCGAGAAACTCCAGCCTCCGCTTGGGTGGACGCAAGAAAGGCTGCGACTAGTGGCAACGGTTGGCCGCTATCATCGTGGGGCGTTGCCACGCCCGGGACAAAAGGCACTGGCTCAAATTTCGCCCTCCCATCGGCGCCTTGCTTTGAAGCTTGCGGGAGTCTTGCGGCTCGCCAATGCTTTTGACGCAGACCACAGCGGACGAATTCATCGCCTGGATGCCAGCGCAAAAGACGGCTGGCTTGTGATTGCCGCGCAGGGCTATAGTCCGCGCGATCGCATGGCAGAATCCATTGCCGCTGCGCGCCATCTCTTGGAAACGGTCAGCCGCAGGCCGATTGTGGTGAAAGCTGTGCCGGTGGTATCGCGCCAGCGGAACTAAAAGTCCTAAACTGTCTCCTGCCCGCTCACTTTATGCCTGGCGTTCTATTTCGTTGACCAAGGCGGGACGACGCCAGTCATGCGTGCGTACGCAATTAACTGCCCCATGTGTTCGTTGGCATGAACGATGATGCGGAGATACATACCGTCAACTGTCGCATCCCGGTCAGCGATGTGGACCTTGCGCTCGAGGTCTTTCGGAGCCTCAGCCAGATGAGCCTCTTTGACCGCATCTAACGAGCGTTTCAGCCAGTTGATCACGTCGGCCTTGGACGTAACCGTTTTTTCCATATCCTCTTTGAGGTCGGCAGGCATCTTGGGTCCTGTAACACTGAGTAGATAGAGATTTGCCATTGCGATGTGCATGTACACTTCGCTGGTGGAACGGACTCCCGGCGCAGGCCGCCAGGCAAACTTGTCGGGTGGTGTGGCTTCGGCCAGCGCAATCAGCTGGCGGGAAACATGCCTCCACTCGCCGTCGTATCCCTGCCAAATTCCCTCGGGCGGGGACTGGGCGAACAACATAGGCGCGCTCAAACAGACCCACAACAATGCCACTGCCAGGCGTGTATTCACGGTAAGGCTCCTTTTGTGCGGTTGAGTCCCCTGGAACAAGAGTATGCCGCGATTTGGAATCACTGTCGAGACAGCGCTGCTGGCCGCCCCTATCTTGGGTTTTAGCGCCAGAAACTCTTCTGTCACTCCCGCAACTCCACCAGCTCACTTACCTTCGGCTCATGACTCATTCCCAACTGGTGCAGAAGGCGGTGCAATGGCTGCGCTCTTATCGCTGCGGGGTCATTCTCTCCGAACAGGCTTGCGCCAGCGGCGAAACGCCCGACGCTATCGGGTGGAAACGGGCCTGCCACTCGGTTCTGGTGGAATGCAAAATTTCACGCGCCGACTTTCTCGCCGATTGTGAAAAGCCGTTTCGGCAGAAATCCCAACTTGGGATGGGCTGTGAACGCTTCTATTTGACTCCGAGTGGATTGCTTCGCCCGGAGGAACTCCCCGAAGGCTGGGGATTGCTGGAATGTCGCAATCGAGAAATCAACGTCGTTCGTCCGGCCGCGAAGAATCTCCGTACGGCAACCGGGTTTCGCCACGAGATGAACCTGCTGCTGGCCAGCTTGCGCCGCGTCGAAATTCGCATCGAACCGCAAACCCTGACCGAGTTCCTCAAATGGAAGAACCGGATGGCGGAATACAACGGCGGAGAGTTACCAGAAGGCGTAATGCGAATTGACGAAGAAGCCAATCCATTCCTGGACGTAGATACCGTATCTCTATAACTCCCGCCGCCCCTCGATCGACTTGAGCATTGTAATCTCGTCGGCGTATTCGATGTCGCTGCCTACAGGAATGCCCATCGCAATGCGCGTCACTTTCAGCCCGGCTCGGCGCATCTGGCCGGAGAGATAGGTGGCGGTGGCTTCGCCCTCAACCGTTGGATTGGTGGCGAGAATCACTTCATCCACTTGCCCTTCGTCCACACGCTTTATCAGATTGGCGATGCGCAACTGTTCCGGTCCAATCCCCTGTAGCGGCGAAATTGATCCGTGCAACACGTGATAGACGCCGTTGAAGTGCTTGGTCTTTTCTATGGCGGCGATATTGGTGGGTTCTTCCACCACGCAAACGAGTCGTTGATTGCGCGTCGGGCTGCTGCAATACACGCAGGGATCAACATCGGTGATGTTGTTGCACACCGAGCACAGTCGCAACTTGGCTTTCACGTCGCGGACCGCGCCAGCCAGCGATTCGGCATCCTCATCGCTCGATCGCAGAATGTGAAATGCCAGGCGCTGTGCGGTTTTGCTGCCAATGCCCGGCAGTTTTTTCAGCTCATCGATCAAGCGGGACATCGGTTCGGCAAATTTGGGCATGGGGATGGATTTGTAATTGGGAAATTTGGTAATCGGGTAATTTGAACCAACCCGTGTTTCGGCGTCGACTCTCAATTACCGGATTACCAAATTATTTGTTATCTTGAGGAGCGCAACGACGAGGGATCTGCATTTTTTTCATTGTAAGAAACTGCAGATCCCTCGCTTCGCTCGGGATGACAACAAATCTGTGTTTGGTAGCGCGTACTCAAATTCACAGCCCGCCCAGGCCGCTAAGCATTCCTCCGACGGTGGACTGCATCTGCGAGTCGATTCGGCGAGCAGCCTCGTTGAGGGCAGCGAGAATCAAATCCTGCAGCATTTCCACGTCACCGCTCTTTACGGCTTCGGGGTCGATCTTGACGCTCAATACCTGCTTGCGGCCATCCATTTTGATGACCACGCTGCCGCCACCTGAGGAGCCGTCGACCACAGTCTCCTCCATTTTCTTCTGCAACGTCTCGTATTGCCGCTTGGCCTGCGACATTAACTCTTGCAGGTTAAATCCACTCATCGGTCTGCTCCGTATCCCCGGTGTCCATGTGGTTCGAACGCTACCGCTTTTCGCGATAGTCGATTACCGTTCTGATCTCCGCCCCGAACTTCTCCTTCATCCTGCGCACAATCGGGTCCTGTTCCACGCGGCTACGTCCTCCGCCGTTTGAGGACGGTCGAGTGGAGAGCGCAGTCGGCTCGGCTGCGCCGGGAATGACTTTCAACTTCACCGGTCGCCCGAGCACTCCGCTCGCGGTAGCCACAATCAAACGCTTGGCGTCTGCCCCGAGTGACATGTCAATCACCGCTGACGACGACGGGACCTTGATCAGCAGCTCGTTTCCTTCTGCCTGCCAATCGCCCGTTTCGAGCAACGAACTCAGCATTCGGTTTCCGGCGTTCCCTAATGCATTCAGCACCGCGCTGCGCAGGTCGTCAGGCTGCTCGGCTGGTTTGGGCGAAACATCACGCTGCTCCCACCCTTCCCGCTGAACAACAGTGGCGGGCGCTGCCGCTCCCATCACCACAGCGACATTCGTGATACCCGCGGCTGCCCGAGTGGTGGATGGCGGAGTTTCTTCGGCGGAAAGCTTGCTCTTGCGCGCTGAATCGGCAGCAAACGGCGAAACGTAATTGGAGCGATTTGTTGCAGCTGGTTCGGATTTCCGTTGCTCCGGAACCACCGACGGCTTCCCTGATATTCGTGAACCAGCTCCCGGTGCAACGGCCTCGCTCAGCAACTGTTCGATGGGAAGCAATCTCTGGGCATGCGCCATTTTCAGCAGGCCCAACTCCAGATGAAACCGCTGTTCCTGCCGATATCCCAGTTCGCCATGTGTGCGCAGCATGATCTGCAGGTGGCGCGCCAAATCCTCTTCGCTGAACCACGCGGCAACCCGCGCCACCCGCTGGCGCTCATCACTGGAAATCTGCAGCAGGGAAGATTCACTACCCGCAACCTTGGCCACCACAGCATTGCGCAGGAATCGCACCATCTGCCGGGCGAAGTGAGTAGGGCTGTGCCCTGCGGTGATCAATCCATCGACCAGCCGCAGCACCCCTTCGCTTGAACTCTGGGCCACAGCTTGCATCACTTCCTCGAGAACCCCTGAAGGGGCTGTGCCGACCAATTGCCGCACGGTATCTGCCGTCAGACGACCGCCGCAACAGGCGATTGCCTGATCCAGGATCGAGAGCGCATCGCGCATCGAGCCGTCGCCGGCTTCGGCCAGCAACGCCAGGGCTTCTTCGTCGGCTTCGATCTTTTCCCGCTCGACGAGGTCCCGCAGTTGGCCCAGAATCTCTTCAAACCCCACCGCGCGAAAGCTGAAGTGCTGGCAGCGGGAGCGAATGGTCGGCGGAATATCTTCCGGTTGCGTCGTGGCCAGCATGAATACGACATGTCCGGGCGGCTCTTCCAGCGTCTTTAACAGCGCGTTGAAAGCCGCGTCCGTGATCTGGTGAGCTTCGTCGAGGATATAAATCTTGAAGCGATCGCGGGCTGGGCGATAGCGCGCCGCCTCGCGCAATTCGCGAATCTCATCGATGCCACGGTTGGTGGCGGCGTCAATTTCGATGACATCCACCGAGTTGCCAGCCCGGATTTCGGTGCACGAATCGCAGACCCCGCAAGGCTCCGGTACTGGCTTGTCCGAGGAACGGCAGTTCAACGCCATGGCGAGGATGCGCGCCACCGTAGTCTTGCCGATCCCACGGTGCCCGCTGAAGATGTAGCCATGCGCCGTCCGTCCCTGCTCGATGGCGTTCCGCAGAGTGCGGGTAACGTGCTCCTGCCCTATGACTTGGGAGAACTTCTGCGGGCGGTATTTGCGGGCCAGAACCTGGTAGCTCATGCGGAGAACATGATTATACGTGATGCCGAAGCGGGCCGGGCTTTCACAAAAAATAGCGCGAAATCCTTGCGAAATGCCCCTAACCGAGGTACGCTTCTGACTGGGTTTTCGGTCCCAGGGGGGGTCTGTGCAACTCAAACTCAGTACCCGGACAGTGGATGGAGTTTTGATCGTGGATTGTGCCGGCCGCATTGTTTTCGGCGAAGAATCTGCTTATCTGCGCGACATGGTCAAGAAGCTGATTGCGGAGAAACACAACCTCGTCCTCAACTTGTCCGGCGTCAATTACATCGACAGCGGAGGGTTGGGAACACTGGTCGCTCTTTACACCACGGCTCGCAATAACGGCAGGTCAGTGAAGCTGGCTAACCTTACGCAACGGGTGGATGACTTGCTGCAAGTCACGAAGCTGGTGACCATCTTTGATGTTTACGACAGCGAGCAGAAAGCTGTAGATTCGTACGGTAAAGGTGCGGCAGCGTAAGTCGCGTTGGCGTGACGGGGCTTACCCGCCTGTGTATTCCCGGATCTGAAGTGATGGAGGAGTGTGTTTTTGTCCGCGGCATCCTCATAGCCGCCACCGGACTCGCCCGCGTCTATTCAAGTGCGTCTCACTTCTGGCTCGCAACCGTGAAATTGGTGAGAAGAGTACTTCTGTCGCTGGCAGTGACGGCAGCCCTTGGGACGCTGACGGCGACGGCTGCTCAGCCAGCCGTCAAGCGCCTCGACGGCAGCTCGATCACCCCAGCCGAAATTGACGCAACCGTCGCGCGACTCATGCGCGCCGCCGAGGTTACAGGCGTCGGCGTCGCGATTTTCAACGATGGAAAGATTGCCTACCTGAAGGCCGATGGAGTGCGCGACAAAGAGAAAAACCTTCCCTTGACCGAGGATTCGGTCATGACCGCGGCTTCCTTCAGCAAAGTAGCGTTTGCCTACATGGTCATGGAACTTGTCGATGAGAAGATTCTGGATCTCGACAAACCGGCGTATCAGTATCTTCCGAAGCCGCTGCCCGAATATCCGAAGTACAGCGACTTGGCCAACGACGATCGCTACAAGCGAATTACTGTAAGAATGCTGCTGAGCCATACCAGCGGCTTCCCCAACTGGCGATACATTAACGAAGACCGCAAACTGAATATCAATTTTGAGCCGGGCACGAGATATGCCTATTCGGGCGAGGGGATCGACCTGCTGCAGTTGATCGTTGAGACGGTGACCAGGAAGCCGCTCGAAGATCTGATGCGTGATTACATCTTTGAACCTTTCGGCATGACCCGCAGCAGCATGGTCTGGCAGGGGCAGTTCGAAAGTGATTATGCCAATGGCTATGACGAGTATGGCCGCTCGCTCGGCCCGGAGCGGCGGAAAACGGCCGATGCTGCGGGATCGATGCAGACCACCCTGCGCGATTTTGCGCGCTTCATGCAAGCCGTCATGCGCGGAGAGAGACTTAGCAGGCAGACCCGAGAGCTGATGCTTAGCCCGCAGATTCGGATTTCATCGAAGCACCAATTCCCGACGCTAGCCAGCGAGACCACGAACGAAAACGAGTCGATCCGCCTGAGCTACGGACTTGGCTGGGGCCTTTACTGGACACCTTACGGCAAAGCCTTCTTCAAAGAAGGTCATGACGAGGGTTGGAGAAACTATACGGTCTGCTTCGACAAATCGAAGACCGGCCTCCTGATTATGACGAACAGTTCCAATGGCGAAGGAATATTCAAAGAGCTTCTGGAGACCGTGCTCAAGAATACGTTCACGCCGATCGAATGGGAGGGATACACGCCTTATGACAAGCTGCCTCCGCGGGAGCCGTTGAAGCAGCACAAAGAAGTTGCGGTCGATCCCAAGCTGCTCGAGGGATACGTCGGGCGTTACGCGATCCCGCCTGACATCATTCTGACGATCTCTCGAGGCAAAGGTGACCACCTGATCGTCCAGGAGAATGATGAAACCCCGCAGGAACTCGCTCCGGAAGGCGAGCGGAAGTTTTTCTCGATCTTAGCCGATGATGTGTACACCTTCAACGTCGACAGTCAGGGCCGGGCATTTGAGATGGTGCTTCATACAGAGGGCCGGGACATCCCAATTAAGCGGATTGAGTAAGATGGTGATGGATGCTTATAACAGGGCCGATAGCGCTGCTGTCCGGGCGGCATAGGCGAGTGGGGGATGTCCTCGCGACAGCCGGCAGGATGCGGGCGCTACTATCTCTTCTGTTCATCAATCTGTTGAGTTGTTTCCTGCTGGCCAGTTGTTATGGCGGCTCGCGGCCACCGCGCATTGGGCAAGCGGCGCCCGAGTTTACCGTTCAGGACGCTGATCGGACTGTTTCGCTCAGGCAGTTCCGCGGGCAGGTGCTGGTGTTGAACTTCTGGGCGACCTTTTGCCCGCCGTGCGTTGAAGAAATGCCATCGCTGATCAGCATGGCGCAAAGCATGAAGCCAAATGGCGTGACGGTGCTGGGAATCAGCATCGATGTAGATGCTGCTTCCTATCACAAGTTCCTGGTGGATCACGGCGTGAACTTCCTCACTGTGCGAGACCCGGACCAGAAGAGCAGCACTCTGTACGGCACCCACGGGTGGCCGGAGACCTACATCATCGACCGCAATGGCGTCGTGCGCCGTAAGTTCATTGGCCCGGTAGATTGGAACTCCAGCGAAGTGCGGGATTACCTAAGCAAGCTCTGATGCAGCTCCCAGAGAATATGGCAATGACCATGCAAGCGCGCATTCTCGCTGCGATCCAGGAAATCCCTCGCGGCAAGGTCGCAACCTATGGCGGAGTCGCCTGCGCGGCCGGCTATCCTGGCGCCGCCCGGCAAGTCGTGGCAACCTTGCGTCGCTCCTTTGGACTACCCTGGCACCGCGTGCTTGGCGCAGGAGGAGAGATCAAATTGCGCGGAGATTCAGCAGTCGAACAGCGGCTGCGCCTCGAAGCCGAAGGAGTCGCCTTTCGCGGACGGCGGGTGGACATGAAACGCCACGAATTCAGGTCTCCGCCGCTGCGCAAGCGTCGAAGCATGAAACCCAGAACCTGACTCGGTTCTTGCGGTCCGCCCGCCCACGAGTAAATTCATAGAGTGGCGGAGGATTCATGAAGGGTTTCTTGCTGGGTTTTGTTACAGCGCTCCTGGTTTTGGCGGTCGGTGGGTACGCGTACCTCAAACTCGGTCTGGCCGAGGTCCGAGGGGATGTGCCGACCTCTGAGCTGGAAGACTATCTCATGCGAACAGCCGTGCATGCCGCCGTGCGGCGCAACGCGCCCGAACTTCGCAGTCCGGTGCCACCCACCGACGTGAATCTCATCACCGGGGGAAAGATGTATCTGGAGCAGTGCGCTGGTTGCCACGGAACTCCGGGAAAGCAGCCCAAATACCCGGACTCCCTGAATCCTACAGCGCCACAATTGCCGATTGTAGGCACGCAGTACACCGAGTCCGAGGTATTCTGGGTCGCCAAGCACGGCATCCGTAGAAGCGGCATGTTCTCGAATGGCTTGTGGGATTCCGACGAGGAGCTGTGGGCTCTGGCGGGCTATATCAAACGAATGAACCACCTGCCCCAGCACGTCAAGGAGGAACTGGAGAAGAAATCCAATAACAGTAGTGGCTTCTAGCTACTAGCTACCGACTACGACTGGTTTCATGATGCTATTGAGATCTAGAAAGAGGGGACTTCAGGGCTAAAGCCCGCATCCTTCGCGCGGTTCTTATCGGCACGGCTGAAGCCGTGCCCTAACCAATAACCTTTTGTAAGAACAGCTCTACTCACTGCAAGCTCTACTGACTCCTGACCCCTGACTACTGACTCCCGCTCTTAAACTGCTCATCGATCTCTACCTGATACCCCGCTACCAGGCGATTGGTTTCATTTGCCATGCCGACGACGGCCATCAGTTCCTTGAACATTGCGTCGGTCATGCCTTTCTTTTGCGCCGAGACGGTGTGCGAGGCGATACAGTAATCGCATTGGTTGGTTACGCTGACCGCGACGTAGATCATCTCTTTGGTCAGCGGGTCCAGAGCCCCTGGCGCCATGATCTGCTTGATGTCTTCCCAGGTTCTCTTCAGAGTGACCGGATCGTGCGCAATCGCCTTCCAAAAATTGTTGATCCAGTCGACCTTGCGGGTCGCCATGATGTCGTCGTAGACCGCCCGCACTTCCGGGCTGGCATCTTTGTATTCAATGAGTCCAAGCGTGGCCATGGTTTCTCTCCACAAAAACCTTGAAACGCAGAGGTCGCTGAGGTTTTCGCAGAGGGCACGGAGAAGAAACTGGGTTTATCTCAGCGCACTCTGCGGCTTCCTCCGCGAACTCTGCGCTAATCTTTGTAGCGTGTTGGCGATAAGAAGGGGCACATAAAAGGATTTAACCGCAAAGAGCGCCAAGACCCCGCAAAGGACGCGAAGGCGAAATAATTCTTTCTTTTGCAAACTTTGCGGTAAAGCCTTACCCCTTCGGCGTCTTTCCGCTCAGCAATCTCCCCAGTTCGCACCACGAGCAGCGGATGCCGACGTAGAAATGCCCGAACAGCGCGTACACCGCACTTACCTCATCGAAACGCATTTCATAGATGAGTTTCTTGAACACCAGCGGATCCTCGGCAAACAGATCCACGCCCCACTCCCAGTCATCAAAACCGATTGAACCGGTAATGATTTGCTTCACCTCGCCCGCGTAGCGCCGTCCCACCAAGCCGTGCTCATTCATCTGCCGTGCCCGCTCTTCGATTGGCAGCGTGTACCAGTTGCGATCTTCTCCTCGCCGCCGGTCCATGGGGTAAAAACAAATGTAGCGATGCTTGGGCAGTTCGGGAAACAAACGCGGACGCATCGCCTCCCGCTGCCGCTCGAGGGTTTCATTGACCGCCCGCTTCCATTCTTCCGAATGCGGCTCTACGCCGCGCTCTGCCAGATCGTTGTAGGTTTTGATGGAGGACTCATAGAGCCCCAGCTCGATCACCGATAGATAAGAAGAAGTCGGCTCCAGAAAGTCGCTCAGCTTAAGCCGTGCCAATCGCAGTTCCGACTGGTTCAATTCCTCAAACGATGGACGGAAATGGACGAACATCAAATCGCCCTTATGCCCCAGGAGCGAATAAAGCCCGGATTGCCCCGTCGGGTTCTGCTCCATCTTGGCCAGCACGTTGGCGGCTTCCTGGACGATTTCGTTTTTGATCGAGGTCCGCAGCGGCCGCCACGCCGGCCAGCGAAAACGCATCATCTGATGCAGCACACTGTAGCCTTCGATGGTCAGCGGTACGGGGGGAATTTCAGTGGAGACGGCTTGCGGACGAGCGCTACGCGTAGTCGCCATGAGTCTCTGTTCCTTTGCGCACTATTCTACGCGTTCTTTCCGAGACTTGGGATTGCGCAAGCGCACTGCGCGCAGCCTGCCGTAGAGCCGGCAAAGTGCGCTCAGTCCAACCGTTTGGACACGGCCGCTTCCATGTAGTCGAGCAAGTCAGTAACGCTTACGCCGGCTTCGAGGAGGAAGGCAATATCTTCTGCTGTCAGGCCAATGTGCTCATAAGCTACCTGCAGTTCTTCTATAAGATCGGAAATGTGTACCTGATAAATCATGAGGGGACCTCCGCCGTCGGGATGAGACGCGGAGCAGTACAGGAAAGGCTGGGATTCTTCTCTAAACGACTGCCGCATGCGGCGAGCCTATCGCCAGACTTCCCGTCCGTCAAGCCCTCCGAAGTAGGGAGCTTTGGTCTGGCAACCGGACCAATACTACGGCGGTCCTCGCCGGCATAGTGAGCTCCAGAGGTTTGACACGCGATCACATTGCCTGTAAAAGCACCAGGCTGGCATCGTCTTGAAAATGTCCGCCGCAGTGTGCCGAAGCACCGTTCATCAGCGCATCCATCAACAGTTCCGCTCTGCTGTCGGGATTCTCCTGCGCGATCCTGATCAAGCCCCATTCCCCGAATGGCTCGTCATCTTCACCGCAGGCTTCGACTAGTCCGTCGGTGAACAGCAGCAGCCTGTCGCCGTGCCTCAGTTGAATTTCACTCTGCTCATACACCCAGTCGGGGAATTGCCCGAGCACCGCTCCCGCCGCGTTCAACTCGATTGTCGTACCGCAGCCGCGAACCAGGATCGGAGGATTATGACCAGCGTTACAGTACGTAAGGCGATTTTCCTTGTTGTCGAGCACAGCATAGAAGAACGAGATGAACTTGCTCGTGGGCGTAATATCGCACAGGATTCGGTTGAGCCGGCGACACAGCTCACGCGGCGCCAGTTCTTGCCACATGAGCGGTTTCAGCGCAGCCTGTAAGCTCGACATCAGCAGCGCCGCGGGCAGTCCTTTGCCCGCCACATCGGCAATGCAGAGCACGGTTTCGCTCTCGTTGATTCGAAGCACGTTGTAGTAGTCTCCGCCCACGAACCGCACCGGACGGGTCATTGCGGCAATCTCGTAGTCCGCAACCTCTGGCAGGTTCTTGGGTAGCAACTGGTTTTGGATTTCCCGTGCGTCGCGGAGCTCATCGTCCCGCTGGCGTTGCGCCCGCCTCAACACGCGAGCTCGCTCAACCTGCGCCTGCAGTTTTTCCAGCAGCTGCTGATTGTCCCAGGGTTTCTGCACGAAATCGGAGGCTCCTCGCCGCATGGCCTCCACTGCCAGTTCCACGCTGCTCCAGGCCGTCATCACCACCAGCGGCAAGCTCTGGTCTTTCTCCCGAATCTGCGAGACCAATTCCAGTCCTTCCGCGCCAGCCGTGGTGTCGCGTTCGTAATTCATGTCCATCAACACCACGTCGAATTGTTCCGAGTTGAGCGTGGGCAGCACCTGTCCGGGATCGGTGACCGCTTCCGTTCGATACCCCTTGCCCTTCAGCAAGAGCTGCAGCGCGTCCAGAACATGCTCCTGGTCGTCGGCAACCAGGACGCGTACATCCGGATCCTCGGCCGCGTGCGTGTCGGCGATTGGTGGACTGTTCATGGCAAGCTGAATTGCACCCCGTGTGCCAGTCGGGCGGTAGCCTGTATCTCATTGATTCATAAGGTAGATTGTTGCGCTACTGCCAAGCCGAGTGAGCTATGGCCTGTGCATCCGTGGAACGTGCTGTCCGGAAGTGAACATCTTCCCAGTTCACACTAAGTTGTGACCTTCATTACCGCATCGTCTGACATCCATGCGTATCCAATAGGCAAGCCGATGAGCCGCGAACTCCCATCTCGCACCGCATCCCTTCAACTCGTGGGCTGTCATCGCTGCTACCGAGGTGAACAAGTTACGGGAGCGAGTTCATAAGCTCGAAGGCGAGACTGTAACCAATGGTGACTCGGGGAAGACACTGGAACAGATTATTCATTAGATCGACTATCAGATCTGAGCCGCCCGTCACCGCCTGAAACTTACGAATTGTCATTCCGAACGGCTTTAGCCGTGAGGAATCTGCTGTTTGTTTTTTCAAGCAGATTTCTCGGGGATAACACTCCTTGGCAGTCCTCCCGGCCGAGGGCCAGATAAGTTGGACCGCTGCCGGACACTGCCGATGGACAACCGCCATTATCTTGCCTTGATAGAATGCTTGAAGGGTGGCGATTGGAGATCCTTGAAGAACATTCACAAGCGGCGGATTCGGGCAAGCCCGGAGGATCTCGGTAAGTGGATTATCAGACTCTGGAGTGGCGCAGAGGATGATTGCTTTCCGCGTGACGTAATTGCGAACTGGAGAAAGACAGACGGCGTCCGCGACCCGAACCAGCTGATCCCAGGGCGGACCCGCCTAGGCCATGGCCCGTTTTCCTTCGATTTCCAACAATGGGATGGCAGCAAATGGCGCGTCATCTTCCAGCGCGGGGGGATGAAGGGCTGGCACGGATTTGATCTTGTACCAGAGCAAGGCGGAACGCTTCTGGTGCATTCGATCGAGGCTGACCTCAAGGGTGCATTTCGTTTCGCATGGCCCGTGTTAGTCGCGCCGGTTCACGATTGGGCGGTAGAAGCGATTTTTGACCGGATCGAAGAAGCCTTAGCGACAGGATCAGCTCCCCGGCACACAACCAGGCCCATGGCTTTCGCGCCACGGGCTGCGTTTTTCGTACTCAAGAGGGTCGCACGCTTTATCTGATTTTGCCGAGCGCGGGCGTGAAATCCCCTCGAAATGACAAGTCGACGAATGCCGCCTACTTCTTCTGGGCGTACTGGCTTGCTCCTATCAGATGCAGCGAGACGTACGGCTCATCGCCCACGACCCAGCTATCGTGTCCCGGCGCGATGTAAAAGATGTCGCCAGCTTTCATCTCGATGACTCGGCCGTCATCCATCGCTGCTGTCGCCCGGCCGGAGACGACGATCCCTATGTGTTCCACTGAACAACTCTTCGCGCCCATGGCTCGGCCCACGTGTTCCGACCACTTCCAACCAGGCTCGTAAGTTGCCCGGCCAATCGTCGTGCCGTGAATGTGCACCAGCTCGAACTTGCCTTTTGGAAAAGTGCGAACCTCATCGGGGTTTTCAAAACGCTTCAGGATGACTTCGTACAAGG
>DASPSE010000162.1:0-3546 GCA_035624085.1 Terriglobales bacterium
TGCCCTTTAGAACAATCTCTCGGGCCGCCGCAGATTACCGAGCGACCCGAGATTGGCCAGGGCGAAGGTGAAACGGTACTGGTTTTCATTTCGTACTGAACCCAGCGCGAAACGGCGGAATTCCAGACTGACCCCGCAACAATCCCAGTTATAGGTGGTCTGCACGGCGGCGTACTGCAGGAAGTTCAAATTTGCGTCAAAGCCAATGTTGGTCGCCGCGCTGAATCCGGGTTTGTTGGTATGACCGTAACCCAACAGAACGCGAAACTGGTTGAAGGCTTGCGACGAAATTGGAATCTGGAAGCCGGCTTCCGGAGGTACACGCAGCAGAGCGTCACCCGCACCGAAGGTAAACAAACCGACATGATAGTTTACGAAAGCTGTGCTCCCATTGATGGCCGCCGTGCTTCGAATGCTGCCACAAGCAGACCCATTGCTCTGCTCGCACTGCGCCTGCTTGAAATCGTAATCCAAATCCCATTCGACGTCGGTATTTGCGCTGCTCTGAATGCGTAAGCGCGAGATCAGCGGTGAGAGATGGCGGGGCTGCGAGAGGAAAGCGATGCCTGTTAAGTCGACAGTGCTGGTGAAAACGTTGGAGGTGAAAAGAGCGTTGACCCCGTTCGTACCCGGCACCGGCAAGAGCGCCCCGCCAAAAGTCGGATCGATGAAATATTTTTGTGCCAGCTCCCAAGTAACGATTTCCCGCGTTTCCGGCCCGGAGTTGCATGGCGTTTCAGTGGGCTGAGACTGCCGTATCCAGGGAACAGGATTGTGAGGAACTGTGCCCCCGACAAAGAGCATGGGCATGCCGGGCTGCCCGCAGTTTTCTTTCTGGTTCCGGCGTTTGGCGTAGAGGCGATTCACCACCGCGTATTCGACTTCATTGGTGTCGGTGAGAATGTCACGCGCATCGAAGCGCAAAATATTGGAAAAATTGTCCACTCCCGTCACATAGTTGTACACAATGCGTGGCTCGATTACGTGTTTCCACTTGCGTCCCAGGAACTCACGCTCGAAAACCCGTCCCAGGGCGGGAGGCCGCACTTCGACTGAGCCTTCCAGCGCTTTGCGGGTGACGATATCAGAAACAGCAGAACGAGCCCCGCTCGCAGAAACCTGCAATTCCTGCGTATAGGTAGTGTCTCGTACTGAGAGATCCGGACGAATTGACCATCCGCCGACACGCAGCGGCAAAGATAAATCTGGATGCAGATCTAGCCTGCCTAGCAGGGGAGCAGTGCTGAACCTGGGAAGCGCCGTGCTGAACACTGGGTCACTGCGGGAAAGTCCTTCCAGTGCCGCGTCGTAGGACCAGTAAAACGGCGAGTTCCAGAGCTGGTGATCGACGCTCCCCAGCTCCGCTGCTGGGGCATGAAGAATAGTAATTACTTGCCCGGAGGTTGTGCTTTCGAAATCCTGGTAACGCTCCATTGAAGCGTTATAGAAGTATCCTCCCGTCGCGTTTGAGAGGAAGGCTTCGGACCTGACTTCCGAATTGACTGCCTGCGTGAACACTTCGCTGAAGGCGAGGCGAAATACAAACGAACTGAGGTAGTCAATGTCAGCGACCCCGCGGAAGTTATGCCCAAACTCATCCTCCGCCGTAAGTCGAACCTCCCCGCCTCCCTGGTTGACATGAGGAGTTCCATAGCCTCGATCGAGAACGCTGAAGTAGTTGACGTCCACATATGACTGGTCGCTGGGGCGCGCGCGAAATTCCCCTTGCGGCGCCCACCCACGCTTAGAAAAGTACTCCGCCCCGATGTGTGCGTCCGTGCTGCGATTGATCGCCCAGAAAATGGATTCCCCCAGAATCGCCCCCTTGATCGAGGAAGTTCCGATGTTTGGAATAAGGAACCCAGACTGCCGGGGCAGACGTTCGGCGGGCAGCGTGGCAAAAGGCAGATACAGAATGGGAATGCTTTTGACACCGAACGTGCTGCGATAGATCTTGGCCGTGCCGCCGACTTCCACAACCACCTTATGAGCGCTGAATTCCCAGCGAGGCCGCGGCAGCTCGCAGGTGGTGACTGTTCCATCGTAAATCTTGTAATGATCGGGTCCGGTTTTTTCCGCCACTCTTCCGGAGAAGAAGAACGGATTCGAGGAAGTCAGCACCAGCCGACTTCCATGCAGACGGGCGCCGATGCTGCCCGTCACATGCTCGAAACGCCCACTTTCACTCTTGACGTTGTACGTCCCGTGGTTGGCCTCGATATGCTCGTCATTGGGACCGCCGTCAAGCACTACGTGGCCCTCGGCGGTCGCATCTCCGGTATCTGAGTTGTAAGTGATTTCGTCGGCACGCAGTACGTATGTTCCGTAATCGATCTCAGCCTTCCCGCGCAATATGTAGAGTGCGCCGTGCTTCTCCTGCTGCAAGGCAGTTATGGTCACTTCCTCCTGTTCAAGAGTGGCCGGGGTACTGGGCAGACCTTGTGTCGGCTGGGCCGAAGCGCCCAGCGAAAGCAACTGGCTGGTAACTATGCGAGGCGCGAGTAACAGATGACAGACAAACGCTGCCGTGATAAGAAATCGTGTGCGGGAAGTCATCGCAAGCGCACGAACTCTCCCAATGCAAACTTCACGCTCGGGTACGGTGACGTTAGCATGGCGATAGCCCGGCTGGCAAAGTGGCGCACGCTCTTGTCCTGAGATGAAACCAAGATTTGAACCCGATCGCGATGCTGCCGTAAATCCGACGCCGGAAGCAACTTTGGTCGACCCTGATGCTTACGATGCCGGCGAACAGAGGTTTGATGCCAGCCAGGAGGGGAGATCGGCGCGTCCGAAGTTTGTGGTGGATGAACCCGTAGAAGTGCTTTCGCAAGATTCAGAGTCAGGGCATGATTTACCGCATGCAGAAGACGTAGCGGACAGTCTGCCGCCGATCAGAACGCCGGCCGAACCGTATGAAACGACTCCGCGGATCGACGAGTCGCCCGTTCCGGCGTCGGATTCGTGGCGGCGGGAGGTACAGGCCAAGATCACGCATTATCGAGCACGGAAGCGCCCGCGTCCGCCACGCTATCCCTCATTGCAACTGAGCTTCGATCCCTCCGAGCAGTGGGATAGCCCGACCAGCCAATTGGCTACGGTCTCTCTGTCCAGCCGGGAAGCTCTGGCAGCGCAGGAGATCGCTCCCGACTCCATTGCGGGGGCGGAGGAATCGGCGCTGGCGGTTCCCTCCTTCGTGACCGAAGAAACCGGAAAGCTCCTGGAGTTTCCTCGTGCCTCGACTCCGCCATCGCCTCCCCGTGATGAGCTCGCTGAACCGGTGTTCGATCAGCCAAGAATTCTGGAAGTACCGGAAGTCCTGCCACCGCCTCCGGCGCTTGGAGGAATCCTGATTGAGCCGACAGAAGAATCAGCCGGCGAAAGGCGGCCAGGGTTTGAACTGCCGCTGCAGGCCGCTCCCATGTCGCGGCGGATCCTGGCTTCGGCGGTCGATGGCCTGCTCGTCATTCTGGCGGTCGGGCTTTTCAACTACACTTTTTTCCGGATCACGTCACACCTGCCACCGTTGCGGCAGATTGTATTCTT
>DASPSE010000167.1:0-17346 GCA_035624085.1 Terriglobales bacterium
CGAGGCGCCTGGTGCGTCGAGGTGGCAAACTGCGCATTTCCCCGCCCGCCACGGCCACCGCGGGCCACCACGATCCGTTCGTCCGCGTGCGAGAAGTCATGCACTTTCTCACCGGTTTCGGAATCGTAAACAAGGGTTCCGACAGGCACTTTGAGCACCACGCTCTCGCCTTCACGCCCAGTCTTGTTCGATCCTTCGCCGTGCCGCCCGCGCTGCGCCTTGTATTCAGGATTGAAACGAAAGTGAACCAGCGTGTTGTGGCGCTCGCTGGATTCCATGATCACGTCGCCGCCCCTGCCGCCATCGCCGCCGGAAGGGCCACCGCGCGGAACAAACTTTTCCCGGCGAAACGCAACGCAGCCATTGCCACCGTCTCCGGCTTTCACGCGAATTGTGGCCTCATCGATGAACATCAATCGACCATGGCTGGACTGCCGAGCTTCGCTCGGCCTGGGCCCTTCGACTTCGCTCAGGGCAGGCTCGCGAGACGCCCGTCCCTACACAATCCTTCAAACGAAAAAGCCTCGACTGAAGGCGAGGCTGTGTTCGTATGGGGCGAATATCCTGTCCGCCGTTTTACTTTGCTTCCACCGGCTCGACCATCACATACTTGCCCATCGAGCCCCGATCCGTGAATTTGATGCGGCCGGTGATCTTGGCAAACAGAGTGTCGTCTTTGCCGCGGCCGACGTTCAAGCCCGGCTTCACGCGGGTTCCGCGCTGCCGGACAATGATGGTGCCGCCGGGAACCAGTTGTCCGCCGAATGCCTTAAATCCCAGGCGCTGCGAATTGGAGTCGCGGCCGTTGCGTGATGTGCCTTGTCCTTTTTTGTGTGCCATAGCTTAGTTCCCAGTTTCTAGTTTCCGGTTTCGAGTTACTTCTTCTTGGGCGCAGCTTTTTTCGCCGCTGCCTTCCTTGCTGCTGCTTTCTTAACAGGAGCCTTTGCGGCTTTCACTTCTTTCGGCTCATCAGCCGTCTCGACGGGTGCAGCCTTCTTCGGCTTCGTTTCTTTCTTGGGAAGTTCAGGCGCCTTGAACTTCTGCCCGTCAAAGGCGATTTCGGTGATGCGAACTGCCGTAAACGGCTGGCGATGTCCCCGCAGCTTTTTGTACTGCTTCTTGCGCTTGTAGTGGAAGACCAGAATCTTGTCGCCGCGCCCTTGCTCCACGACCTCGCCGATCACGTGAGTATCGGGTTTAGCAGTGCCGATCTGGCCGTCTCCGGCTGAAACCGCCAGAATGTCGCCAAACTCGATGCGACCGTGGGTGCCGGTGCCCTGAGTTTCTATGCGAATCACGTCGCCAGGCGCCACCCGGTACTGTTTGCCACCGCTGCGGATGACCGCGTACATACCAATGCCTCCGTGTAATCAAACCCGTCGCACAGATGCGAACCGGGGATAGTATGATTTTCCTGCTTGCTGTTCCGCGTCGACGCTCTCGGCAACGATGGCGGGCGGCTCCAGAACGGAGCCGCAAGTACAGGCAAACTCAATTAGTTTAACGTGGGCTGCGGAAGAGCGTCAAACGACCCAAGGTCGATTGATGTTCATCAATGTAGCGAGAACCTAGCGGCTAGTAGCTAGTCAGGCAGTTGCTTAATCCTTCTCTATCCTTTGCAGCCGAAATAACAACGTTCCCCATCCCAACTTGGAGCGCATTTGCACGGGGGTGTGAGTGGCATCATCCGTGAACCAGGCCCAGACAGTACCTTTGCCTGTCATCACCCCGGACACGGCTTCCGCTTTCACCCGGACTGTCTCAAAAGTGCCTGCTGGCACTTTAACCTTCTCGCGAGTTTCCACGTGGGCGGTCACATCGTTGGTCTTGCCGCCGTCGTTGACGGTGAAAACATAGGCGTTGCCTATCTGCAAGGGCAGTGACGCCAGGTAATAAAACCCGCTCACCACATCGGTTACGCACGCGGGAATATCATTTTCCGCATGCTTCTCTTCGCCGTTTTTTAGGTTTTTCTCGCTGAGCACGCTTTTGCCCCGCGCATAGTCAAAATGCAGCTCCGACTGGCGAAAATGAGAACCTTCCTCGATGTGCTTAAGAACTCGCTGCGAGCAAAACCTGTGGGGGTCAAAAAAAGCTTCAAAATGGTCGTTCACCTTGTAAAGAGCGCTTACTACTCCGGCGGAAACGGCCGTGGCCGTTACGTGCTGCTCAGCCCCGTCGTCGCGCAATCCGACGCGAGCTATCCCGGCGTTGAAAAGGTGCCATTCGACGCCGTAAACGTAGGTCTGGCCGTCAGCAAAATGGTAGTTAGGAGGCGGGGGAACAATCTGCGCCGAGGGCGCTGCGCTGATGCTTGGCAATGTTCCCTGGCTCGAGGAGGAGGAATCTACCTGCGCGCCTTGTAAACAGACTGCAAGAGCAGGAAAGCACATTAGGGCACCGAATTTGAGAAAGATGCGCATGTCGCTTAGACGATCTGTGCAAATGCTGCGTGAGGCGCCAGCTGCCGACGCCAAGTGCCCGGCAGGCTAACGTGAGATCCAAAGCAGCTTGGCAATCAATACTGCCAGAATTGCGACCGATCCTATGGTTGCATTGTACTCGCGATGTTTCCAATAAAGGTCCCATGAGAATGAACCGTGCTTGCCGGCAAACCTGTCCAGTGTGGGGACGAACCTGGGTACCCGGCGCGCGTAGTCGGCAAACTCGGGAAAACGCTGCGTGAGATACGATTCCTCGGCACGAATTACCGGCAGATAGATGGCGACGAACATGGCGATCAAGATAAGAGCGACCCATAGACTTCTTGCAGCTATGGCGAAGCCGACAGCCATAATCAGCGACCCGAGATAAAGTGGATTGCGTGTGTAAGCATAAGGCCCGGTAGTTGCGAGCCGCTCGTTCTTGTTTAAGTGTCCTGAAGCCAAGCCACGGATCACCAGACCAACAATGATGGAGAGGGCACCGAGTGTTAAAGACGGTGCGTTCGGCTGCGCCAGCCATAAATAAACAGCGGCGAGCACGAAGCCTGAGGGCACGCGAATGCGGCGCGCTATAGCCGGCCAGCTAGCCACGGCATTGCCCCAACAGCTTTCGTGCAGCAGAAACCACCTCGTCCACTTCGATTTCCAACAAGCCGAGATCAGGAGCAGCGCGGCGGGTGTGACTGGTCGCGCTGGAGGCACTCCGCAGCACGATGCTGCGAGTCCCGAAAGGCCCGTTACGGGCGGGATTCGTCGGTCCAAAAATGGCGACGACCGGGATTCCAAGAGCTGCTGCCAAATGCATCGGCCCGGTATCGCCGCCAACGAACACTCGGGCGCGCCGGGTGAGCGCGATCAGTTCCGCAAGCGGCCAACTCACCGCCTTGGCCAAACCTGAGCTCGCCGCTTCTACAACTTCTGCGAGTTTCTCTTCTGCCGGGCCGATATTGACCAGCACCTGCAGACCATCTTGCGCGAGATGTTTGGCGACTTGACCATATCGCTCCGGAGGCCACTGCTTGGCGCCCCACCCGGCGCCCGGATTCAGCAGAATGAAATCGCCAACCGACTCGCGCTGTAACCACGCCGCACAATGCTTCTCTGCGGCTTCGTCGCAGGGAAACTCCAGCTTCAGCATCTCTAGCGAATGGCCAACCATTGCCTCTGCCAGAGACATATTCTGTTCGGCGACGTGAGTTCCCTGTGCAATCACCTGACGCGTGTAGAGCATGCTGGCCACGTTCTCCCGAGGTTGGCGAAATCCGTAGATTAAGGGAGCGCCTGAGCAGCGCGCCAGAAATCCCGATCGTACCGCGCCCTGAAAATCCGCCGCGACTTCATAGCGAGGCGCCCGCAGATCGCTCAACGCCGCCCCCACTCGTTCCCAGGTTTGCGTGGAGAGCAGATTCTTGCGCCAAAGCCTGGTATCCGCAACGTGGAGTTTATCCACCAGCGGCCGGCGTGGCGATCGCGGGCCGCTTCGTGGCTCCGATGATGCGCACAGTAACTCCGCCCATCGCTCTTCCACAATCCAGCCGATCAGCGTCCTGGGAAATGCGGCTCTAAGCGCGAACACAGCGGGCAGCGTGTGAATAATGTCGCCCATCGAGCCCAGGCGTACGATCAATAACCGCCGAATATCGGGAGAGCCAGAGCTCAATGGAAGACCTGCGGTGCTCACGACGGATCTGTCCCGAAGCGCGAGCGGATGATCTCGCTGGCCGAGTGATCTTTGGGATCGCCCACAATCTCGACACGGCCGCCGTACTCCAATACAACGTCGCGCTCCGGCACAGTATCGGCGGTATAGTCGGTGCCTTTTGCCTGAATGTCCGGGCGTATCTCGCGGATCAAAGCCCGCACATCAGGCTCGGGAAAGATCACCACTGCGTCCACATCGGCCAACGCGGCAACAATTTCAGCTCGCTCTTCCGCCGGCATTAGCGGACGGCCTTCGCCCTTCAGCGCGCGAACTGACCTATCAGAGTTGATCGCTACGATTAAACGGCCGCCGAGTCTCTTCGCCGCGTGCAGGTATCGGACGTGGCCGACGTGCAGCAGATCGAAGCACCCATTGGCCAGAGTAATGCGCTTTCCGGCACGCCGCCAGCCAGCCACGCGGTCTTTCAGTTTCTGACGACTTAGGATCTTCTCGGTGATCAATGAGGCCTTGTCATGGGCGGCGCCTGTTCGAGCGCGCGCAGTAATTCGCTCTGCGAGACCGTGGCGGTCCCGCGTTTCATTACCACAATACCGCCCGCGTAGTTCGCCAACTGCGCCGCTTCTTCCGTGCTTGCTCCTGCAGCCAAAGCCGCCGTGAATGTGGCAATCACTGTGTCTCCGGCCCCGGTGACATCCGCCACCTGATCCGATCCAAAGATCGGAATATCGACCGGCTTATGCCTGGCGGCGAATACGACCATGCCGTCACGCCCGCGTGTAATGACCAGCGATTGCAGCTTCATCCGCGACATCAGTTCCTCGCCGGCGGAGCACACTCGCGGCCAGTCGTCGCCGATGTGTATGCCCAGCGCCGCTTCCACCTCCGGCTCGTTCGGAGTCGCAGCAACCACATCAGAGTATTCCAGCATTCGATAGCGCGAATCCAGCACAACCGGAACTCGATCCAGTTTTCCGCGTTCCCGAATGCTGTTCAAAATGGCGGGCGAAGCTGCGCCATAGCCGTAGTCAGAAATCAGCAGGGCGTCTGACACGCCGGCATATTCTCGCGCCGCCAGGATGAGCTCTCGCTTCAGGTGAGGACCGGGTTCCGTCTCCGGTTCACGATCCACGCGCACCACCTGCTGGCGTGCCGTGTGTGCCATCCCCGCCAGAATGCGAGTCTTGGTCACCGTGCTGTAACTCTTCTCTTTCAGGACGCCGCTCACCGCAATGTGTCTGTGGCGAAACGCCTTGAGCAGAAGACGCCCGGGCTCGTCCTCGCCAACCACCCCGACCGGCAAGACGTTCACGCCGAGGTCGGCAAGATTACAGATCGCGTTGGCGCCACCTCCCGGAACAACCGTGCGCTCGCGATGTTTCAGGATCAGTACGGGGGCCTCGCGCGAGACACGCGAGATCTCGCCAAACACGAATTCATCAGCTACCAGATCGCCGACCACCGTAATCGTGATCTTAGGAAAGGATTCCACGATCTTCTTCAGACGTTCGGCTTCTTTTGGGTGTTTGGTCATTTGCTGTTGCGCCGGCATCGTGCCGGCTCGGTCGCAGACAGTCTGCACTTGCCCAACCTGTCATTGAAGGTCGCCGGGATGCGGCTCTACAAATTGAATTTTCTCACGCCTGCGGTTTTCTCTCTTGCACGATGCGCAGCATGGTATCCACAGCGTTAGCCGCGTCCACGAGCTCCATCTTCACCCGGATGACCGTCAGAGGGTGCAATTCATAGAGGTGCTTCCCCAGGTTGATTTCATCCTTCTCGGTGGTGACGAAGCCGTCCGCCTGGCTTTTCTGTTTGAGCTGGAGCAAATCGCGAACGTCCTGTTCTGTGTAAGCGTGGTGGTCGCGGTACACGGCTTCTGCCACGGGCTGAATCCCGAGAGATCGCAGTTGCAGAAAGAAGTTTTGTGGGCGTGCAATACCACAGAACACCACGGGGTGAGCAGGCACATTGTTTGATGAAATTCCGCGGCGCACGCGCCACGCCAGCTTTCCAGTCAAGGAAAACGAGTCCGGAGAAACGTCGTTCATCAGCACGACTGCGTCGGCCCGGGACAACGAGCTGAGCGGTTCCCGCAGCCGGCCAGCAGGAAGCAATCGGTCGTGCGCGTCTTCGGAAGTGACCAGCACGATATCGAAATCACGGGCCAGCGCGCGATGCTGGAAGCCATCGTCCAACAAGTGCAATTGTGGGCCAAAATTCTTTTCTGCAAATTGCCCCGCCTCAAACCGGCTTTCTCCCACCACAACCGGTACGCCCAGACGTCGAGCCATGAGCAGCGGTTCATCGCCAAAATCGCGAGGTGAACCGGACGCATCAACGAGTGCAACCCCCTTCGTCCGCCTCCCGTAGCCGCGCGAAAGCACATCGAATCTGACTCCCCGCGCCTTCAGCAATTCGCCCAGCATCAGGACGAAGGGGGTTTTGCCGGAACCACCGACAGATAAATTTCCGATACTGACCACCGGGCCGTGCAGGACTCCGGGTCTTAATGTGCCGCGATCGTAAAGCGCATTCCGCGACCGCACGCCTGCTCCGTAAATGGAGGCCAGCAATTTCATGCGCAGTGGAATGTCACGATCCGGTGCTTACACGATTCCGGGTTGGTTCCAACAATCTCTGCAGCGCCCCGGCGGTCTTCTGCGTCGCCCCTGTCTGGGATCGCAAGGTTTCGGCGGCGCGTCGGCCCAGTGCAGCACGTGCCGATTCGTTGGCTAGCAACTCCATCAGCACCAAAGGAAACTCGACCACGCTAACCACCCGGATCGCCTCGCGGCTCTGAAAAACTCTGACAATGTCACGAAAATTTTCTGTGTGGCTGCCAACGACGATGGGAACGCCGTGCTGCGCCGGCTCGATGATGTTATGCCCACCCCGCGGTACCAGGCTCCCGCCCACGAATGCTACATCCGCGAGCGAGTACAGCGCGGCGAGTTCTCCGATGCTGTCGATCAGCAGAACACCGCCGGCGATGGGATCTCCGCTCCAGAGAGAACGCCGCCAAAAACGGATGCCGAGCTTTTCCAGCAACTGTGCCACAGTGCCGAACCGCTCCGGGTGCCGCGGCGCCAGGATCATGACCGCGCGTGTATAACTGGCCAGGGCGTTCTCAAAAGCGCGCAGCAGCAGCGGCTCCTCCTCGTCAACCGTACTGCCACAAACGATAACCGGTCCCGCCCCGGACTGCTGAAACGAGGCGCGCAGGCTGGCAACGATGGGTGGCGCCGGAGGCGCGGGCATGTCAAATTTCAAATTCCCGCTGACTTGCACGCGCTCAGCCGGTGCGCCGATATCACACAGCCGCCCGGCGTCTCCTTCGGTCTGTGCCAGGAAGAGATCCACGCCCCGTAGGATTCGGGAATAGAAAAAGCGAAACTGCTGGTAACGCGGCCAGGAGCGGTCCGAAATTCGAGCGTTCACGACTGCCACTTGAGCGCCGCTTGCGTGTGCGAGCCGCAGAAAGTTCGGCCAGAACTCCGTCTCAGCAAGAACTATCAATTGGGGCCGTAACGATCGCAGGTATGGCCTTATGGCAAAGGCAAAATCCATCGGGAAGTAAAAAACGTTTTCTGCTCCGAAATGTTTTCGAGCGAGCTTCTGACCGGTGTCTGTCGTCGTCGAGACGACAAAACGGTACTGTGGAAACCGCGATTGCAGTTCTTTCACTAAGCGGGAAACGGCTAGCGCTTCGCCGAGCGAAACGGCATGCACCCAAATCGTAGGCTGGCTCGAATTCGCGACAAGGCGTGCCGGAACTTTACCCAGCCGTTCCCCCAAGCCTGCACGGTACTTGCCATACCGCGACATCTGCATGAGCCAGTACGGAAGCGTCACGAGCAAGGCTGCCGCCAGCAGCGCGCTATAAAGCCAGTACATGAGGAAGGCTCATTTTACCTGTTAATGGCTCAAGGCACCGTTCCCGGACGAGCTTGCATCCTATAATCAAAAATCATGCTACGCCCTTATGCGCTGCATTACCGCGTCGCGACACTCTGTGCTGTGTTGCTGGTTTCGATTCTGTGCCTCGCGTCAAAGCATTTTGTGATGTCGGCGGCTCGTTCGGCCAAGACGTATCCAGCACACGACGAACATCCCAACGAAGGTATGACTGTTGCCCTCGATCCCTATGACATGCCCGACAAGGCAAACATCTTTTCTGTTCACTACAACGAGATCGGGTTTATGCCGATCTTTGTGGTCGTCACAAACGACGGCGATCAACCCATTTCGCTCGCCGGCAGCAAGGCTGAGCTGGTGACGCACGATCGCAGCAAGATTCCACCTGCTACGGACGACGACCTTTACCGCAGAATCGCACGACCCATTGCTGGGGTTTCGCCGAATCCGCTGCCCTGGCCCAAGAAGCCGAAGGGCACGGTCAGCAAAGAAGCCCAGGAGGAGATTCAGAATTCCCAGTTCGCCGCCCGCGCCGTCGAGCCCCACAGCACACAGTCAGGATTCATGTTTTTTGACGTGGAAGGAATCTCGGCTCCACTGGCCGGCGCAAATTTCTATCTGACTGGCGTGCACGACGCCAAAGGAAACGAACTGATGTACTTCGAGGTGCCTCTGGAGAAATACTTGAGCGCGCCCAGCAAGCCGTAGCCCGGCCTGCGGGCATTCTCGCTCGCTAACGACCAAAACCCTATAATCACTCAATATGGTCACCACGCCGGAGGTCTCGGTCGGAACACGCGCCAAGTACGAGCCAGTCATCGGCCTGGAGGTGCATGTTCAGCTCCTGACGGTGACCAAGATATTCTGTTCTTGCTCCACGCGCTTCGGTGCTCCGCCTAATACGAATGTCTGTCCCGTCTGCCTGGGCCTGCCCGGAGCTTTGCCGGTTCTAAACCGCAAGGCGGTTGAATTCGCGGTGCTTGCAGCTATGGCACTGAACTGCCGCATCAATGAGACTTCGATTTTTGCTCGCAAGAACTACTTCTATCCCGATCTGCCCAAGGGCTACCAGATTTCGCAGTACGACAAGCCGCTGGCCGAGTTCGGCTGGATCAACATTCCGAGCGGCGGAGGCGAGAAGAAAATTGGGATTACGCGCTTGCACCTCGAAGAGGATGCTGGCAAAAGCCTGCATGAAGGCTTTGCTGATTCCTCCGATACGACTGCCATCGATCTGAATCGCAGTGGCGTGCCTTTGATCGAAATCGTCAGTGAACCGGATATTGCGTCGCCCGACGAGGCCTACGAGTATCTCACCCGCCTGAAAGAAATCATTCTTTACACGGGAGTGAGCGACTGCAACATGGAAGAAGGTTCGCTGCGTTGTGACGCTAATGTGAGCGTGCGGCCGCGCGGTCAGGAGCAGCTGGGGACGAAAACAGAGATCAAGAACGTAAACTCGTTCCGTTTTATTCGCGAGGCGCTGGAATACGAGGTTGATCGCCAGGTTGGCATTCTCGAAGCCGGCGGCAAGATCATCCAGGAAACCCGCCTCTATGACGCCAACCAAGGCAAGACTTACAGCATGCGCTCGAAAGAGGAGGCGCACGATTACCGGTATTTCCCTGAGCCAGACCTCCTGCCTCTGGTATTGGACGAGAAATCTCTAGCAGAAATCCGCAATATGCTGCCCGAGCTGCCCGAAGCCAGGCGCAAGCGAATGGTTTCGGAATACGGCATCACCGGCTACGATGCTCAGGTATTGACTGCAAGCAAGACATTGGCCGATGAATTTGAAGCGGCTGCGAAACGCGCCAAAAATCCCAAACGAGTTGCGAATCTGGTCCAGAGCGAGTTGGTGGGGCGGTTAAAGGCGAAAGGATTGGACATCGGTCAGTCGCCGATCTCGATGACAGGCGTGGCATTGTCGGCAGATCTTGTGGAGAGCGGCGCGATTTCCGGCAAGATGCTAAAAGACCTTTACGATCTCTGCTTCGAGCGCAGCCAGGATTTTCCCGAAGTCTACGAAAAAGAAAAACCGCAGCAGATCACCGACTCCTCAGCGATCGAGAAGATTGTCGACGCTGTGATCGCCGCCAATCCTAAGCAGCTTGAACAATACCGCGCGGGCAAGAAGACGGTCATGGGCTTCTTCGTGGGCCAGGTTATGAAAGCCTCGAAGGGCCAAGCCAACCCGCAAATGGTGAATGAACTGTTGAGCAAGAGATTGGAGGGCTAGGGATGCTCGTGTGGGACCGGGTCTTTGACCCGGTCGGGCGGCCCGAAGGGCCGCGGCTGATGGGTCGAACCCGAGCTATTGTTTCCTTAATGCGGCCTGGCGGCCGCATGGCCGGGTCTAAGAGCCGGCCCTACACAATTCCTCCGGTTTATGCGGCCGAAGTACGCATACCGCCGTCGGCTTCCGCATCTCCAAAAAGACCAGCGGCCTCTGTTCATCACCTTCACCACACACCGTCGTTGGCAACTCCCTTCAATCGCGCGCGATGCAGTGATGGAATGTTGTCTCAAGCAGAATGGAGTGAGGTTCGAGCTGCATACGGTTGTGGTTATGCCTGATCACGTGCATTTGCTACTAACCTCCTTGCCCAGGCGGGACGGTTGGCCGTATATCCTTCCGGAGATCATGCATGCGATCAAAGGGACGTCAGCTCGGAAGATTAATCTGCTCTTGGGCAGAACCGGTCGGGTCTGGCAGGAGGAGTTCTTTGATCATGTTCTCAGGTCCAACGAGAGCCTGGCGGGGAAAGTTGATTACATCTGCCAGAACCCGGTTAGAGCTGGGCTGGTGGAGAGAGAAAGCGACTATCCATGGTTGTGGAGAGGCAAGTTGCCGGTGCTCTGAGATCTGCGGCCTTGCAAGGCGCTCGACCGGGTCAGAGACCCGGTCCCACACAGCTGTGGCCAATCCCGAAGTAACACCCGGTCAGTATCTTCCGTCACCTGAGAGCTATACCCGGTCCGGCTAACATAAATGCTTATGAAGAAATGGAAGCTGGATCGAATCATCAGCATAGCCACGCTGGTCAGTTCGGTGGTTGCGATTGTTCTGGTTCTGAAGAAGCCGCAACCCGTGTCTCAGCCAATGCCGCCTGCGGCCGCAGCAGCCAAAGCGGAGTCATTCCAGCAGAAACTTCAACAGTTGGACCAACCCCGACAGGCCGGCCAAGCCCCCGCCGAAGTTCATGTGAACTCTGACGAAGTCAGCGCTGCGCTGGCCCAGGCCGCTGGAGCGTTGCCAGCGGCAGCTCTGGCCGGCTCCGGCTCTGGCCTTCCGACCTCGGTCCCGCCTTCGCCCGATGCGCCTTTTGCCCCTGGCACACCGGAAGTCAAGGATTACCAGGTCAGCTTCGAGGGTGACGTGGCGCGCGGCCAATTCGTCACGAATATCGGCGGCAAAGATGTGTATGTTACTCTTGCCGGACATTTGGGGTCGGACGGCGGCTACGCAACCTTTGAGCCCACGGAATTTAAAGTCGGTGACTTGGACATTCCCGTGTCGTTAGTCAACAACGCGCTGCAGAAGAAGCTCGCCGAGCAACGCGACCGCTTGAAATTGCCGGATGACGTCGGAGCCATCAAGGTGGAAAAAGGCGAGCTGGTGATGACGGGAAAATGAGAAGTTTAGCACCCTGCAATCGCCATCAATTGTGCTTGATGAACTCGCCTTCCTTCTTCCCCGTGAGATCGTTGTAAAGAGTAACCAGCCATTGCTCGCTGGTGATGAAGTCGCCTGACCACTTCTGCCAGGGGCCCAGCACGTTCTCTTGTTTTAACTGATCCAGCGATTTCCCTTGCTTGATGCCGGTTTCGACGGCCGCTCGGCTGTCTTTCAGCATGGTCACAAAGCGCCGTACGTCGTCCAGGTTGGAGATTGGGCCATGCCCCGGGATCACTTTCACATCTGGGGGCAGTTTCGGCACGATCTCGTCAATTGCCGCGATCATGCCTTCCACACTTCCACCGCCGCTCAAATCAACAAAGGGGAAGCCGTAGGTCACAAAATCATCGCCCATGTGCACGACATTGGACTTGGGAAAGAAGATGACACTGTCGCCATCGGTGTGGCCATGCGGAAAATGGAGAGCGCGAATATCCTCACCGTTTAGATGCACGGTGACATCGTGATCGAAGGTGATAATCGGCAGAGCTTCTTTGGGCTGCGCCTTAGCCTCAAACTTAATCGCGCCATAATTACCGGCTGTGCCGCCCTCTTCCAGGCGCTTGCGCACGTTGTCCTGCGCGATGATTGGGGCGGTCTGCTGAAAAATCGCGTTTCCACCAGTGTGGTCTTCGTGGTAATGGGTGTTAATGACAAAGCGCACCGGCTTGTCGGTGATACCTTTGAGGGCCGCTTTGATCTTCTCGGCCAGCGGCGCGTATTGGTCGTCGACGATGACAATGCCATCGTCGCCAACCGACGCGCCGATATTGCCTCCCGCACCTTGCAGCATATACACGTTTCCGGCAACCTTCGTTACTTTCATCTGCACTTTGCTGAAATCCTGGTCCTGGGCGGCCGCCAGGCCGATTAGAACCGCCAACACGATGACAACGACATGCAATTTCTTCATCTGGTTTCCTCGCTCAAAACTCGGCGGAAATTGTAAATGGCGGGAGAGAAGTTCGCCACAATGGGAGCGAAAATATCAGTAAATCAAACACGCCGGCGCCTTCAGAAACACCCAGTCAGGCAACCTTGCCCTATTCTCCCGGTATACCGTCGAACAGTGCGTACAACTGGTCTCCGATGACTCGGTACACCAGGAAGGCGCTTCCCGCGTCATAAATCTTGCGGAATAACAGTTCGGCGCGGCCATCGCCATCTACATCGACCGCATCGATCAGCTCAAGTTTCGGCTCCACATCGAGGTGCTGCGTGTCAGTTACGTTCGAAAATGCTTTATGAACGTCCCCATTGATGTCTTGCCGGGCAACCAAGGCGACCAAGTATTGCAACTCCGCCGAAGCAGCTTGGGCGCCGGACTCAGGCAATCGCGCACTCGCCGTCAAAACCATCACCGGTTCGTTGCTGCTGGAAAGATCGAATACACGAAACTGGACGTCCTCAAAGTTCGGTTGCAATGCTTTGGGCCGAGTTGTAATGCGCTGTTTTGAACTGCGAGGTGACTCAGACGCCCCTACCTGCTTTGACGAGGCCTGCTTGGCCCGCGCCCGCACTTCGTCCCCGGCCAACGCCAGCATCTTGTTGCGAAGCGCAAGTTCTTCGTCTGGTTTCAAGTCGTAGATGTAGGAATGCGGCTCGGGACCGTCCGCGTCGGAAATCGCAGGAATCAACTGCACCTGGGCCGTTTTGGAAGTCGCCGTCGGCGCATGAACGGCCGACTTCGGCGTTACTGCAACGGGTGGGACTATCGGTTCCGGCGGTGACGACGCAGGCTTGCCCCGCTTTAGCGTCGGCCGGTTCTGGTCTTCTTGTTCCGGAGTTATGGCGGGGAGCGATGGGGCTGAGGAGGTCGAAGCCGAAGTGGGCGTGCTTGGCGATGGGGCAGGCTGGCTTTGCGCTGGCGTCGTGGGTGTGGATGGCGACGCAGGCTGGCTCTGCGCCGGCGCTTGCGGTGCTGTTGGAGTGGGCACAGGCTCCGGCGGCTTTGGTTTCGTAGCCCCGGAATGCCGGAGTACCGGTGGGCCTGTTTCGTCCTCTAGTCCGCGAGGTATGGGCGACGAAGGCTTCCTGGTTGCTCTAGCCGCGAGCGACTCGGCGGTCTGCCATGTTCCCTCAGCGATCCACTCGCTAGTCTGCTGGTTCTGCAATGCGCCACCAACCGTGAAAAGACCCTGCGAGACCCCAGTGCGAAGCGCTTCGTACTCGGTCGCGGCCCAAAGCGCCATGGGAACCGGGGACGCCTTGTAGGCACTGGCGTCATAGTATTGGCCGTCCACCAGAATCACAACCGGAATCAGCCGTGCTTTGCCGTTGGGCAGGAGTTGCAGCAAGCCGAGCGCGCGCGGTCCTTTGCTGATCTTTGGCCGCGAGAGTTGGCCCAGCACGCTTTGCCACAAGATCAGAATCGCGGCGACAGAGATGACGAGCAGGCAAGCACTGCGATATAACTTTGACCGGGAGGAAAACTTCCTCATGAATACTAATGATAAAGCTCCAGAGTTCACTTTGCCGGACCAGAATGGCAACAACGTGTCACTGAAGGATTTTCGTGGGAAAACGGTCATACTCTTCTTTTTTCCCAAAGCCGACACTCCCGGCTGCACGATTGAAGCTCGCGGGTTCCGCGATGCATACAAGAAACTGCAGAAAGCTGGTGCTGTCGTGCTGGGAATCTCCGCCGACGCACCGCAGACGCAGAAAAAGTTTGAAACTAAATACGACCTGCCCTACACCTTGCTTGCTGATAGCGACAAGAAAGTCTGCGAAGCCTATGGTGTGATCAAAGAGAAAAACATGTACGGCAGGATGGTGAAAGGAATCGCCCGCACAACCTTTGTGATCGGCCCGGAGGGCAAGATCACCCACATCTTCAATAACGTGAAAGCTGACGGTCATGCCGAGCAGGTGCTGGAACACTTAAAGAGTACGGCATAAGCTTGGCCGTTAGTGGTTGAGTTCTTACCCGCGCCTCCACACGGCTGAGCATATTTCAGCCTCACTGTGGCTGTGGTAATAAACGTCAGATCGCCTGTGGTTGGAATTAAATGTAGTTTCAGCGCCAACGTCGATGAGCTTGGCTAAACCGCTGACTCCCTTGCCGCGCGAGTTTTACGATCGCGATCCGCGCGCGATCAGCCGCGAAGTGCTGGGCAAGGTTCTGGTGCGAAAACAAGGCAAAGAGCTGCTAACCGCCAGGATTGTGGAAGTTGAAGCCTACCTCGGAGCCAATGACCCGGCTGCACACGCAGCTGCCGGCCGCACCGCCCGCAATGACGTGCTGTTCGGCCCTCCTGGTTACGCTTACGTCTATTTCATCTACGGCAATCACTACTGCCTAAACGTGTCGTGTTTGCCCGACGGCATCGCGGGAGGAATTCTGTTTCGCGCATTGGAACCGCTGAAGGGAATTGAGGCGATGGCATATGCGCGTGGCGTTGCGATGAAAAGACCGCGCGATTTGCAACTACTGACCAGTGGTCCGGGCCGTTTGGCCGAAGCTTTCGGCATCACCCGCGCGCGTGACAATGGCAAAGACCTGACCAGCCCTGATTCCGACCTTCTGATTGCCCATGACGGCTTTCGCGTATCGCGCGTAGCGGTCACCCGACGGATTGGCATCACCAAAGCAGTCGCGCTTCCACTGCGCTATGTGATCGCCGGAAATCCGTTTGTCTCGGGATCGGGAAAACTACGCGGCACGGCTTGATCAAGCTTATTTCTGTGCTACTCTACTGCCTCTGTTCTTCATTCTTTCGCCGACTAAAATGAGCTTCTCCAAGCCCGATTACGGCATTGACGCCCCGGGAGTCATCCGCAATCTTCTGGTGATCGGGGTGTTGTTGCTGCCTTTGGGATGGTTTGTGCCAAAGCTGCGAGTCGGTCCCGTCACCTTCGTGATCGGGCCAGCGGCACTTTTCGCCGGATGTGCGCTGATCCTGGAAGGCATTTTGATGATCGCGTACGCCAAGTGGGGCAAGTTTCGTCACCGCGATCGGATGCTAAGGATGGTGGATTGGAAAGGTGACGAGTCGGTGCTCGATGTCGGTACTGGCCGCGGGCTGCTCATGATTGGCGCGGCGAAGAAGCTAAGTACGGGGAAAGCTGTAGGGATCGATATTTGGAGCGCGAAAGACTTATCCGGGAACACAATGGACGGAACCCTGCGCAATGCGGAACTCGAGGGCGTGCACGAACGAACTGAAGTGCAGAACGGGGATGCCACGGCAATGAAGTTCGCCGATGGCAGCTTCGATGTAGTTCTATCCAACGTCTGTATCCACAATATTCCAACAAAGCAAGGCAGGGACGAGGCTTGCAGGGAGATTGTTCGGGTGCTCAAGCCGGGCGGCAGGGCGATCATCTCGGACTTCATTCATACCGCCGACTACGTGAAAGCCTTCCGGGCGGCCGGAGCCGTCGTCTCGCGTACTGGAATGGATTTCCTGTTTACCTTTCCGTGGTTGCGGATAGTCGACGTGCAGAAGCCTGCTACGTAGGGATGTAGCCGTGGGGTTTGTGCGAGTTTCTGGGTCTGGCATTCCTTCGCGAACTCGGCGCTTTTTTGCGGTCTTTGCGGTCAAAGGCTTTTAACCGCAGAGAGCGCGAAGAAATGTCGTAAAGCGCGCGGAGAAAAGACTCTGGTTCTGAAATGCTGGAGGTGAGCGTAGCCCTAGATAAGCTGGGCTCCCGCAAGCACGACGTTATCGATCAGACGAGTGTTTCCGACGAATGCAGCCACAGCAACGAGCACAGTGCTCGTTATTTTTCGGACGGGATCAAGCGTATCCGGATCGACAATTTCAAGATAATCCAGGCGCACTCCAGATTCTTGCGCCAGAACATTCTTGCCGGCTTCGATCAGCCGGGCAGGATTGTGCTCACTTCGGTCGAACTTCCTTTGGATCTCCTTCAGAGCACGATAAAGAACCAGCGCAGACTTGCGCTCCTGCGGATTGAGGTACGCATTCCGCGAGCTCATCGCCAGACCATCGGCCCCGCGCACGATGGGGCAAACTATGATTTCCACCGGAAAGTTCAAATCCCGCACCATGCGGAGAATGATCGTCGCCTGAGCCGCATCCTTCTGGCCGAAGAAGGCCAAGTCTGGCTCAACGATGTGGAAGAGCTTCGCCACTACGGTAGTCACTCCACGAAAATGGCCGGGACGTGACCGGCCGCAGAGCTTCTCACTCAAACCTTCGACCGTTACGTACGTGATGGCCTCCTCGGGATACATTTCCTGCACCGACGGCGCAAAAAGAAAATCTACGCCTTCTTGCTCCAGCAGCTGGCAATCGCGCTCAAAAGTGCGAGGATACTTGGCCAAGTCTTCATTCGGGCCGAACTGCAGCGGATTTACAAAGATAGAAACTGCCACTGCATCGCACTGTGCCTGGGCCGCGCGGACCAGCGAAAGATGTCCCTCATGCAGCGCCCCCATGGTCGGCACCAAACCGACGCGCAACCCGCCAAGCCGGGCCGCTCGCGACGCGGCGCGCATTTCTTCAACGGTGGTGTAAGTTTTCATGGGAGTTGGGCGCGGGTCCTCAAGCAGCCGGTAGCCAGTTGATCAGCACTTTCGCGCTCTCCAAAGTGCCCGCGAGAATAGCTCGATTCTTCCGCAATGCGATCTTGTCCTGATCCGAGCCGGTGATGCCGATTTCTTGTACCGCAACCAC
>DASPSE010000169.1:0-6395 GCA_035624085.1 Terriglobales bacterium
AGTATTTCAGCGGACACTTTGTCGCAATAACGCGCCTTGCGCACCCGCCAGTCGATGCTCCTGACAGCATCGGCGAGAATCGTGCCCGTGATCTTCAGGTTCGCGGGTAGATTGACTTCGAATGGGTATCCTTTCACCGCATTCGCCACAGGAACCACTAATGCTAGCCCAGCTTTCTTGTTATATGCCTTAGGGGAGAGAACAAGAGCATGCCGCCAGGCCTGTTCATGTCCTGCCTGACCTGCGCTGAAATCGGTTTTGAGGAGATCACCGCAATCGGGAACGTACTCGGCAGCTACCATACCTCATTACCAACCGGCCTGCCCCAGTCCTGCTCCGAATGACGGTTTTGGGGCGTGATACCAGCCACCAGGCTCTCTAATGTGATCTCCGGCGCAGCCGGCTCGAGGGCGATTCTGTGCCCCTCAACGCGAACCGTGAGTTCGTCTCCCTCATGGACGTCAGCCTGCCTCAAAACAGCTTTAGGTAGACGAACCGCCTGGCTGTTGCCCCACTTCACAACCTGGACGCGAGCTTGCCCTGCTGACGGCATTCTGCCTCCCTCAGGCGCTAGTGTATACGTATGTATATACATCGTCGAGGACGCGACGCGGGTGCGTTGTGCCTGGCCTGCGCCACATCTCGCCAACACCAGGAAATTCCCGCCAATCAAACACTTACTTCTTCCGCGTGACTTCCGTAATCTCGCGTCACCTTCCTTCGTTGCCGCTCCACTACCCCACCCCTAGAATTTCTATGGAGTACTCCCGCGAAGGCGTGTCTCTAAAGGCCGACGCCTGCACACATGGACCGAGGGGAAATCACAAAACGGGTAGAGCGGGCGGAAAAGCTGCTGCAGAAGGGCAAGACGGCCGAGGCGCTAGACGAGTACATGCAAGTACTGGCGGCCGATCCGGGCAACGATACCATCACCCAGATGGCTGCCGACCTCAGCCTCTCGGTGCAGCGCATTCCGCAAGCTGTAAACCTGCTGGGAGGAATGTTCGAGCGGCAGGTAAAGGCCGGCGACGCCACGCGGGCGAGCCTCACCTATAAGAAGCTGGCGCGGTTTGCCAATCCCACGTGGGAACAGAAGTTGCGCTTCGGCGAACTGTTGGAGAACACCAATCGCAAGCTGGCCATCGAGACTTATGAAAATGCTTTTCAGGAGCTTAGCAAACAGGGACGCAAACAGGATTCGCTCGCGGTGCTGCAGAAGATTCTGCGGCTGGATGCGGGCGAGAAGAATCTGGTGCGGCTCGGCGAGTTGTCATCGGAATTGAAAGATGGGAAGGGTGCGGCTGCGGCGTTTCTGAAGCTGGCCGAGCTGACCAAGACTTCCGGAGGCAAGCCGGCCCAGTGGATCGAACGCGCTTACGCGGAGGATCCGTCGGACCCGCAGATTGCGCTTGCCTATAGCAAGGGACTGCTGGAACAGGATCAAACGGGGGCTGCGATTTTTGTTCTGGAATCACAGGTCAATGCGGGCGGCGCGTCGGAGGAAATGCGGGAGACCTACGGAAAGGCGCTGCTGGCCGCGAGCCGCTTGAAAGATGCTGAGCCGGTTGTGTGGCAGTTATTCGAAGAGGAGCCGGGCCGCGCCCAGGAGATTGCGAAACTGATGGGGCTATACATGGACGCTGAGCAGGACGCGGATGCGGTCGCTCTGGCGGGCAAACTCGGAGAGTACTATCAGCGCAAGAGCGATCGCCGTCCTTTCCTGGCGATGATGCAGGAGATCACGACGAAACACCGTTCTTCCGCGGAAATGCTCGAGTTCATGGGAGCGCAGTTCAACGCTGCCAACCGGGAGAACGACTACTGCCAGACGCTGCTGAAACTTTTTGATATGTACTGCGGCGTGGGGAACTACGAGAAGGCGGCGGAGGCCCTGGATCGTGCGGTGGAAGTGGATGCCTATGAGCTGGGTCATCGCAAGCGCCTGCAGATGCTGCAGGGGAAGATCGATGAGAACCGTTACAAAGTGATCGCTTCGCGCTTGTCCGGTATGGCAGATTCCGTCGCAGCTCCGGTCAGGCCCGATGAAAAGCTACTGGGCGCTGCGGCCTTGCAGGACTTGATGCTGCAGGCGGAAATCCTCGTGCAGTACGGAATGCGGTCGAAAGCATTGGAACGCTTGCAACGCATTCAACAGCTGTTTCCGCACGAAGAGGAACACAATCCCACGCTGCAGCAGCTATACCTGACGGCTGGATTGGTCCCGAATTATGGCGGCCCGGAACCTGCGCCACGCTCCACGGGACAGGCGCCTGCGTCTGCGCCCCCGATGGCGGAGAGTGCGCCGCCACAGCCGGGCGCCGATCTCAGCAGCTTTGCCCGCGTGGCAGAAATTACGCGAAAGCTCTACCGACAGAATAATGCGGATGCGGTGATGTCAACCGCGGCGAACGAGATTGGGGCGCAGTGGAAGGCGACCCGCTGCGTGGTCGCCATGCGGAAACCCGGCCTGCATTCTACCAACAGCAAGGAATATTGCGTCAACGGCGCCAAGCCAGCCGATGGAGGCGCGCTGGAGAACATAATTGCGACTGTCCACGACCTGGCAATGCAGCGGGGTGGGACGGTGACTTCAGGCAACATCCAGTTGGCGACTGAACTCCAGGGAATTCGTGGCGCACTTGATCCACTCGGTGTCGCTTCGCTGCTCGCGGTATCGCTGGCGGATGGAAGCGAGCCGATGGGCGTTCTGATCCTGATGCAAAGCGCACCCCTCGCCTGGAATTCGAACGAGCTGGTGGTGCTGAAGACGGTCTGCGATCAGATCGTAATCGCCCTGAACAACGCCGGGCTCCGGCGGCTGGTCAAGAGCCTTTCGGTTACTGACGAGCGCTCCGGATTGCTGAAGCGCGCTTCCTATCTGGATCTTCTCATGGCGGAAACCCGCCGGAACGTACAGCAAAGCACGCCGGTGTCGGTCCTGCTGATGCAGTTCGGCGATAAAGCGGCCATGCTGAAGGAATTTGGGGAGCCCGTGGTGGAAACGATGATGCAGCAAATCGGGCAGCTTTTTGCGGCGAACATTCGCCAGAACGATCTTGCATTCCGCTACGAGACCACTACCATCGCTATTATGCTTGGGGAAACTGGAGAAAAAGAGGGAATGCTGGCGGCGGAAAAGTTGCAACGGCTCGTCGCCCAAGTAAAACTGCCGGAAAAGCACGCCTCCGTCCGCTTCAACGCCGGTCTTGCTGAGGCCATAGTGCGAGCGGAGTTCGACCCGGTCGATATCGTCACCGAAGTTGTCAATCGCGCCGAACAGGCGCTCCAATCTGCCGTTGCGCAGGGCGCGGATAAGATCGTGGCCTTAGCTGCATCAAATGCCGCCGCTGCGGTGGCATGAGTGAAGAGGTTCGGTCAGACGAGGGGTCCTGAGCGTAGTCGCCTGTTCTCTGCATTTGACAGCCCATGTGCGATACTTGCCGGATGTGGAGGATACATATCTCATGACAGACTGGTTCGCACGTCCCGTCCTGCACGTGACCGATGTGGAGGCCTCACTCAGCTTTTACGTTAACCGGCTCGGCTTCGCCAGCCCCTGGCGCTACGAAGAGGAGGGCAGAGCGCACGTCGCACAGGTCGATCGGCAGGGTTATCCTGGCCGACACCTGGCCGGAAAAGATTGGCAAGGGGTTGGTGTTCATTTCCCTGAATGTCGAGCCGGCGACGCGCGAGGCCGCGGTCGCCGCGTTGGACGCGCTGCGTGCGGAACTCGAGGCCAAGGGCGCTCCAGTCAACGAGGGTTCGTGGGGCTACCGACTTCTGGTGGTCGGTGATCCCGACGGCAATCAGCTTTTCTTCAACTATCCGGCTGAGACTGCATCCGGGAAGGTTGCCAGGGATGGAGCGTAATCGTCGGGCCTCGCCGGGTTGCCCCTCCTACCCGCCACTGCTACACTAAAAAGTTTTGATTGCCTGCTCAGAATTTTCTGATCGCAAAGGTTCATCACTAAAGCCATGTTGAAACCGGGAGATATCGCCATCGTCAGCGGGGTGCGCACGCCTTTTGGACGCTATTGCGGCAAACTGAAAGACTTCACCGCTCAGGAACTCGGCGCGATCGCCAGCAAATGTGCCATCGAGCGGGCTGGAGTTGATCCCAAAGAGTTTGACCATGCGGTGTTCGGCAACGCCCAGCAGACTTCCGGCGACGCGATTTACGGCGCGCGGCATGTCGCGCTCCGGGCTGGCCTGCCGATGGAGACGCCTGCACTGACGGTCAATCGCCTGTGCGGCTCCGGCATGCAGGCGATTGTGAGCGCGGCGCAGATGATTCAGGTTGGAGAAGCGAACGTGGTGCTGGCGGGCGGGATGGAAGCTATGTCACAGGCGCCATTTGTCATTCGCGGGCGCGACGGGTTCACACTCGCTCCCGGAGGGAAATTGGAAGACTCGCTCATGGTGGCGCTGCTCGATTCCTACTGCGGTCTGTACATGGCAAATACTGCTGAGATGTACGCTGAGCAGCAGGGCATCAGTCGGCAGGCGCAGGATGAGTTAGCGTTGCGCTCACAGCAGGCCGCCGAGGCCGCGTACAAGGCGGGAAGGCTTCAGGAAGAACTGGTTCCAGTGCAGTTGAAGAACGCCAAAGGCGAGTTGACGGCTGAAAGCTTGAACGAAGACGATCATCGGCGTCCGCAAACCACGATGGAAGGTTTGGCCAAGCTAAGACCCTCGTTCGGCAAGAATGGCACTGTTACGGCTGGCAATGCCAGCGGCATCGTCGATGGCGGCGCCGCGGTCGTAGTGATGTCGTTGGACGAAGCGGGCAAGCGCGGGATCAAGCCGCTGGGAAGGATTGTGAGCTGGGGCATTGCGGGCGTGGACCCGAAGCTCATGGGACGTGGCCCGGTACCGGCTTCAAAGATCGCGCTACAGAAAGCGGCTCTGACGTTGGACTATATCGACCTGATCGAAGTCAACGAAGCCTTTGCCGCGCAGTATTTGGCTGTCGAAAAAGAGCTTGGCCTTGATCGCGAGAAAGTCAACGTGAACGGCGGCGCGATTGCGCTGGGACATCCGTTGGGCGCGACGGGCACGCGTCTGGTGATCACACTGTTGTACGAACTGCGGCGGCGGAAGAAAAAATACGGGTTGGCAACGGCTTGCATCGGCGGCGGGCAGGGAATTGCGATGATTGTAGAGAGTTTAAGTTAGTACATAAACGCCCAACTATGAGTCGTTCGTCTTTTGTCGATCATCTGGTCTTTCGCGTCAGGAATTTGAATGAGACCCGACGTTTCTACACTATCGTTCTCGACCAGGAACCTGTCTGTTCAGAAGATAGCATCATGTATCAGGTCGGCGACACGCGTCTGTTCTTTACTTCCTGCAAGCGGACTAACGATCGACAGTATGAGAAAGAGAATGTGGGTCTGAACCATGTTGCGTTTGGCGTGCGCGCTCTGGCAGAGCTCGATTCAGTACAAAAGAGATTGGACCTAGCCAAAGTCGTGCACAGTGGGATCAAGAAGGACCATTACGGGCAAAAAGAATTCATCTGGCTTGACGACCCCGATAATATGCGGCTCGAATTCTATGTTCGTCCGTTGCCATAAAACTTCGCTGCGTTAAGGAAATCCATGGAGATCAAGAAGGTTGGCGTTCTAGGTTGTGGGCTGATGGGTTCGGGGATCGCGCAGGTCGCGGCCACCGCCAGCTTCGACACTACGGTCCTTGAGGTAGAGCAGAAATTTCTCGATAAGGGCTTTGCGGGAATCCAGAAATCTTTAGCAAAGTTCGCGGAAAAAGGAGCGATTAAGGAAACTCCGCAGGCGATTCTCGCTCGTTTGAAGGGCACGACGAACAAGCAGGACCTGGCGCAGTGCGACATCGTGATCGAAGCCATCATCGAGAGCATCGCGCAGAAGAAAGAAATGTATGCGGCGATTGATGCAATCGTTAAGAAGGACGGGATCTTCGCCTCGAACACTTCGTCGATCTCCATCACCGAGCTGATGACCGCGACCGAGCGACCCGAACGATTTATCGGATTGCATTTTTTTAACCCCGTGCCGCTGATGAAGCTGGTCGAAGTCGTGCGCACGATCGCCACCGCTGACGACGCTTACGAATCTGCATATGAATTCGCCAAGAAACTCGGCAAGGTTCCGGTGCGCACCAGTGACAAGACCGGATTCATCGTAAACCGGCTGCTGGTGCCGTATATGCTCGATGCGATCCGCGCCTACGAAGAAGGAGTTGGATCGATTGAGGACATCGATAACGCCATGAAACTGGGCTGTGGCTATCCCATGGGGCCGTTCACGCTGCTGGATTTCGTCGGCCTCGATACGACCTACTACATCACCCACGTGATGTATGACGAGTTTAAGGAACGCCGCTTCGCCTCGCCTCCGCTGCTGAAGCGCATGGTG
>DASPSE010000177.1:0-8873 GCA_035624085.1 Terriglobales bacterium
CGCAGCATCTCGTCGTGCTTGCCGCGATGGCGCAAGCCTGTATCAATAATTTCGCGGCGAATGCGTTCGCCCGCCGCGCCCACTGCCTTGCGAATCTGCCGATACGGATAGTGGCAGTGCTCGTAGACCAAAGTCGCTGCCAGTTCCACTTCCAGTGATTCTTCATCCAGCAGATCAACCATGGGGGCCTTGTCAACCTGCAGGTTTCCCATAAGCTCCTTCGCGATCTGCCGCAACTCGCGCCGGGTCTCGATCTCATAGGGACTCGGATCGGCATACTTGACCAGAGTTGGAGCTACTCGAACTTCGCGCAACAACTCTTGTTCCGCACGCGCGCCCAGTTCCGGCGAAACCGCCCGAATCTGGCTTACTAACTCACTCAACGCTTCGCCGTTCACGTTGTATGCAGGTGAAGTCGCTGCCTGCTTCAGCAGTTCCCCCAAGCGACGAACTTCCTTGTGAGTGTGCGACAAGAGATGCGAGACCTGGCTCTCGAGCGTTCTGGCATTGACAATCTCTCCCAGCGAAGTGTTCGTTGCCAGCGGCAGTAAGTAGCGCGAAATGTCGAATGCCCGGGCTCGCAGAGTGCGTTCGTAGCTTTCCTGCTTCATGTCCGCAGGCTTCGGAACGATGCTGGCGAGGTATAGTGTCATTGTCCGTGAGAGTGATTCGTATTCCGCGAACAGATCGGAAATCGTTTTGCAGTACAGGGCAGCAGCTTCGGCATCCGCTCCGAAATCTGGAGTGAAGTAGCCGCTTTTCTTGAAGTCCTGATAACGAGTGGAGCGCTCTTGCCCATCCCAGCGTTGCTCGTCGGCCACCGCAATAGCGGCCAGAATCGACAGCCTCTCGATGGCGAGCGCGATGTGGGCTAAATCCGCAATCGAGCGGTGTCCGTACTGGAAGTAGAAGGTGTTGAGAAATTTTTCGGCCTTTTGCTGGCTGATTTCCTTAAGCGACTCTTTCATGGAAAGCGCAGAGCGCGAATACTTCGCCATGGCGTAGGCCTGAATTTCAGGTTCCGCGCCGTAGACGGCATAGACCTCGACTGACGGCGCATCGGCGCTGTGATCTCCGTTCGTAGGATGGATCGGGTTATCGATTCCAGACATCGCTGACCTCGGATTAGCAGGCGGCTGAAATGTTGCTGGGCAGCTTCAGCTTACACAAATTAATTTGGAAAAACACTCTTTTGTAACTTTCCTTTTGGCGACGGAATCGTATATAAAGTAAGCACCTTATTTGTCATGTGGCGGTTCTTCATTACTGCAGCTTCTGTGGTGGTTCTGTGCTTCGCAACGTTCGCGACTGCGCAAACCGTCTGTTCTTCGGTTTCCGTCTCCGCTGATGGCGGAACCGGGCCGTCGCTTCTTCTTGCCGCGAACGATGCTTCTCCCACGAACGCAGCCGCGGACAGTGCCGTGCCATTCTCCTCGCCGGTTGTGTTTCCCCGCATGGGCCCGGAGTTCGCGCTTCAGGTCTACAGAAACCGGGCCGGCATGCAAGTCGAACAGCTGTCTTCGTACTCCGCCACCATGCTTATTCGTGCCCAGCTTCCGGACACGCAGCAGTACGGGGAATACGAACTGCAGCGCCAGTATTTCGCGCCTCGCACGCTCGCATTCAAAGCCGTGCGTTTCACCGGCGACAACTTTGTCAAGAGCAATGTGATTTTGCGGCTGCTGCAGTCTGAAGTAAGCCATGTGGCAAAGGACGATCCGTCTTTGAACGCGATCACCCCCGCAAATTACAAGTTCTCCTACAAAGGAACGACCCAGTTAGACGGACGCACCGTACACGTCTACCAGGTAAAACCGCGCCAGAAGCGCGCCGGACTTTTCAAAGGCCGGATTTATCTCGACGCTTACACGGCCAGCATGGTGCGCGCCGAGGGCAAGCTGGTGAAATCTCCGTCGCTCTTCATCAAGAAAATCGAGTTCGTTCAGGATTACGCCGATATCGATTCGTTCACGCTCCCGGTCCACATTCACTCGGAAGCGCAAGCGCGAATCGTGGGACGCGCTATCGTCGATATCTATCACTCCGACTACCATCCCGTTCCCGCCGCTGTCCAGGCGCAGTCAGTGCCTGCTCTGTAGAGCCTGTTTCGAGGCAGAACTTTCCAGCAAGACCAGCCGCCCTGGCCCAGCTCCAGCTATAATTTCCGCTTCCCCGTCTAAGGAGAAAATTATGAGCCTATCGGGCCGGATTGCGCTGGTGACTGGCGCGTCCCAGGGCATTGGCCGTGCCTGTGCTCTCAGACTGGCGGAAGCGGGCGCGGCTGTCGCTGTCGCTGCCAGGAATCAGGAGAAGCTGAACGAAGTTGTACAGAAAATCGGCCAAACCGGCGGAAAAGCTGCGGCGTTTGCCGTAGACATCGGCGATGAAGAACAAATCAAATCGGCGTTCAAGGCGGCACTGGCACAATTCGGCAAGATCGACATTCTGGTCAACAACGCCGGCATCACTCGCGACCAACTCGTGATGCGCATGAAGCGCGCCGACTGGGATGCGGTTCTCAACACCAACCTGACCTCCGCGTATCTTTGCATCCAACAGGTGATCGGTTCCATGCTGAAGCAACGCTGGGGACGAATCATCAACATAGCATCTGTGTTCGGGCAGATGGGCCAGGCCGGACAGGCCAATTACGCTTCCTCGAAAGCGGGCTTGATCGGCTTGACCATGGCTATCGCTCGCGAGGCGGGCTCACGAAATATAACTTGTAACGCAGTCGCACCGGGTTTCATCGAAACCGCCATGACATCCGGGTTCTCGGAAGAGTTCCGGCAAAACGCGCTGAAAAATATTCCGCTGGGAAGATTAGGGACGCCGGAAGACGTCGCGAAAGCCGTCGCGTTCTTGGCTTCGGAAGAAGCCTCATACATCACGGGCCATGTGCTGAACGTAAACGGCGGCATGTTGATGGGGTAGCGAAACGCACACCGAGGAAAGATGACGGAGGATCTATGAAACTTCTTTGTTTGGCATTGGTTCTTCTGTTCGCCATAGCCTCGTTCGCCGCGACCTCCAAGACAGTCTCCTACAGAAGCGGGGACGAAACCGTCCAAGGAGTTCTCTACACGCCGGAGGGTAAAGGACCGTTCCCGGCGATCGTCGTAATCCACGAGTGGTGGGGTCTCAACGACTGGGTCAAAGAACAGGCGGCGAAGCTCTCCGATCAAGGCTACGTTACCCTCGCCATCGATCTCTACCGCGGAAAGGTGGCGACCACGCCGGATGAAGCGCACGAAATTATGCGCGGAGTTCCCGAAGACCGCGCCAAGCGCGACCTGCATGCCGCCGTGGAATTCCTTAAGTCGCAACCGAACGTGAACAAGGACCGTATGGGATCGATTGGCTGGTGCATGGGCGGCGGCTATTCGCTCGACGTAGCACTGCAGGAGCCAACCCTGAAGGCTGACGTCATCAATTACGGTCATCTCGCAACCGACTCCGCGTCGACTGAGAAAATTAACGCTTCGGTTCTCGGCATTTTCGGCGGCCAGGATCGCGGCATCCCGGTCGAGGACGTGAAAAAGTTCGAGCAAATGTTGAAGCAGCAGGGCAAGAACGTGGAAATCGTCATCTATCCCGACGCCGGCCACGCCTTCGAAAATCCCAATAACAAAACTGGCTACCGCGCCGAGGACGCGGCGGACGCCTGGAAGCGAACAATCAATTTTCTGGCCAGCACGCTCAAAGGGTGAGGGGCATTCGAAGTTTCAGGCTGTGAAAGTCACCACGAACACAAACCCAAGATGGGGCCTAGGAGCCTGAGTCTGAGGCTGTTACAGACCACGTGAAATTCTACTTGCCAGACGATACTACTCTGGTTACTATTCAACATTCCCGAGGAGCCGCGTTGGATCGTTCCTCTATGAACATCGGCGAGACCATCAGAAACTACCGCCTGCAAAAAGGCATGTCTCAGGGTGACATCGAAAAACGCACCGGTCTGCTGCGCTGTTATTTGTCGCGAGTCGAGAACGGCCATACCATTCCTTCGCTGGATACGCTTTCCAAGATTGCCGGCGCGATGGAGCTGCCTTTGTCCCAATTCTTTGCTGACTCGGGGCACAGCAACGGCGCCAAGGGATTGCCCCAACTCTCCGATGACGAAGTGCGCTTCCTCAGCCAGATCCGCCGTTACGCCGTCAGTCTCAATGACAGTGATCGCAAGCTAGTCCTGGCCATGGTCAAGAAGATGGCGGCCAACTCCGCCAGATAGCTCTCAGCCATCAGCTTTCAGTTCCTCTCAGGATAAACGCGCCTCCTTAGCGCCCCGATAGCTGGCACGTGATGGCTGATAGCTGATAGCTGCCTTCCAGTGACTTTCGTCCCATCCCCATGGTGACCCACAGGAACCTCGCCAGCCCGCGTCACTCCCCCTAGACTTTGAACGGGAGAACTCCGAGTGACGGTCGACGAAGAACTGAATTTGCTAGAGCAGCAACTGCGGCGCCTCAAAATTGAGTACGAGATTTATTTCAGCAATCCCGCTAAGAAGCCGCCGACCGACATCGAGTGGAAGGTATTGTCGCTGTTGCGCAAGTTCAGCGACGGTGGCCACATGAACTTTTCCCAGCGCTACCGCTACAACGAAATGGCGCAGCGCTATGCCATCTACTCCGATTTGTGGCGCAAGAAGGCTCGCATTCGCGAGGAAGGCTACCGGCGTCCGCAGGATGCTCTGCTTTCGGTTCAGGGGGTGCGTCCCTCGGAGGAACACCAGCCACAACACCACCCGGTGTATGGAGTCGGGCACGCCAGCACTGCAAACGGAGCCGCGGCCGCTCCGGCGAAGAATTCCGAAGCGGGACCACTCACCATTCAATGTTCGAATCCACACGCCGAGCGCGAGAAGATCCAACAGCTTTACCAGGCCTTAGCCGAGGCAAAAAAGAACTCCGGCGAAGCAGAAACCGGAAACTTTGCCAACTTCCGATCCTTCGTGCAGAAAAAGACTGAGCAGATCCGCAAGCAGTATGGCTGCGCGACTGTGGAATTTACCGTCGAGACTCAGGAAGGCCAGGTTCGCCTGAAGGCGAAAGCCAAGGTCTAATTCTTGCCCTCTCGCATTCCGACTTGCCCACGCGCCGGTGTGGATGTCCCGTCGAACGCACTTCTCCAGTGTGCCAGTTTCCGAGTAGCCGACCAATCACGAACTATCCAGTGAGGCCGCGGCGCAAGGCAGTGGTCAGTGTGATGCGAATCACAGCATTGGCAAACTCTAAAATGTGAGCATTTACTATCGACGTAGGCGACGAATGGTGCGTCTCCGCCCGTCGCCACAGTTAATATCTGCGTATGAGAATCGGCGAACTTGCAAAGCGTGCTGGTGTGAGCGTGCAGGCGATACGCTTCTACGAACGGCGACGCCTCATCCGTACCCCGCGCCGGACGCCCGCGGGATACCGCATTTACACCGAGAAGGACCTTGAGACCGTCACCGCGATCAAGAAGATGCAGCGATTTGGTTTCAAGCTGGCGGAAATCCGGCGTGTCTTGCAGCTATGGATTTTGCCCAGCGACACGGGTGCGCCATCACCCTTTCACGATTGCTTAGGGCAATGCCTTCGCGAGGGCTTGAAACTTGGGGAGAATAAGCTGCAAGCCATGAATGAGCAAATCCGCTCGTCAATTCAACTCCGCGATGAATTGCAAGAGGCATTAAGTCGAATCCGTGCTCGACTCAATGCTCCACCACCGCGGAAAGCTCAGTCAGATCGGCCTAAGTCCCTTGGATCCGCCGCCATCGCCGCCTCCTAATTTTTTCCTTGACTCTATACCTAGGTATAGACCGGACACTAGCCTTGTCCGCTGTATGAAGCCGATCCAGGACACTTGTGCAAGGAGGTTTATATGCAGAAAAAGTGTGCTTTTCTTTTATCTCTATTAGTCGTTGCCATGAACCTTCCCAGTCGAGCTCAAACAGCAAGCGATCAGGAGAAAAACAAGGCCGTGGCGCGGGCGTTCTTTGAGGAAGTGCTCGGCCAGGGAAAGCTCGAGAAGTATTCCGACTTCCACACCGCCGACTTTGTGGGCCATGGCTATCAGCGCGATTTCACTCTGGCGGACGATCTGGCGGCGGCACGGGAAGAACGCACTGCGTTTCCCGACATGCAGTTCGCGGTCAACCACATGGTGGCCGAGGGCGATCTGGTCGTTGTGGATTGGACGGCGTGGGGCACGAACACTCAGCCGGGAATGGGCCTTCCCGCGACCGGCAAGCCGGCCAGGGTTCCAGGAATGACCCTGTTCCGCTTCAAGGCAGGAAAGATCTCGGATGAATGGGGCGTCTGGTGCATGCTCTCGGTGCTGAAGCAGTTAGGCCTGTTGTGCACAGGCCAAGAGCCGAGATTTCCAACCCCTGCACCTAGCAACCCGTAAACTTGCCGAGCCGCGCGGCCATCGGTGATCGCGTCAAGAGTCCGGCAGCTAGAACGACGACCTTCAGCCCGGAATCCGATGCACAGGGGATGACATCGATCTGCGCCGTCAACTCAACTTGTTCAAAGAGCCGGGATCAACTGATGATCGGAGACGAGGGGACTGCTGAACAGACTGCATTCGAGGCAGTGGTCCACGCATTGACGCTACCAGACGAGTAACCCAAACCCAGGGAGGTATGAGCCTTGCCCAAACCAGCTCGCTTCTCACGCGCATTCTCCATCGCCAGCCTGGGTGCGTTCCTCATTGCGATCTCTGAGGCGGTCTTCATGGCCAGTCCATTCGCTGCCTATTTCTACAGCGCTTATTCGCCGGTCTTGAACTGGACGGAAAGCCATTCGTTCCTTGTCTGGTTAAGCGAGTTCTTTGTCCCGCACTTGTCAACCCCCAGCTCGGCCTGGTTTGGTGTCCTTGTGAAGCTCCCAAGATACCTGGCCATCATCGGGCTCGCGTCGTTCGTTGTGCATGCTGCGTATCTTTACTGGACCAAGTTCGTGAGGAGAGGAATTGCGACAGCTTTGCTTTATCGCTACGTCCGGCACCCGCAGTATCTCAGCTTCGCAGTCACCGGATTCGGCTTGGTCTTTTATTGGCCAAGGTTTATTAACCTCGTGCTCCTCTTCGTCATGCTGATCGGCTATTACGCACTGGCGCGTAGCGAAGAGCGGCGCATGGATAGCCAGCACGGCGAGCAATACCTGATTTACAAGCGACGCACTGCGATGTTCATTCCGGGAGGGCTGGGTGGGAAGATGGTCGACGCCGCGTTGGGCTGGCTCCCCTGGCCCTCAATGCGCGGCTACGTTGCCCTTACGATCTTGCTGGCTGTGGGCTTGGCAAGCAGTTTTCTATTGCGTTTCGCCAGCATCCGGAACTTGCACTATGTAGCAATGTCCCAGGCCTTGCTTGTCTTCCTGCAAGAACCCACAGACGTAGCCCAAGGGAGAATCGAGAACGAAGCTGTGGGTATATTGGCCGCGCAGCCCGACCGAATGGCGAGTGTTCCAGTGTTCTACATTCTTTCCGACAAAAAGAAACTCCGCCACTTGCTTCTCGACTCCGGGGTTACGAGAGATGCTCTGAGCCGCGCCAGCTTTCCGGATGCGTCTTGGTATCTAGTCGAAGCATCGGCATCGTACGGTGCGGGTCGAACGATCATGAGGTCTCCGGAGGAGGCCCTTCGCGTTAGCGCAGTGCGGAAGTTGCAACAGGTGTATTACGCTCCTCGGAATAGTCCGGACGCCCGTGTCCTCCCTTACGATCTTCCAGAGAATTCCTCGTACAGCCATGCACGAATGCCGATCCTTTAGCTCGGCAGATTTCTTGCGGGCAGACCGGGAATCAGAAACTAAAATCGCCTACCGTGTTTCTCTGGCCCGTCCCCGAGCGGGTTCCTGAGCATTTTTCTCTTGACATGATGTAATGCATAAATTACATTTTGTCGCGTTTGAGCTACCTTACGAAGATGACCAGTCGAAATTCAGTTCAGCCCATCGGCACTTTGTTGGGCGTTCTGTGCGTCGCTATGGCAATCGATGTTGGAGCCGGTTGGCTGTTAGGACAACCGGGCTTCAGACCGCATGCCCGAATCATCTTTGCACTGCTACCAATACCGGCGAATCTGGTCTTGGTAGCAGTGATCATCCGCAGGATTCGCCAACTCGATGAGTTCTTGCGTCATGTGCATTTGGAGGCGGTCGCAATCGGATTCCTGCTGACCGGCTTAGCGGTCTTTGTCTATGGATACTTAGAGAAGGCACAGGCCGTACGCCCGCTGAATGTCGGCATCGTGTGGATTTTCATGGCCGCGTTTTACGGCATTGGGTATTTCATAGCAGCCAGGCACTACCGATGAAAAACCGGCTGCGGGTACTGCGCGCAGAGAAAGATTGGACGCAAGCGCAGCTGGCCGAGATCGTGGGAGTCTCGCGGCAGGCAATCATCGCCGTTGAGAACGGCAAGTATGATCCCGCGCTCCCGCTGGCTTTCAGGCTCGCACGCGCGTTTGGGAAGACCGTGGAAGAAGTGTTTATCTGGGAAGCCGATTCGCCTCAAGAACAATGAGGAATTCTTACCAGGGAGGAGTCTCACATGAATCGGACCTTCGCTGCAGCAGTACTGATACTAGCCATCGCGCCGGCCTTCGGCAAAGACAACCGTGCCTCGAAAAACAAAGAGATCGTTCGCAAAGTGTTCATCGATATCTGGACACAGGGCAGGTTCGAAGTCGCGGATGAAATCTACGCCAAAGACTTCGTGAACCACGCGGTCGACCACGACATTAGTTTTGAGCGAGACCAAGCTGACATTCATGGCTGGCGCGCCGCGTTTCCAGATATTGAATTGTTCGTCGATAAAGAGTTCGCGGAGGGTGATTTTGTGACCGTCCTGTGGCGTGGACGAGGCACGAACACCGGTAG
>DASPSE010000176.1:0-7207 GCA_035624085.1 Terriglobales bacterium
CCCGAGAACCTGATCCGCGCTCTGGTCCGCAAAGGAGTGAAGAATCTCACCACTATCAGCAACAACGCCGGCGTGGACGGGTTCGGCATGGGCCTGCTGCTCTCCGCCGGACGGATTTGCAGGCACATCGGCACTTATGTCGGCGAGAACAAACTCCTCGAACAAATGGTTCTACAAGGCAAGATCGTGTTGGACCTGGTGCCGCAAGGAACTTTTTCCGAACGCATTCGCGCCGGAGGAGCGGGAATACCGGCATTTTTTACTCCCACCGGCGTGGGCACGGTCGTGGCTGAAAATAAAGAAACACGCGAATTCGAGGGGCGCATGTACGTTATGGAACGCGCTCTAAAGGCCGATTTCGCGTTGGTGAAAGCCTGGAAGGGCGACAAATGGGGCAACTTGGTTTATCGCAAAACCGCTCGGAACTTCAATCCAATGATGGCGACTGCGGCAAAAGTCACCATCGCCGAAGTCGAGCATTTGGTCGAGGTCGGCGAATTGGAGCCGGACATGGTCCACACACCGAGCGTGTTTGTGAATCGCATTTTCCAGGGCGCGTTGTATGAGAAAAGGATTGAGAAGAGGACGACACGAAAAGTGGCCAGTGAACAGTGATCAGTTGTCAGAGAGCGTTTTACTGACCACTGGCAACTGACCACTGATCACCGTAGATTTCGGATATGTCCACTCAGGCAAAAATCGGCAAAGACGTAGAAAAGCGCGAGCGCATCGTAAAGCGAATCGCGCGCGAACTGCGCGACGGCTTCTACGTGAACCTCGGCATCGGCATGCCTACGCTGGTCGCCAACCACGTGCCCCCGGGAATGGATGTAATCCTGCAAAGCGAGAATGGCATGCTCGGCATTGGCCGGTATCCGGTCGAAGGCTCCGAAGACCCCGATCTGATCAATGCGGGCAAGGAAACTGTCACCGAAATCAAGGGCACGGCCTATTTCTCCAGCGCCGATTCGTTTGCCATGATCCGCGGTGGCCATATTGATCTGAGCGTGCTTGGAGCGATGGAAGTAGATGAGGAAGGCAATCTTGCCAACTGGATGATCCCGGGAAAAATGGTGAAGGGCATGGGCGGAGCCATGGATCTGGTTGCCGGAGCTCGGCGCGTGATCATTGCGATGGAGCACACCACACGTGAAGGCCAACCCAAGATTCTGAAAAAATGCACGCTGCCCCTGACCGGCGTGCGCGTGGTGGACACAATCGTAACGGACATGGCATTGATTCAGGTCACGCCCACCGGACTCGTCTTGGAGGAAATAGCCCCGGGACTGAGCGCCGATGACGTGCAGCGTGCGACCGAACCGAGGTTGATTCTGAGTCCCAACCTCAAGGTCATGGGGAGCTAAGGAGTTTGTGTCAGCCTTGCCTCAAACAGATCTGGAACGGACACGAAGACCCAAGCTTGCACTCATCCCGGCGGGATGGTTCTGGATGGGCTCGGAGGCCGGCCAAGACAATGAGCGCCCCGTACATCGTGTGTGGGTGGACGCCTTTTATCTCGCTGAATGTCAGGTCACGAACCGGGAATACGCTCACTTTCTTCAAGCAACCGGAACTCAACCGCCGCCGCTGTGGAATGACTCAAATTTCTCTCACCCCAACCAGCCCGTGATTGCGGTTTCGTGGTTCGAGGCAGTCCAGTATTGCGATTGGCTCAGCGGAATAACAGGTACGAACTATCGTCTTCCTAGCGAGGCGGAGTGGGAACGGGCGGCTCGCGGCGGTGCGGAGGGCAAATCTTTCCCATGGGGAGACGATCCGCCACAATCGCTACCTGATTACAGCGAACGTTGGAAGAATGGACCGGAGGTCGTGGCGCAATATGCGCCGAACTCCTTTGGGCTTCATGACATTTGTGAGAATGTGCACGAATGGTGCAGCGATTGGTATCAGGCTGACTATTATGCGGTTTCGCCCGAACGCAATCCACGCGGGCCGGCGACGGGTGAACGCCGGGCTTCACGCGGAGGTTCCTGGCGGCATCACGTCAAAGTTGCACGCTGCGCGGCCCGTTCCAGCCTGCCCCCGCAGTTCAGGTATGCCGACTACGGGTTCCGCGTGGCTTGTGAGTGCTGAATTTCCCGCTTAGCGCCGGTTTGAAACAATGGCCAGAATCTCGCGAAGGCCTTGGCGAATCTGTTTCAGGTCCGACGAAGGCCTCTCCGGAAATGGCAATGGGTCCTGTTTCTTCTCGCCTTTATTCTCCGCGCGCAAATGCTGGCGCGCGCCAGCGATGGTGAATCCTTCCTCGTAGAGAAGTTTCCGAATGTGCAGCACGTTCTCGACGTCCTTGTGGCGATACATGCGCTGTCCCGTGCTGCTCTTGACCGGTTTGAGCTGGGGAAACTCCGTCTCCCAAAAACGCAGCACATAGGCCGGTAAGCGGCACAATTGGGCGACTTCTCCGATACGGAAATAAAGCTTTTCCGGGATGATCACCTCGGCAGTCTTGACCGATTTGGCGGTGGCTTTGCCGCGAGGGCTGATCCGGGCTCCCGAAGTGGTTGCCATGACTGATGTGGACAACTTCCTACCCGCGTTTCTAGCACGAGTGGGCGTCCGGGGCAACCCCCGATCCCGGGCAAATGGACGTGACCGGCATCGGTCGAAGGAAGAAACTAAAGTGTTACAGGGGAATGCCGATTTGGCAAAGAGGTGAATCTTGGGATCAAAGGCTGCGGCTAGGATCAGGGTCGAATTAAAGGTTTTTAATAGACTGCCGATAGCTAAATTGCAGGAGGGAATAGCAGGCAAGGAGATCGCGATGAGAATCGACTTAAATCCAAACGTTGGCCAAACTGCTGACCCGGGAGAATCAAGCCAGCCGGGCTTGCAGTCATCCAGCGGACCGGCGCCGAGCGAATTGGCGACAGATGTGTCAAAGCTTTCCCCGGATTACGTCAGGGCGCAAGCTCTCACGGAAGCCGTAAATCAGCTGCCAGAAATCCGGCAGGACAAGGTTGCAGCTTTAGCTCAGCTGATTCGCAGCGGGAATTATGCCGTGACTCCAGAGCAGACTTCAGGAGCATTGATGTCCCATATGGCAGGCAGCGCCGCCGCGTAACCATTGGATCGGAAGGATGTTATGAGCGAGATCGGCACAGAGCGCGTGGAACCGACGGCCCGGATGCCCGACCAGCTTAAGAATGAGTCTCGGCGCGAGGCGCGCTCACGGCCACGGCGCCAGGCGCCCTCAGATACCAGCAACTCCGAGCAGGCAGACAGCCCTGAAGCTCCACAGCACCAGGTGGATAGCCTCGCCTGAAGGCGGATTGCCAGCATGGACAAAGATCCCTCCCCCGTTAACGAATTGCTCGAGCGGCGGGTAACCCTGATGCACGAATTGGCTGCCTCCCTTGAGCTTGCGCAGGTGGCAATCCTGCACTCTGATGCCAGGCGGCTGAGCGTTCAAACTCAACGGCAGCAGGAGCTCTGTGAGGAGTTGCGGCGCCTGGTTCCTGAATTGGTCCCGGGGCACGCTTTCCCGGTCGCAAAGACAGCGCGCTCCGTCGCACGCACGCACTTAGGGGAAACTGAAGCTTTGAGCCCAGCTCGTCAGCGCCAGCGCGCGCTGTTGACCGAGTGGCTGGAGATTGAGACGCGGGTCGCCGATCTGAATCGCGCTTACGGCTCACTGCTGCGGCGAGCGCGCCGTACCGTGGATATCTTCTGCCGGGTTCTGGCGAACTCCGGAGTCACGTACCTTCCACCTGCGCCACAATCGCCAGCCGCAGTCGAGGATTCAAGAGGATAGGTTTATGTCCAGCCTTTTTGGGACCATGTCGATCGCTACTGGCGCGCTAGGAGCCGAAGAGGGCGCGCTGGATGCAACTACGAACAACGTCGCCAACGCCAACACGCCGGGCTACTCACGGCTGCAGCCCGTCCTGGTGGAAAACGACCCCGTCACAATGGGATCGGTTACCTATGGGATGGGCGTATCTCTCGAGAAATTGCAAAGCCTGCGCGATCCTATTTTGCAGCTCCGCATCCAAGAAGAGACACAACAGCAGGGGCAACTGCAGGCCTATGTCACCGCGATGCAGCAGGCGCAAGTGCAATTCACCACCAGCAACAACGATATTGGTACAGAGATATCGAATTTCTTCAGCAGCCTGAACCAGCTGTCCACCGATCCCACAGATCTTTCTCTGCGGCAGGGAGTGCTGGCCGCGGCCGCAAACATGGCAACCGCGTTCAACAATACTTCTGACAATCTCAGCCAAGAAAGATCGAACCTCGATTTGCAGGTCAGCCAGGATGTCAGCCAAGTCAATGTACTGACCGGCCAGATTGCGAACCTCAACACCCAGATCAGCCAACTGCAAGGAGTAGGTCAGGATGCCAGCGCCCTAGAGGATCAGCGGGATGTGCTAACCGGCCAGCTTTCCAATCTGATCGACGTCTCCACTATCCAGAGCGACAACGGCCTGACCCTTACCACGTCGAACGGAACCGCTCTGGTGATCGGCGGACAAAGCTTTACCCTTAGCACTCAAACCACTGCTTCGGGCATGCAGGACATTTACTCCCAGGGAAGCGATATCACCTCGGATTTGACATCGGGCGAACTGGCGGGGCTGATTGAAGTGCGGGATCAGACGATTCCCAATTTGCTTTCCAATTTGGATACCCTCTCGGCAGGCCTGGCGAACAACCTGAATGCTGCCAATGCACAAGGATACACCCTGGTGCAGCAGGCAAACGGCACTTTGCAGCCAGGAGGAAACATCTTCGTTGCGCCGCCAGCTTCCGGGCAGGGTGCGGCTGCCACCATGGCGGTTGCCATTTCCGACCCTTCGCTGATCGCTGCCAGTTCCGATGACACAGCCTCCGCGAGCAACGGCAATGTGGCTACCTTAGCTGCCGTCCAAAACCAGGCCACCGCCGACGGGCAAACGCCAACCGACTACTATTCGAATCTCGTATTCGGCGTGGGCAGTGATGTCTCGAATGCTTCGGCGGAGTTGACTTCTTCCCAATCGATCCTGAACCAATTGCAGGATCAGCTGGGAAGCATCTCCGGGGTCTCGTTGAATGAAGAAGCTGCCAACATGGTGCAGTACCAAAACGCCTTCGATGCCGCAGCACAAATGGTTACCACGATCAACGATATGCTTTACACCGTGATCAACATGGACACGTTAACCGTATGAGCGCCATAAGAGTGAATCCTTACCCGATGCCGGATCTGCTGGCCGCTTTGGAGAACCTTCAGCAACAGCAGAGCACCGCGACCCTGGAGATGGGAACGGGAAGCACGATTAACAAGCCTTCCGATAATCCGGCGGGCGCCGCCGAGCTGGTTCAGATCCAGAATGCAACCAGCCAGGTCGATTCCTTCCAGCAAAGCATTGGCAGCATCAATAGCCAGCTTTCGACTGCGGATTCCACGCTCAGCTCGGTGGCGACGGTTCTGCAGCGCGCGATCAGCCTGGGAGTCCAAGGGGCAAACGGAACGCTCTCCAATACTGACCGGTCAGCCATTGCGACCGAGTTGAGCGGCATTCAGAGCCAGCTCATTAGCCTGGCAAACACGACTTACCAAGACCAGTTCCTGTTCGCCGGCACTGCAGATACAGAACCTTACGTAATCGATGCCGCAGCTCCCTCGGGGGTCAGTTACAAAGGCAATTCTGGTACGAACCTGGTGACCATTGGTAACGGCTACCAAGTCCAGGTGAATTTGCCTGGGTCTCAGGTTTTCAATGGGCCGGGTGCGGATGTGTTTCAGGCGATCCAGGATTTGATCAACGGGTTGAATACGAACTCAGGAATCCCCAATGCGGTAACGGAAGTCACAAACGCATACAACTATGTGACGGAGCAGCGGGTGTTTTACGGCAATGCCATGAATCAGGCGCAGAGCCAGCAGACCTTCCTGGGCACAGAAAACGTGAATCTCAGCCAGCAGGAAAATACGGTCGCCGGCGCGGACATGGCTACGGTAGCGAGTCAGCTTGCCAGCGACGAAACCGCGATAAACGCCACGCTCAGTGCCATGAGCTCGATGCCGCGGACCAGCTTGTTCGATTACCTGAAATAGTCAGAGCCATCGTGGCGACTGCCAGCCGCCCGCTCGCTTAGAGGCTTTCCCGGCTGGCGTCGGCCCAAGCCGCGACCGCCTGCAGGTGCCCCAGTGCCGCTTCCAAGCGGCCCTTCCGCGCTCGCAACTGAATGTGAATAAGAGGCAAGATTTGGGAGAGCTGCTGGAGATGGTTTCGGCATTCGGAGATCTCTTTCTCTAGTCCCGCCTTCCCAGCGTTGTCAGGAGAGGTATTGTGCGTGCACTCCGCTGCCCGTAAAACTTCGCTTCGCAGAAAAGAAAGATCTTCGGTTCGAATTGCTGCCGTGTTCCGTGCGGACTGCAAACGCTCCAGCCCAGCGCGCAAATTGCGATTGGCCAGTCGCAGGACTTCGATGGTGGCAGTTGGCATCACACCTTCCAATCTGCGTGTACCTTCTGATCGGGTGGGGCGCTGCCCGTCTCCCCATACGGAGGAGCAGCTGCCGGTGCTGAGCGAGCCGCCTCTGCCTGATCCACTTGGGTCCAGGCGTCGCGCAGGTCGAGAAGAAGAGATATTTGCTCGGTGAGGATCTCCTTGGAGGCAACGAACTGCGCTTCCAGCAGCTTCTGCCGGGAGACGTTGTAAAACCTCTCCAAATTTCGAGCGACTTCACCTCCGCGCGTGTGGTCCAACTTATTCTGTAAGTGGCCGATGATCACAACGGCGTGATTGATCGCGTTGGTGCGCACCTCGATGCGGTTTTCGTCGATCGCCCTGATTGCCCGCCGCAAATCCTCCACAATCTGCTCGTACAGCATTACGACCAGCTGCACCGGGCTGGCTCCCCGCACGGCACTTTCCCGATAAAGAGTTCGAGGGTCCGTCATAGCTATTAACTGGATGTGCTGGATGTGCTGGAAGTGGAGCTGGTGCCAGTGCTGGTGTCGTTGGAACCAGAACCGACCACGGTGCCTTCGTTTGGCGAGGTGTTGGATTCGTTTGGCAGAATGTTGCCCAGGGTTGCGTTAACTTCTGCCAAAAGATACGGATACTCTTCCAACTGGGCGTTCACCTGGCTGTATTCATTAATCAGCTGCTGCTTTTGGGTTGCCAACTGATCTTGGAAGTTGCTGATATCGGTGGAGACATCCGTTTGATCGGTGTTGTTTTCGGCCAGATCC
>DASPSE010000197.1:0-10340 GCA_035624085.1 Terriglobales bacterium
AACGGTTCCAGGCCAAAGCGCCACGAAATCATTTTCAAAACCGATGAAGGCCCGCGCGCCGACACTTCGCTCGAAGCGCTGCTTTCACTCAAGCCGGCGTTTCACGCCAAGGGAACAGTAACGGCAGGGAATTCTTCGCAGATGTCCGATGGCGCGGCGGCAGCCATCGTCATGTCCGCCGAACGCGCCAAAGCGCTCGGCATCAAGCCCCTGGCGCGGTACGTGTCGTTCGCCACGGCCGGATACAAACCCGAAGAAATGGGTCTCGGCCCCGTGTTCGCGATTCCAAAGGCCTTGAAGCTGGCCGGGTTGAAACTTCCCGATATCGACGTGATCGAGTTAAACGAAGCCTTTGCAGCGCAATCGCTGGCAGTTATCAAAGAAGCTGGGCTTGATCCTGGCCGCGTCAACCCGAACGGTGGTGCGATCGCCCTGGGACACCCGCTGGGCTGCACTGGCGCTAAGCTCACCGCCACAATCATTCGTGAACTTAAGCGTCGCCACGCTCGCTACGGCTTGGTGACCATGTGTGTCGGCGGTGGCATGGGAGCAGCAGGAATTTTCGAGAGCCTGAATTGAGCGCTCCCGCGCAGTTGTCTTCGTGTACCTTCGTGTCCTTTGTGGTTTCACAGACCCGGCTGACCACGAAGGACACGAAGTTCCACGAAGGGAAAAACAGTAGCTACCCGTGACGAACAACCTTGGCCTTAGTCCCACTCACGCTCACACTCTTCCCATGGCCACAGTTCCCACCACAGGAATCAATGCCCAGCAAGTCAGCCACGCCATCATCACCGCCGCGATGAAGGTTCACACCGAACTCGGCCCCGGCCTGTTGGAAAGTACCTACACCGCCTGCCTACAGTACGAACTCGGGCAAGCTGGATTTCGATCAGCTGCCCAGGTGGGCCTTCCGGTTGTTTACCGGCAGGTCAAACTCGAACTTGGATACCGCAAGGATCTGTTGGTCGAAGACCTTGTGGTTGTGGAGGTCAAATCGGTGGACGCAATATCCCCTGTCCATCAGGCGCAAATCCTTTCGTACCTCAAGCTGAGTGGCAAATCTATCGGACTGCTTATAAACTTCAATGTGGTACATCTCAAGGACGGAATCAGGCGCTTCGTAACCGGTACAGGATGGAAATAAACGCGAGAAACCACCAAGGACTCAAAGGCACAGAAAGGAATTGTGTAAGAATTGATCCTTCGTGCTTCTTCGTGTCCTTCGTGGTTTCAACGAGGGGTTAGCATGGCGACGACAAGTGCAGTTCCCAGGACGAAAATATCTGGCGGCAGTTTCTTACTCGAAGAGCGCCGCCCCGACGAAGTCTTCACGCCCGAAGATTTCACCGAGCAGCACCAGCTCATCGGCCAGACGGCAGAAGAGTTTGCGGTCAACGAGATTGTTCCCAACGTCGAGAAGATCGAGCACAAGGATTTCTCCGTTACCCGTGACTTGCTGAAGAAAGCGGGCGAACTGGGCCTCAGCTCGGTAGAAATCCCCGAGGCCTACGGCGGCCTGGAAATGGACAAAGTCACCGCCGCCGTGATCGCCGATCACATCGCCAAGTACGCCGGCTTTGCTACCAGTTGGGGCGGACACACCGGCATCGGCACTCTGCCCATCGTGTATTTCGGCACGGAAGAGCAAAAGAAAAAATATCTGCCTCGCTTGGCCGCCGGAGAACTAGTCGGCGCCTTCGCATTATCAGAAGCATCCTCCGGCTCCGATGCGCTCAATTGCCGCGCCCGTGCTGAGCTTTCGAAAGACGGCAAGCACTACATCCTGAACGGCGAAAAGATGTGGATCACTAACGGCGGTTTCGCCGATCTCTTCACCGTATTTGCCAAAGTAGATGGCGAAAAGTTCACGGCGTTTCTCGTCGAAAAAACTTTTCCCGGATTTTCCATCGGTGCCGAAGAGCACAAGATGGGCATTCGCGGATCGTCCACCTGCCCCATCATCCTCAACGACTGCAAAGTCCCGGTCGAAAATGTCCTCGGAGAAATCGGCAAAGGCAACGTTCCTGCCTTTAACATCCTCAACATCGGACGCTTCAAGCTGGGAGCAATGTGCGTCGGTGGGGCACGGGTCGCTCTCGAAAACTCCATTGCCTATGCCAAGCAGCGCAAGGCATTCAAGAAAGTTATCGCCGATTTCGGCCTCGTCCGCGAGAAACTTGCCAACATGGCAATCCTGATCTACGTCGGCGAGTCGCTGGTCTATCGCACCGTAGGAATGATGGACGTTGCCCTCGCCGAGGTCGACAGGTCCGGCCCCGACGCGCTGAAAAATATCCGCAAGGCCATCGAAGAGTACGCCGTGGAGTGCTCGATCATCAAAGTCTGGGGTTCGGAGATGATCGACTACGTGGTCGATGAAACCGTGCAGATTTATGGCGGCTACGGCTTCGTCGAGGAATATCCTGCCGAGCGCGCCTACCGCGACGCCCGCATTAACCGCATCTTCGAAGGCACCAACGAGATCAACCGTCTCATCATCACCGGATTCCTGCTCAAGCGCGCGATGTCCGGTCAGTTGCCGCTCATGCCCGCGATCAAGAAATTAATGGATGAAGTTCTTTCCGGTCCGTCGCAAGGGGAAGAACTCGAAGGCGCACTCGCAGAAGAACGCAAGCTGGTGGCACAGGCCAAGAAGCTGGGCCTGTTCGCCGCGGGATCCGCCACCCAGAAATACATGCAGGCCATCGAGGATCAGCAGGAGATCATGGGCGCCATCGCCGATATGACAATCGAAACCTACGCGATGGAATCGGCTGTGCTGCGTGCTCAAAAGATCGTCGAACGCGACGGTGAGTCCGCTACTGCGTTGCCCATCGCCATGACCCGCGTCTACCTCTCGCAAGCCATGGAGAAGATCGAAGCCGCGGCGCGCAAGATCATCGCCGCTGTTGCCGATGGCGACATGCTCCGCACTCAGCTTGCGATTCTCCGCCGGATGGCCAAGTACGAGCCGTTCAATACCATCTCTTACCGCCAGCAAATCGCGCAGAAGGTAATCGAGACCGGCAGGTACACGATCAGCTAGATGTACCGTGCTGGGAAGCACCGGCTCTTCAATAGCGAAATCCCCGCCTTCGCACAAGGCGCCAAGGCTGCGCCACCCGCTAGGAGCGCGCCCCTAAACCTCCACCCGCATTCTGCCGATGAAAACAACGGAGTGCTGCGCCCTGTTGGCCACGGCACTGCTCTCTATGCCAAGCGCTCAAGCCCGCGATCGTTGATCCATGAGCCTTTTCGTTAAACTCGCGCGCCGCTTGCTTCCTTCGCTGGTCGTCGTTGTGGCCGGCGTTCTCTTGACAGCCGGGATTTTCGTCACCCTCCGAAATCTCGAAGGAGAAAATGCCCGGGCAGCCTTCGACAGCGTGGCACGGGAACGGCTGGACGCTTTGGAAACCAACGTCGCTCTCACCGTCGACAACCTGATTTCCGTTGACGCGTTTTTCGATGCCTCGCAGCGCTTCGACCGGGCGGCATTTGCACGCTTCGCCGCCGCGCTCCTCGCGCAGAATAAGGCCATCCAGGCATTGGAATGGATTCCCAGAGTACCGAAAAACCTGCGGTCAGATTACGAACGCTCCGCCCGACAAGACGGTTTTCCCTCCTTCCAATTCACCGAGCGTCTTCCTCACGGGGAGATGGTCAGAGCCGGCGACCGCGAAGAGTACTTCCCCGTCTTTTTCGTCGAGCCATTCGCTGGCAACGAGAAAGCCGTGGGCTACGACCTGGCATCCAACTCGGTACGCCGCGCCGCGCTCCAGCGTTCAGCAGCGACCGGCCGAATGATCGCCACCAGCCGGGTCGTCCTCGTACAGGAAACGGCCGACCAGTACGGTGCACTCGTCTTCCACCCAGTCTACTGGGGAGATCGTGATCCCCAAACCGAACAGAGCCGCCGGGCCGCACTCATCGGGTTCGCGCTCGGGGTATTCCGGATCCAGGACATGGTTGAAAAGACCGGCGCCATCCCCAATCCCGCATCCGGCCTCAGGATCGCCATCTTCGACCGCGACGCCGAACTGGGAGAGCGGTTACTCTATCCCAAGGGCGCCCGCTTCGATAGCGCCGAAGACCTCCCTAAAAATTTCCGCACCATGCGTACCATCCAGGTGGGCGGGCGAACCTGGGAAATGTTCGCCTATCCTCTTCCCTCGGCCTTCCAGCCTTCTCATTGGAGCAGTTGGTCGGCGCTGGCTGCCGGACTGCTCCTGACTTCTCTGCTCACCGTTCACCTCGCCGCGCGCAAGAGCGCGGAACTCGCCCTGCAACGTAGCGAAGAGCGCGCCCGCATGTTATTCGGAACCATCCCCCTTCCCGTCTGGGTCTGCGATCTCCGCACGCTCGACTTTCTGGAGGTCAACCCCGCCGCCATCGAACACTATGGATACAGCCGGGACGAGTTTCTGCGCATGAAAGTTGCGGATATCCAGCCGCCCGACGAACTGGAACGGCTGGCCACCAAGGTTCAGCAAATCCGGAAGGCCAAGCAGTTCTCGGGGAGTTCAAAACATCGTACCCGGGACGGCCGTGTCATTCAGGTCGAGATCAGTTCCCACAGGCTCCGCTACGAAGGGCACTTGGCGGTGCTCGTCGTGGCGCAGGATGTAACCGCACGTGTACGGCTCGAAATGGACCTCCGCCACGCCCAGAAACTCGAGGCTGTCGGCGGCTTGGCCGCCGGCATCGCCCACGAAATCAATACGCCCATCCAGTTTGTCGGCGATAACACGCATTTCCTTCAGGGAGCGTTCGACGACCTCGCCAAAGTGCTGGCGAAATACAGGCAGCTTCACCAGGCAGCCGCCAATGGTGGAGCGGGGCGGGAGTTGGCCGAGGAGGTAACCAAAGCTGAGAAGTCCGCCAACCTGGATTTTCTTATGCAGGAGATACCCAGCGCCCTCGAACAATCAATGGACGGAGTTACCCGCGTAGCCACCATTGTGAAGGCCATGCGAGAGTTTGCTCATACCGACCGTGGTGAAAAAATCGCCACCGATTTGAACAAAAATTTGCAGAGCACGCTGATCGTAGCTCGCAACGAGATCAAGTATGTCGCCGATGTGGAGACCGATTTCCAGGAATTGCCGCTGGTGAAATGCAACGGCGGAGACGTGAACCAGGTCTTTCTCAACCTGCTGGTTAACGCCGCTCACGCCATTAAAGATCGTCGCGAACCTGAGGCTAAGAAAGGCGTAATTGGCATTCGCACGCGCCGCGAAGGCGACCATGTCGTGATCTCAATCAGCGACACCGGTTGCGGCATACCTGCGAACATTCACGACAAGATTTTCGAGCCCTTTTTCACCACCAAAGAAGTGGGCCGCGGCACCGGCCAAGGTCTGGCCATCGCCCGCACCATCGTAGAACGGCACGGCGGCTCAATCACGTTTGACACCGAAGTGGGTCGCGGCACCACCTTCCATATCCGCTTGCCCATTCGTCTCGAATAACCGTATGGCACCCACCGCGTCATCCGCCTGCCTTTCGGATTAGTTCGAAACACACCAGTTCCCGCGGCAGCCACGCCGGGAACTGCGAGATCGCTCAGTTTGACTTTGGCCGGCTCGCCGGCGGCACAATCCCGTTCATGCGCAAATACTCCACCATTTGCCCGTAGTGATCGAATGCGTGCTCGACGCCAAATACAGCCAGCCGCAGGCGAGTCGATTTGCTACTCCCTGGGTTCTGCAACATGTTCTCCGCGGTTAATGAAGCCGCAGCCTTATGACCCAGCGCAAAAGAATCCTTCAGAAAGCTGATGATCTCAGCTTTGGTCTTGACGTTCTGAGGGCCGTCGCCGTCCTTTAAGCCTTCCGGCAGCTTATCCCCCGTCAGCGGAGACCATATGAAATAGTTGGAAGCCGCAATATGCTTCACCTGCCCGGCAAACGTGCGGACGCCTTTGTAGTCCGCGCCCGGAATGTTCAAGCCCTCCGGAGTGAAATTGAACTTCTCTTCCGGCATGGCTTCCGCAACTTCCACAATCTGTTTTTCCACGTTGCTGATCTCGCGGTCGACGACCGCCGCTACGGATAGCTGTTGCCCTTGTGGCGCACTCTTTGCGTCCTGTGCGGATGCCGCCACAAGCGTGACCAACCCCAGCAACAAAAACGCAGCTGTCTGCTTCATTGCAAAGCCTCCTCGGTGATGAGCGCGAGGCGGCTGCACGCCGTTTCCTTCGCGCTCTGACCGCTGATCCGGTTAGACGTTACGTAGCTTCGAAGGTTTTGTCAAAATTGCGGCGCTCACATGGCCTGGAAGCTACCTTGTGTGGTCGGACACTCCTGTCCGGCAAGCTCCGGAGTGCTAGCTACCTTTCACTACTCCAAGGTAACTTGCTGTGCGCATTTCGCCCTCAGGCCACGCTCTTTTACGTGCTAGTATCCGCCGAAGGAGCCTTTCCACGATGTTCAACCGCGCGGCCGATGCCCTGTTCAGAAAAGATGCAGGCGGGCGATTAATTTTTCTCCCGCGCGGCCCACGCAAGACCGGCTATTACATCGATGTCGCATCCGACGAGCAAAAGATAAAAGCGCTGGTCAAGCTCCAGGTCACCGCCGGTATGTTTCTTAACCTGGCCGGATTTTTAGGCAGTTACACAATCGCATCGACTTGGGAGTCGCTGTATTTCACCCATCTTCCGATTTCGATTGAAGCCCGAGCCCTGCGCGCCGGCGCCGTCTACTTGATTTCCGCCGCGGTCCTCCAGTTCACGCCCGTCCTGATACTGCAGAAGGTTTACCAGCGATCGCTTGCAGAAGTTTGTTCAACTCTGCAACCAGCGGAACCAGGCTTGCTCGGCCCGCTCAGCGGAGGCTCGAACCCATACCGGCGAGTTCTCGTGGCGCTCGCGGTCGCGATCCTGTTGATGGGAGTGCTGTTCGCCGCTGTCGCCCGCCGCCAAGTTGGAAAGCGGCACGCCCCCGCGAAAAGCGTCTGCCCTCCCACCCAGCCCACGCAGTAACGTTCGCCAAGAGGCGGATTTGTCCCCGAAATGTGTAGGGCGGGCATTCTTGTCCGCCAAGTTCATCTGTCACAGACGACGGCCTACGGTTCTAAAACAATTTGAGAGATGCTCGCAAACAAATATGAGTATCGCAGGAGGCTGCCTCATTTTCAGAAGGCGGACCGCGCTATCTTCGTCAGTTTTCGAAAAGGCGTAAGCACTCCGCTGCCGGAGCATTGCCGCACCGCAGTTCTCGATTGCTGTCTGTACGGAAATGGAATCCGCTTTCATCTTCATGCGGCTGTCGTAATGCCCGAGCACGTGCACCTGCTAATGACTCCGTTAAGAGACGCTCGCGTGATGCATTCTGTTTGCGGGACGTACTGAAGGGGATTAAGGGAGCCTCGGCCCGTAGTGTGAACCGGTTATTAGGCTGCTCAGGACCCGTATGGCAAGAAGAGTCATTTGATTATGTGGTTCGTAGTTGTGAGAGTTTGCAGCAAAAGATCGAGTACATTCGACAGAATCCGGTCAGAAGAGGCTTGGTGAAAACACCGGAGGAATACCCTTGGTTGTGGACGGAGCTTGTGTAGGGCGGACATTCCTGTCCGCCAAGCCTTGGCTTTGCGTAAAGCGGACATTCTTGTCCGCCCAGTCGCGGGCAGGAATGCCCGCGCTACACATGCTAGTGCCCAAAATGCGAGTTCGGCGCTTCGTGCCCACGCACACGTGCTCCGCCCTTAATTGAACTCGACGGGATTACACACGGAGGCCGTCAAAATCGGTAACAGCAGTCACGCGCCGCGGCACAGAAGCTTTTGGAAGCGTGATCGCCCACCCGAGGATATACTTAGGCGAAAAAAGAGGTTGGGTAGATGACTACGGTACAAGAATTCGCCGAGACGTTCCCAAACGAGATCGCCCTTCAGCAGGCGTTGGCGAAGCTCCTGAGTAAAATACCCGGGCATACCGGAGTGCAAATCCTGCAGGGGAGCCAGGAGCTCGGGAAGGACCTCATCTTTTATACGCCTGGAGCATTTGGGCAGAGGGATCTGAATGCATGTGTGGTCAAAAACACAAGGATCACCGGCAGCGCAAGCAGTGCGGCTGGGGCAAGGACGGTATTCAATCAAGCTCAGCAGGCATTAGACACACCGCTCCCCGACGAGAATGGAAAGGAACAAAAGGTTAGCCGAGTTTTCATCATTACGCCCCATCCGATACCGCCGGAAACGGTATCGTCCATAATTGGCGCGCTAAAGGCAAGTGACGAGCGCGTCCAGTTTATCGGCGGGGCGTCGTTGCTGGAGCTGTTCAAGGTTCACTGGCCTGAGTACTTGGCAGAGGAATTCGGCCTGATCCACGCCTATGCCGCCGCACTCACGGAAACGACAGCAAGCGCGAAAGAACTCAGCGGCTTATCATTTCAGTACCAGCTTGGAACGACTGAGACGAGCATCAAGCGAGTGTACGTGCAGCCGCATCTGCATCGGTTTCTGCGCTCGTATTCGTTGCGACCACTCTATCAGACCCTCTCAAAACATTTCGAGGACCGCACATACACGCACGAAAGGATCGAGGATGTCGTCACGCAAATTACCAATATCGACTCATTCATGAGTGTCCTTGCAAATTGGGGACTATGCGCTGAGATATCCAAGCGGGCCGCCGTTCGTTCCGCGTGCACACACCTCATCGATGGGATCACGACCTCGTGGAGCCGTGCCCTCTCGGCACGCGCCACAAGGACGAAAGCAGGGGACCTTCAGTCGACCTCCGTCGCTCTGCGGCTCTCCAACATAAACGATCTCAATAAGCTATTTCAGCTCGTCAATATCACCACAAGGGAAGCGTTGCAGGGCCTGGAAAAGAACTTGCAGCTTCTGTCCCAATACATTAAGCGGCTGACTCCACAATATGGGATGAGCTTCTCCGCAATCCACGAAACTATCATCAACCAGCTCGGGGAGATTGCGCGCGTCTCAGGGTCGGGTTGTATAGCGGAAGACGAGGACCGGAGCACAACGTTTAGTGGGAGCATGATTGCCGACTATCAAGGTTCTCTCTTTGTCGTCGCTCCGGCAGGGTTCGGGAAAACCAGTTTCTGCCGCTGGAACGCGCTGAACGACCTCCAAAAACTCCTGGATGGCCAGAGCAGCACCTTGCCCGTTTACGTGCCACTGCACCAAGTTGGGGATGTAAGCAGGAAGGATTTCAAACAAGCTTTCCTGCAGCATGCGGGAATCTCTGCCCTGTTGCCGAAAGACGGCCAACCCCAATATCAGCGCACCCGGGTCTATCTGGACGGGTTGGACGAGGTGCCAAGTGCCGCAGCGCAGAAGCGTATCAGCCGACTTGCGGAGGACGCGACGAAGCAGGACTCCTCGTTGCAGGTGGTTATAACCGCTCGAGACTACGTTTACGGACCGTGGATGACCTGGGTTCCGCGCCTTCACCTGAGCGGGTTTGACGACGAACAGCTGAAGGAACTTGTTGCCAAGTGGCTCGAAAATGACGAACGCAAGATTTTGGCCTTCTTCGAGCAGCTTGAGAGGTCGCAGTCCCTAAAGGAAATGATGACGGTACCCTTACTTGCGACCCTGATCGTACTGGTGTTCAAGCAAACCGCGAAATTGCCCGAGAACAAGACCAGACTCTACGAAATCTTCGTTGACCTTCACAATGGTGGGTGGGATCTTGCCAAGAGCGTGCAGCGCCCTTCGCAGTTCAGCGCGACCCAAAAGCTTTTTATCTTAAAACGTATTGCCGCCAGTATTCACAAGGAAAAACGAAGGGAGATGCTGGAGGCGGACGTAAGTAGCGTCGCGCGGGAAACACTTAAAGATTCTAATTGGAAGGTGCTGCGGAGCGAGCTTCTACGTGACGGCCTGATAGTCGAAATGGGATCCATGATCAGCTTTGCTCACCACTCATTTCAAGAATTCCTGACTGCCCGATATCTGCTTGGTCACCTCAACGTCTCATATCTAACGACCTGCTGCGACGAGTACCTCGGTGGATCCGACTGGTGGCAGGAAGTATTGTTCTTTTACGTCGACTTGGCTGGTAAGCCTCAGGAAACCCTAGAGTGGATTGATGAACGGCTTCGACGATTCACGAGGTTCCCAGGGGCAAAATCGGCAGCCGCAAGAGAACGTGCGCTACTTTTGACGCAGCATCTCGCCGAATCCTTCCCGTACGCGAAATGCGAAGCGGCTCGAACTGCCTAAAACGGAAAAGGCCACGTTGCTTTCGCAACGTGGCCTTTATTTATGCCGGCAACAACCGCGCAATCACTTTGACAGGGCCAATCGCCGCTCCTAAACTGATAGCCGTGGAACTACACCTCAAGCCTCAAACCGAATCCCTTCTG
>DASPSE010000201.1:0-39447 GCA_035624085.1 Terriglobales bacterium
GGGATCGCTGGCGCATCTGCAAACCGGCCGCGCCTACGCGATGGCCGGCGACCCCGCCAAAGCGAAAGCTGAGTATCAGGACTTCTTCAACATTTGGAAAGACGCCGATTCCGACATTCCCATCCTGAAGGAAGCCAAGGCGGAGTACGCGAAGCTGCAATAATGCTCGCCCGAAGTTGACCGTCGCTCCATTTGCCAATAAAGAAATTCTCACCTGACGCATATCCATTCCTACTCCTCATGCTTATTAGAGGCAGATGAGGAAGAGCAATTGCATGACGGACTTTCGGCCCGGTGTGTTCCCCTTCATCCTCGGTTGGTAATGGATTATGCGCATTCTCTACATTTCAGCGGCCAACGGTCCAGACTACCTGTGCGACATGATATTTCACGGGCTCAGGACGGAAATCGGCGCCGAGGTGGTGGATGCCGAGCGAATCTGGTTCATGTACGCCGACGAATTTGGAGAAGGGAAGCACGAGCGTTCCAAGCTCTACGGTCGTGGTTTCACGCTATACGGGTTGCTTGGTTCCGACAGCGACGTCGACCGAACCGACCTGGAACGGAAAATCCAAACCAGGTACTTCGACTTCATCGTATATGGAAGCATCCATCGCTGTGCCCGCTTTCTGCAGCCGGTTCTTCTCGCCTATCCGCCCGAACAGATTCTTTTTATCGACGGAGAGGACGAAGCGACATTGATCTCGCAGTTGCTGGGGCGCGGCGTTTACTTCAAACGCGAGCTTGCCGTTCCTGTCCCGGGTGTCTGGCCGATCCAGTTTGCGATCCCGGAACAGCGCATCGGGAGCGTCGCACGGCAGAAGTCCAAACTAGTGGCTCACATAGATCCGCGGGACAAGCGCACCTACATTTACAACGACGAGGCGGGGTACTACGGCGACTACGCGGAAAGCCTGTTTGGAGTGACAACGAAGAAAGCTGGGTGGGACTGCCTCCGTCACTACGAGATTATGGCCAACGGGTGCATTCCATGGTTTCTGGAGCTGGAGAAATGTCCCTCCACGACGATGCCGTTCTTGCCCAAACTCGAACTGCTCGCCGCCAAGAAGCTGCTGGAGATGCGTGGCTTGGACTTCTTTCTGACCAGCCAGGGGGTGGATGTGTGGCTGGAGTTGCGACAGCGAGTTGTAGCAACAACCCGGCAACGCTGCACCACGCGCGCGATGGCGAATTATGTGCTCGAAACAGCCAGCGCGTGGAAGAAAGCCTAAGTGCGGCAGCGGGCGATTCTTCCTTTGAACACTTCTGGAGCCTAACCCAGCCGCAGTGCCCGGAAACTAGATCTGCCTCAAGAATCCCGAGCCCATCGCGGCTCCCGATTCCAGCCGTACCGAGGCGCCTGTCATTTCGCGCTCCAAGGCATCGCGCAACTCATCGAGAATAATCAGCAGGGAATCGGGATTTTCGTTGAGCGCCCGCCCTATGCTCTCCCGATGAACTGCCAGCTCGCCGATCTCACCGGCGCCTCGAGTGTCAGCCTCGGCCACAATGGGCAACCGCGAACCCTGCAACCGCCGCAGCGTAATGGGAGCCACCTCTACAGAACTTAGCAGGAAGTCCAGGTCTCCGCTTGTCATCCAGTGGGTCACCAATTCCTGCACGTGGGCCGGGCAACAGGCGCGATGCATCCCTCTCCGATCCGCTATTTCGTCCTGCCATCGGAGGATCTTGAGCTTGTCCTCCCAATGACTCTGAGCCACCAGGAACCAGACCTGCCCCTCAGATTTTTCTTCGCCGCAAATCGTGCAAACCGGGCTCGGTGTTTCATCCATGGAGGCTCCTCTCGTTGCAACGGACATATTTCTTCAAGCGCTATCTGCGGTTATTGCCGTCAGGCTCACAGAAGCGGCCGGCTTCCTTCTAGCCGCCTCCGGCAAGGGAACAGTTTTCAAGCCCTTCCCTTTTTCAAACGCCAAAGTCAGGACTGCAGCGCACTGGCTGCAGAGCCAGAAGTGCTCAATGCGATGCGGAACCCCGTCATCCCAGCGTCTCAGCTCTGGATTCGAGGTGGAACGGCTTCCGGTCTCCACCAGGAAAAGTTTCCCCTCACTCAGTTTGCGAAAGGGGTTAAGGCAACTTGGATTGGCACACTTCTGTAGCATAGCCGCCTCGCTTGCATGCGCGTCACCAAAGGCAGTCTGGCCGGAACGCGCGCAAGTCTTTGCCACAGCATTCCGTTCGCAGTCAGCCTTGAAGTTCCCACAGGTGCCAGATGCCGAACTCCCGACGCTGGTGCCGAAAGCTCGTCAATTGCTCTTTGGGGTTGTGCGTAGAGCTCAACGCTGGTCATTTCAACCCGCCAGCCGCTATCATCGGAGCGGAATGCCGAAGACTGTCCTGATGTGTCCGCCCACCTTCTTTGATGTGCGCGAGCCGAAGAATCCCCACATGGGCCTCGCCATCGACCGTGTTCTGGCTCAGCATCAATGGGAGAATCTATGCGGCGCCATGCGTGAGTCGGGCTTAAAGGTCGAGTTCATTGATCCAGTGCAAGACCTTGATGACATGGTCTTTGCTGCTAATCAGGTTTTTGTTGGCGAACATCCCTCTGTGGGCAAATTCATTGTGCCCAGCCGCATGCGCTATCCATCCCGGCAAAGAGAGGTGGCTTTTTATGTGGAGTGGTTTCGGCGGCATGGATATCGCGTGATCGAACTGGATTTGAAGCGAGAATATCTCGAAGGGCACGGCGACCTGCTGTGGCATCCTGACCATTCCCGCGTCTGGGCGGGTTACGGTTTCCGTTCCACCCGCGGTGGCGTGGGGAGATTCGCCGCTGCTATGGACAAGCTCAGCTTTCCCGTTGTTCCCTTGGGGTTGGTCGATAAACACTGCTATCACCTGGATACTTGTTTCTGCCCTCTCAACGAAGCTGCGGTTATGATCTACCCAGGGGCCTTCACCGCGGCATCCCTTGATGCAATTTGCGACGGCTTCAGCCGCGTTCACCATCTCAGCCGCGACGAAGCGCTGCAGTTCATGGGCAACGGAGTCGCGGTGAACGGACGCTTCATTACGCCGCGCCTGACTCCTAATGTTTCCCATATCCTGGCGAAGGAGGGTCTGACGCCGGTCGTGGTCGACACTTCCGAATTTGAAAAATCCGGCGGCAGCGCCTTCTGTATGAAGACGTTCATTGATTAGCGGCTCGATGCCGTCGCTACCGATCCCTTTGCGATCTTTTCGAATCCTCAGCGAACTTTGCGGTTAAGGTTTTATGGTGCGCCAGGTTCGCGTCCGTCCTTTGGACGCCAATTTGGGATCAGACATTGCTCCTCGTGACAAACTTTTGACAACCGCGGACACGCCGCCTTGCCCAATTGCTTGCTAAACTTCATCTAGACGATCTTGGGAACACTGCTTGAAACGGCGAGTCGTGATTACCGGCATGGGTGTGGTTAGCCCAAACGGCGTGGGTAACGCCGCCTTTTCCGCGGCGGTTCTGGCCGGACGCAGCGGCGTGCGCCGCATCTCGCGATTTGACCCCTCCGAAATTCCCGTCCGGATCGCCGGCGAAGTCCCTGATTTCGACGAGCTGGCCTGGGTGGAGAAGCGCGAACGCAAGCACGTTTCCCGGGTGCTGCCTTTGGCATTGGCGGCCGCCGCCGAGGCCCTGTCGGATGCTGGAACTGATCCCGCTTCGCTGTCGCTGGAGCAGAAGCGGCGTTTTGGTGTGATCCTGGGTTCCGGCGGCGGATCGCAGGAGTTTACCGAGGAACAATACCGGCTTTTTTTCCACCAGCAATACAAGCAGATGAGTCTCTTCTGCATCCCCACCGGCGTGATGGGTACGCTGTCGAGCGAGCTCAGCGTGCGCTTCGGACTGCGCGGTCCAAGCCACGTCATTACCACCGGTTGCACCTCATCAACTGACGCTCTCGGCTATTCCTTGCGCCAGATTCAGTCGGGGCGGCTTGACACGGTGCTTAGCGGTGGTGCCGATGCCCCCATCGCCCTGGGAATTGTAAAAGGATTCATTCTGATGAAGATCCTTACCGATTCCTGGAACCACGCCCCGGAGCGAGGATCGAGGCCGTTCTCCATCGATCGCGACGGATTTGTTCTGGCGGAGGGCGCTTGGATGTTCGTGCTGGAAGAATACGAGCATGCCCGCGCGCGAGGCGCCAGGATTTTGGCCGAGATTTGCGGATACGGGTCAACCTGCGAGGCTTTCCACCGTGTCCGCCTGCAGGAATGCGGAGAAGAACCCGCGCGTGCCATTGCCCTGGCCATGAAGGAATCAGGGATTGCGCCGCCGGATGTGCATTACGTCAACCTGCACGGAACTTCCACTCAGTTGAATGATCGCATCGAGACGCGCGCGCTGAAGCTGGTATTGGGCGAACATGCAGGAAAGGTTCCGATGTCGGCTCTCAAATCGCAGATCGGACATCCTCAGGGCGCCTGCGGCGCTGCAGGCGTGGCGGCGACGATCGTGGCTATGCAAACCAGCCAGCTCCCACCGACGATCAACTTGGAAACTCCGGATCCCGGCTGCGACCTGGATTATGTTCCCGGTGCTGGACGAAAGAACGCCATCGAGCACGCCGTGTGCAACTGCATCGCGTTTGGATCGAAGAATTCCGCCCTGGTGTTGAGGAATGCAGCGTAAGCCATCAGCCCAGGTGTCACTAACCGCACGGTCGCAAAGATGTCGCCGTCGGTGCCTGTTGACGTCAGCAATTCCGGGCTGCACTTTCCTCGCGGAAGAACACAATACCAGGCTTAAGATTGGCTCATGGCCAAGAAAACGGGAATGAGCGGTTCGACTCTTTGGATTGTTACGATTCTCTTGTTGGCGCTTGCCGCGTGGACATACTTTAAGAAATAGGCGATATAGTGGCAACCAGGGTTGTGCTCCACGTCGGTCCGTGCAGAAGTTCGCGGCTCAGGACTTTTTTCCCATCAACGCCATCAGCGCATCCACGTTGTTCTTGGCGTCGCGTTCGTGTTCGGAAAGATCGACTCCCCAGAAAATATTGGTCTGTCGCTCCAGTGCCTGGAGGCCTACGTGGATCTCGTTCGCCCCTAACTGCTGAACCCACACTACTTTGAACTTTGCTTTCTTTGAGCCGCGTTGCAGGGAGACGATTTCGCCCGTTTTTAATTCTTTGTGCAAGCCGCCCACGCGCGCCCCGGTGTAGGTCAGATCGCAGGTGTGGGCGAGATGAGAGGCGCCAGAGATTGACAGCTTGACGGGCAGCACCATCTTGGTTCGTTTTTCCCTGCGCCGCTCCATCACTGAATTATGTTCTTCCCTCGAGGCACACAGAAGATTACTGAAGTCATGGCCGCACAGCGCTTACGCCTGCATTCCCAGCTCATGCAGGACCGTATTCTCTACCCTGGTCCATGCCTTGGACCGTGGGTCGATCAGATCGAAGTGTCCGGCGGCTGCAATCTCCAGGTAGTGCACGTCTTCGCCGTGCTGCCTCTTTTGTTCAGCGTAGTTCCGGCTGAAATACGCTGGCACAACATCGTCCTCCGTACCCTGGATCAGCCATTGCGCGGTAGCCTGAGAAACGCCGAGTTGCATAGGATCAGCTTCGTGGTAATGCTCCGGGATTTCATTTGGCTTGCCGCCAAGAAACTCGACCACAGCATTGTTGCTGAGATGCAGCTCCCAGGCTTGCTGCAAATCCACTACTCCGGCCAGCGAGATGACATGCTTGAGTGACGCTTCATGTGCGGCCAGGCAGAGCGCCAGTTGTCCTCCCGCCGAGTGGCCCATTACCAGGAGCTTTGCGGAATCAAGATGGTATCGTTTCACGAGCTGGGAAACAAAGCGGTACGCGTTCCGAATATCCTCAAAAGTTCCGGGCCAGCCTCCACCGATATTGCCGACACGGCGATATTCCACGTTCCATGTGGCCAGACCCTTTGCGGTGAGCGCGGCGCACAGATGCCCCGCGTGTGCCAGATCGTATTTGGAGCGCCAGAAGCCGCCATGAATGTTCATCACCAGCGGGAACGGGCCTTTCGTCTTCGGCAGACGAATCTCGCCGAATTGATCGGGATTCGTGCCATAAAAAAAACGCGCATCGGCGGGGGGTGGCGGCAGCTGGAGAATGTCGTCAGACATGAAAACAGTTTAACCACAGAAGACTGAGGCGCGCGGAATTCCGAATTCAAGAAAAAAAGACTTATCACATCGTTGGCAGTCAGAAGTCACTGACAAAGCTTGCCGCGAAGCCTATTGTTTTCGATGACCGATAAGTCGGCTCGGGATGGCCCGCGGCTGACACGGTACCTCCCAAGCCCAAGTAAGCTCCGTCTTAACTCAACTGGATTAAGAAAGTGAGAGGAGGATTTCCCCCATGTATGCACGTATCGTGGAATTTGTTCCCAGGTATGAGAAGAAGGATGAGTTCATCAAGATGATGAGGAACGAGGTCCTGCCGATTCTGAAGAAGCAGGTGGGCTTCCTCGATATCCTTCCTCTGTTCCCGGAAATGAGAAATGAGAAAGCCGTACACATCACTCTGTGGATGGAGAAGAAGGACGCGGAGCGCTATGAGAGAGAAGTGTTCCCAAGAGTCGAGGATATCCTCAGACCCTTCCTGACCACCCCGATCACCTGGAAACTCTACAACGTTGAGACCACGCTGTGTGAGCACTTCGTCAATGCCCTGGCGGCATAAGTGAGATTGACGAAGTCTCGAGCCGGAGCAGTAACCACTGCTCCGGTTTTTCCGTATTGCCCGTTCCTATAGGTCACTGGCCCTTGAGTTTGAGCTTGGACTTGTTCTCCTCAAGAAACTCGCGCAGCTTATCGGCCGCATCGAGCAGCCGGATCCACTGTTCGTAATATAAGGTGACCGGAAAGCGGCCCAGGCCATACACACTCACGCCGCCTTTCTCGCCGACTCGGAACTCCAGAGCGCCGGTGCGCCGCTGCCCTTGTTGTTTTTCCAGTTCCGCCAAACGCGTTTTTAACTCTTCATAGGTTGGTTCAGCCATTCGCGTGTCCTCGGATGAGATATTGAACTCCCATGATAGGCATTGGACGGAAATTCGTCGAGGGGCAGGAGGTGAAGATTTGGGAAAAAACTTGATGCATGTCATGCGGCCCGGCACCCGATTGTTGTCGTTCCGAGCCGCCCGAAGCCGCGCTTGCACGGTGAGGGCGCGCCGAGGAATCTGCTCCTAGGCCTTTCATGTATCCTGCGGCTCCGGCCATGAAAGCTCTATAATCCTTTCTTTCCCGGAGGACTCTTGCCCTACGACGACCTGCGTGAGTGGATCGCGGCTCTTGACCGGGCCGGCGAACTCAGGAAGATTCGAACCGAGGTCGATCCCATCCTCGAGATCACCGAGATCACCGACCGCGTCAGCAAGATGAAGAACGATGGAGGCCGTCCGTCCTCGCCCGGCGCATCTGGCGGCCCCGCTCTCCTGTTCCAGAACGTCAAAGGTTACCCCGGCTCCCAGGTCCTCATCAATCAGTTCGGCTCGGCCCGACGCATGAACCTTGCCCTGGACGTAAACTCGCTCGACGAAGTTGCCGACCGCATCCGCGCCTTCATGGATGTGAAATCTCCTCAGGGCTTCCTCGATAAAGTAAAAATGCTTCCTATGCTTGCCGAAATGGGCAGATTCTTTCCCAAGACTGTGTCCACCGGCCCCTGCAAGGAAGTCATCAAGCGTGACAATTCTTCCCTGCTTGATTTTCCCATCCTACAGTGTTGGCCTAAAGACGCCGGGCGCTTTATCACCTTGCCCTGCGTGATCACCCGCGATCCCGTTACTGGCAAGCGCAACGTTGGCTGCTATCGTATGCAGGTCTACGACGCCCGCACTGCCGGCATGCATTGGCAGCGGCAGAAGGTCGGTGCAGAGCACTATCGGGAGATGTTGCGGCAAGCTACGGATGTAGGCGCCGCGGTCCCCGCCCGTGCATCTGCGCGCACCGCTGTCGACATCATGGCGCGAACGTGTGGAGGCTCACAGTTGCCCGAAAGCAACCTGCCCTCCGGCAAGATGGAAGTAGCCGTTGCCATCGGCACCGATCCCGCCGTCACTTTCTCCTCCATCGTCCCCGCCCCGCCGGATGTTGAGGAATATCTCATTGCCGGCTTCCTTCGCCAAAAGCCGGTTGAGCTGGTCAAGTGCGAGACTGTCGATCTCGAAGTTCCCGCAACTTCGGAAATCGTTCTCGAAGGACACGTTCACCTCGACGAGCTCCGTACCGAAGGCCCCTTCGGCGACCACACCGGTTTTTATTCGCTCGAAGATCTTTATCCGGTCTTCCACGTCAGTTGCATCACTCATCGCAAAAACCCGATTTACTCGACCACCATCGTCGGAAAGCCTCCCATGGAAGACGGCTGGATGGGCAAAGCCGTCGAGCGCATCTTCCTGCCGCTCATGCGTCTGACCATCCCCGAGTTGGTCGACATCAATCTTCCCGTCGAAGGCATCTTTCACAACCTGATGATCGTCTCGATTAAGAAGTCGTACCCCGGCCAGGCGCGAAAAGTAATGAACGCGATTTGGTCACTAGGACAAGCCATGTTCACCAAATGTATCGTCGTCGTCGACGAAGATGTGAACGTGCAGGACATCGCCGAGGTTACGCTGAAGGCGCTGAACCACATCGATCCCGAGCGCGACATTCAGTTCACACTCGGACCGGTCGATTCCCTCGACCACGCTTCGCGTCTGCCGAACTACGGCTCCAAGATGGGCATCGATGCCACGCGCAAATGGCCCGCCGAAGGCTTCACCCGCCCCTGGCCCGACGAAATCCTCATGGACGAGAAGACCAAAGCGCTCGTGGACAGGAAGTGGAAAGAGCTAGGTCTGGAGTAGTCCCTGTTTATTTCCCGACTTCAGCAGATCCCATTCTCATTCAGATGGGCTGAATAGCTTTGGTCGAGTTTCTTGATGTGCTTGGCCAGCCAATCCTTCAAGAATTCCAGAACTGCCACCGAGTTGCCACCCGTTCCGGCGTCCAATTCCTTCTGAAACTGCGCCACCCGGGCAATGAATCTCTGATGCTCCACCCGATGTCCAGGCAATGCCGGATAGTTCGCTTTCTCCATCAGCGCTTCTTCAGCCCGGAAGTGAGTCTGGGTGTAGGCGCTCAACTCAGCGACAATTTGCTGGATGACGCTCCGCCCTTTGCCCACGCGCATGGCATCGTACAGAGCGTTTATCAGAGCAAAAAGCTTCTTATGATCTTCATCGCATCGCTTCACTTTCACGCTGTAAGATTGATCCCAGGTAATCAAAGCCATGGCTCGTCTCCTCTTCAGTGAATGCCGCTCGCATTGAGATGCGAGGCGTACGCCTTGTCCATACGATTGATATGTTTGGCCAGCCATTCGCGAAGAAATTCCAGGACCGCGCTCGTGTTGACCCCGCTGCCCTTATCCAGCGCAGCCTTGTATTCACTCACCTTGGCCATCAGCTTCTGATGTTCCACGCGGTGGACGTCCAAGCCGGGAAACTTGGTTTGTTCCATCAAGGCCTCTTCCCGCTGGAAGTGGGTGTGCGTATAGTTGGCCAGTTCCACTACGATGGTCTGGATCACGCTACTGCCTTTGCCCTCCCGCATGGCGTCGTGGAGGGTGTTGAGTAGAAAGAACAGCTTTTGATGATGGCCGTCGAGTTCCGCCACCTTTACGCTGTAAGACTGATCCCAAGTGATTAGAGCCATTTTTTTGCCTTCCTGTCGATAAAGTCGCGGTGTGTAAGCAGACTCCAGCCGCACCAATAAAGGAATCGGCAGCTGGCGCTAAGACTTTAGGCTTGTCGTGGGCCATACGGTTGGGTGGTACCTGCCGCTCTTTCTTGCCGATTTGAAGCGTTCAGGCGAGAAATAGATAGGATGGCGCAACGGGGCTGGGCTAAACGCCACCGCCGAGTCAAAGATTCTCTATGAATTGCCCAGAGGGTACGCCTGCTTGCTTCAGAATCCGCGAAGAGTGCCGGTTGCTAATTCCGCGTGCAAAGGCACAACGCAGCCGGTGGCGCCGGAAGCGTCGGTTCTTTTCAGCACAACGTGGCTTCCGCGCTGACGCACTTGTGCGAACCCGAGACGTTCCAGAGCACGGATCGTTTGCGCGCCTGAAACGCGTGGCAGCCTAGGCAAAGCGCGCCTCAAAAACTGTTACCAGCGGCCGGCCGTGATCTGTGACAGGGAACTCTTCGAGATACAACTCCGTTGCCTCACGCAGGTTGGCCACAGCTTCCTCAACGGACCTTCCCTGACTTACGGTGCCGACCTCCGGGCATTCGGCAACGTAAATCTCACCCTCTTTGTGCAACACGGCTGTAAATGTCCCTATAGGCATCCGCTTTATCTCCAATATCAGTGTGCCTCTCAGCGGGTCGAGGGCGCAAGAAGAAACAGTCTTCTCAATGCGCAACGATTCTGTAACCTTCCCTGCCTCCGCATCGTAAGCGTATATAGGAAGGTCAGATGCCGGTGCTGGAACAGCAATCCGACCTGTTGCAGCAGTTCGCGCACGGCGATCTCGCCGCCTTCGAGATGCTATTCCGTCAATACCAGTCGGAGGTCTATCGCTGGACGGTGCGCATCGTGCGCGATCCTGGGGCAGCCGAAGACTTAACTATCGAGACCTTCTGGCGGATATACCGGGCACATGCGCGTTTCGATCCAACACGAAGTTTCGGGGCGTGGGCACGCAAGATCGCAACCAACGTCGCTCTCGATTACTTGAAAACCGCGCGTCCGGAAGTCGCTTTATTGCGGGATTTTCCGGCGAGCGGGGCGACCGATCCGGGCATCCTGCGTGACATCCGTGAGCGCACGCAGCGGGCATTTCGCCAACTGCCGGCCAAACTGCAGGTTGCGGCCACGTTGGCGCTGATCGAAGAGCTGCCTCACAAAGAAGTTGCCGAGGCACTGGGCATTTCCGTCGGAGCGGTCAAACTGCGCGTGTTTCGCGCGCTCCGGCAATTAAGAAAAAACTTGAGACAACTAGGTATCGAGCCATGAGCAGCAAAGAAGACGAAAAAATTCAGACGTTATTGAAACAAGCCATGCCGCCGGTCGAGCGCGAACTACAGCGTGACCTCTGGCCGCAGATGCTCCGTCGGCTGGAACAACGAGCCGCGGCGGTTCCGTGGTTTGACTGGGCGTTGCTGGCGCTGCTAGTCGTTGGGCTTCTTATCTCGCCCCACACGATTCCGGTGCTGCTGTACCACTTGTAATAGGAGGTCTTTATGAATACGCATCCTTATCTGCGGGCTTACATGGCGGGGATCGTAGTGCCGAGCATTGTGTTGCTGTTCGTTCTGACGGGTTTTGTTATCGCGCGTCACGCGTACCAGGTGCCCATCCCGATCGAGCGGGCCATCGTCTTCCCCATGGGAATCGTGCCCAGCGCCTTCGGAGTCTGGAATATGTTTTATCTTTGGCTGCGGCCCCGCCGTCACTTGCCCATCGGGTTCCATGGAGCCCTTTTGCCGTGTCTGCTGGTCCCGCTGGGGTATTGTCTCGGCAGGTCTTTGGGCATTCTGGCTTTCGGTCCGAACGGGCTCACCTACTTTCAGGCGGCTACCATTCCTTACGCTTTCTTTGCTGCTGGCTTCAGTATTGGCGTGATTGCCTACTATCTGGTTTGGAAGTACCTGGTCGGTTTCTTCAACCGGGTATTGGGAATTGCGTAGGAACCTGTGACTCCACCAGTTGAAGAGAGACGGGCGCGGCAGGACGGGATTCGCGCTTCACTCCTCGTCTCCCGGCTGCGTGGTCGCCTGCGGATCTGTCTCCAACCTAATCTCCGGCAGACCCGCAGTCCGCAATGCGTTATTCAACGCAGGAAGATCCGTTGTCTTGAATGCGTCCCATTGTTTCATCACTGTCGCCGCATCTTGCTCGGCAGCCTTGGTCCCCTCCACTTGCGCCACAGTCGGAGCAGCGTCCGCCGCGTACACTTCGCCATAGAGCGTGCTCACATCTCCATTCACGCGGCTGAGAGTAAGCTCCGACCCAGCAGCTGAGAACACGGCCCAAGTTCCAGTCAGCAATTTGATTTTCTTCTTAAACGTCTCGATCGCTTCTGCCGCCGACCCGCTCGCCTTGCCCGACAACTTATCGACTTGTTCCCTGATTGAGCGTGCCTGAATCACCGCCTCGGAACTGCTGGTCAACAACGATGCCAACCGTGTCTCCAGATTGAACATCTGCTGCAGGCCGGCGGGCGGCGTCTTTACCCGCGGATCCATCTTCACGGAGAGCGGCGCGGTGAAGGCGTCCCCGTTGACGTTGAGCCGCACCGTGTAGTCTCCCGGCAGTGCATGTGGGCCAAGCGGCTGCCGGGGCGTGTCGTGCGGTACCGCGGAAATCGGGTACTGGTGCCGCACAGCGGCCGGCGCCGGATAATGCAGGTCCCAAACCCAGCGATGCATCCCCGCCGCCGTGGAGAGCGTCTTCGGCATGCGAATCCAGTAGAGCGGAATCAGTTGCTTCTCGAGTTCGGCTTGCGTCTGTTCCGGTTTGTCCGTGCTCGAATACCGGCGCACCAGCTTGCCTTGTCCGTCGAGAATCTCAATCGTGACCGGACCAGCTACGGCCTTAGAAAGAAAATAATCAATCACCGCACCATGAGGCGGATTCTCCGCAGTCGGCTCATCGGGAGGAATCGGCGTATCCGGCCACGTGCTTCGCCGGACGCGATAGGCCAGCCCGGGCTTGAAGAGAACAGCTTCAGAGGTTGCGGTCGCTTCGCTGATCTGCCGCAGCGGCGTAATGTCGTCAAGAATCCAGAACGAGCGCCCGTGGGTAGCAACGATCAAATCGTCGTCGTGAATCCACAGATCGCGCATCGACGTATGCGGCAGGTTCAATTGCAGTGACTGCCAATGATCGCCATCGTCAAACGAAACCCACACCGCATTCTCTGTCCCGGCAAACAATAAACCTCTGCGGATGGGATCTTCACGCACCGTATCGGTCGGACCATCGGGAAGGCCATTGACAATCAGCTTCCAGGTTTTGCCTCCATCATGAGTGCGATAGATATAAGGATGAAGATCGTCAATGCGAAACCGGCTTACCGAGGCGTAGGCCGACTGATCGTCATAATGCGAGGCCTCGATCTGCGTCACTTTGCTCCACGGAGTCAATTCCGGCGGCGTGATATTGCTCCAATTCTTTCCGCCATCACGCGTGATCCAGATCAAACCGTCATCCGTTCCCGCCCAAATTGTGTTCACGTTCTTAAACGATGGCGCAAGCGCATAGATCACACCACGCTGCTTGGCGGCGTCCGGATTCTTCGATAGCAGGGAGCCGACGCTCGGCGGAGCACCGGGATCGGGCCGCGTGAGATCACGGCTGATCGTTTGCCAGGAATTTCCGCCGTCAGTCGTTTTAAACAGTACATTCGCCGCGTAATAAAGAATGTGCGGATCGATGGGCGAGAAGCGGACCGGCTCCGTACGATCGGTGCGATACTTGCCGCTGCGCACCGGAATTGGCGTGACATTCTGCACTTGGCCCGTTGACCAGTTGAATTTAGAAACCTCGCTTCGGCCGCCACCGTAAATGATGTCGGGATCCAGCGGGTCCGGCTCAGCATAGCCATACTCAATCACGCCCACCGGATGCCATTCGCGATCGGTGATCTCGCCGTCATTGCCACGGCTCGAAATGCAAACCGATCCGCTTTCCTGCTGTCCGCTACAAACCCTGTAGGGAAATGTATTTGTGACTGCGACGTGGTAAAGCTGCGCCGTCGGCTGGTTGAACCATGAACTCCAGGTTTCGCCCCCGTTCACCGTTACAATCGCACCCTGATCGCTGACCAGCAGAATAATGTTCGGATTGTTTGGATTAATCCAGAGATTCTGATAGTCATCGCCGCCCGGCGCGCCACGAATGCCCATCCACGTTTTGCCGCCATCGGTGGACTTCATCGTTACAATGCTGGCGCTGTAAACCACGTCAGGATTCTTGGGATCCACCTTCGGCACGGGGAGATCGCCGCCGCCGATGCGCATCGCAGGCCTGGGGTCGGTTGTCACGCGATACCAGTTCTCTCCCGCATCGTCCGACCGATAGACGCCGACACCTGCTCCGGACGCGTAGTCTCCTTTTTCCGTGGTGCCAAGCGTGGCATAAATCCGGCTCGGCTGGCTTGCCGCGACGGCTACATTGATCTGCACAATATCTTTCGGTAACCCATTTGTCAGTTGCTTCCAGGTGTTGCCGCCGTCAGTGGATTTGAAAAGACCTCCGCCAGCACCGGGAAAAGAATTGTTGTCCTCCCATGGGCCTTCTGTTTCTTCCCACAGCGACGCGTAAAGCACACCGGGATTGGAAGGGTCCATCTCGATATCCGAGCCGCCGGTGTTTTCGTCCTTGTAGAGAATCTTCCGCCAACTTACGCCGCCATCGGTCGAACGAAAAATGCCGCGTTCTTCATTGGGACCGTAGGGATGCCCCAGCACCGCAGCGAACAACCGGTTCGGATCACGCGGATCAACCACCAGTGCAGGAATCTGCTGACCTCCCTGAAGTCCCAGATGAGTCCAGGTCTTTCCGGCGTCTGTCGATTTGTAAATTCCGTTTCCCACCGCGAGATCGGGACGGTGCAAGCCCTCCCCGGTCGCGACATAAATAAGGTTCGGATCGGATGGCGCCACGGCGATCGCGCCAATCGATTGGGTCGGCTGCGAATCGAATATCGGATTCCAGGTGCGCCCAAAATCATCCGATTTCCACACACCTCCGTTCACCTGTCCGATGTAAAAAACATTCGGCTGGCTAGGCACGCCCGCCACCGCGCGAGTGCGGCCTCCACGAAATGGCCCGATCATCCGCCAATGCAGCTCTTGATAAGTGGATTCGGGATACTGCTGTGCTTTGGTGAGTGTAGTTGCAGAGAAAAAAAGAGTGCATGAAAGCGCAAACGTCGTCAGACGATGACCTTGAATCAAGCGGGAAGTCCTCCGGTTGCAAAGAATAAATGAAAGTGAAGCGAAAGACGAATCCGTTGTCATCTTGCGCGAGTGTCTTTTTGCGGAGCGAAGGATCTGGGCGAGCCGCGCGAACTGTCGTGCCTAGCGACAGAATGACCGCGCGTCCGGCTCGCTTCCTTATGGGACTGAAAGCTGCTGGCACTCTCGGGTGAGTGATAGCCCGCCCGTGCCATTTACGTTTTCCCTTGCGCGAATTATTTTTCTAATTGAGCAGTTCTGGGGGAGGGCTGTTCAGGCGTCCCGTGACTTAAACGAGTCCGGGGCGCTTTTAATTTATGGAGGACGGGCGTCCTCGCCCGTTAGGCTACTCACGGAATAATCACCGCTGCCCCGTCGATTGCATCGTTCTTTACCGCAAGCAGCGCCTCGTTAGCTTGATCAAGGGGAAATGCAGTCACCTTGGGACGAAGCTGAATTTCAGCCGCGATTTGCAAGAAATCCCGGGCGTCGGCCCGCGTCATATTGGCCACGCTGCGAATCTGGCGCTCACCCCACAGCAGCCGGTCGTAATCGAACTGCGGTATGCGATCAAGATGAATTGCGTTGATTGCAACCACACCCCCTTTTCGCAGACTGGAAAGAGCCGCAATCACTACATCTCCACTGGGGGCAAACGTGATGGCACGATCCAGTTCGACCGGCGGCTCGTCCCGTTCACTTCCCACCCACTCGGCTCCGAGAGAAGCAGCAAGCTTTCGATGAGACTCGCCGCGAGTTGACACGTAGGTCTTGCAGTTCCATGCTTTCAAAACTTCGATGACCAGGTGCGCCGACGCGCCGAAACCAAACAAGCCCACCCGTTCGCCACGTTGCACTCCCGCTACGCGCAGACTTCGGAAGCCGATAATGCCAGCGCACAGCAGCGGAGCTGCGTGCAAATCGTCGAGCGGCTCGGGTAACGGAAACACAAAGTCAGCTCGCGCCAGCGCGCATTCCGCATATCCGCCGTTGACGGTGTATCCAGTAAATGTCGGCGAATCACACAGGTTTTCAAACTCTTGTTTGCAGTACCAGCACGTCCCGTCTGTGCCGCCGATCCAGGAAACACCCACGCGCATTCCCAGCGGAAGATCGGGTTTCCCGCCATTAATGATTTCGCCGACAATCTGATGCCCAGGAATCAGCCCTTCACGCCGAACCGGCAATTCGCCCTCGACAATGTGCAGGTCCGTCCGGCAGACTCCGCAAGCGCGGACTTTGAGCAGCACATGGCCAGCCGTGAGTTCGGGTGCGGGAACATCTTTAATCCGCAACGGACGCTTCGAGATGTCGTCCGGCGATGAGAGGACGGCGGCTTTCATTAAATTTCCCGGTTAAGACAGATCAGATTTGTCATTTCGAGCGGAGCCGGATTGTCCGTAAGCGGACAATCTGGCCCAGTCGAGAAATTTGCTTTTTCGGCAACAGCAGATTCCTCGACTGCATTCCGCATCCGCAAACGGATGCGAGCACTCCGCTCGGAATGACAAAGGTCTTGAGGGGCGAGGGTGCCAGCGCTCACTCCACCGCGTGCACTCCGCCTTTGCCCACCGTTTTCTTCAGCATGAGAACGATCGGAATACAGGCGAAGCACACCAGCGCCATATAACGAAAATCATCCACGTACGACCACAGCCGCGCCTGACCATTCACCGTTAAGTCAATCAAATCGTAGGCACGGCTGAGGGCCAAAGAAGCCGACGCGCCCTGCGAATGCAAGAATCCCTGCAGCGCCTGAAGGTGATTCTGGAAGTTCACATTGCCCGGCGTAACCGAATGCGCTAGTTCATTGCGGTGCAACTGCTGGTGCCGGGCCACAATCGTGTTCACGACCGAAATGCCGATACTGCCGCCGATATTTCGCAGCAGATTGTACAACCCGCTCGCATTTCCAATCTCCTCATTCGGCAGGCCAGCCACGGCCGTAGCGGAGAGTGGGACGAAAACGCATCCCGAACCAAAGCCGCTGATGATGATCGCCCACAGAAATGTCCACTGTGAGATTCCCAAGTAAGCCTGACCAAACCACAGGCCGCTGATGGCAAACAGCAAAAATCCAGCCATGATCAGCCAGCGGTTGTCGACTTTCGCTGTCAAGATACCGATAATTGGCATGGCCAAAATCGCTCCAATGCCGCGCGGACTCACCGCCCAACCCGCCGCGAGGGCCGTATAGCCCAGCAACTCCTGGTAAAACAAGGGAAGTAGCGTTATCAGCCCGTAGAGGGCAGCGCCAAAGATCCCGATCAGCAGACAGCCCAGGGCAAAATTGCGGTGTCGAAAGATACGCAATTCCACCAGCGGTTTGTCGTGTCGAAACTCGCGAATCAGGAAAGCCACCAGGGCCGTGACAAGCACGATGCTCGCCCAGCGAATCCACGTGGCGCCGAACCAGTCGTCCTCCTGCCCTTTGTCAAGGATGATTTGCAAAGCGCCCAGCCAAACTGCCAACAGTCCCAGCCCAATTCCGTCCAGGTTCCCCGGCTTGGCGTTCTTGATGTAAGGCGGGTCCTCCACGTACCGAAGAATCATGAAAATGGCGAAGATTCCGATCGGAATGTTGATGTAGAACGCCCAGCGCCAGGAATACGTATCGGTGAGCCAACCGCCAAGAGTCGGTCCGAGCACCGGCGCCACCACCACGCCCAGAGCAAACACCGCCATGGCGAGGCCGCGTTTGTCGGCGGGGAAACTCTCCAACAAAATTGACTGTGAGAGCGGTTGCAATGCGCCTCCGCCCGCGCCTTGCACGGCACGCGCGATCAGAATGACGGCCAAACTTGGAGCCGCGCCGCACATGAACGATGAAATCGTGAAAATGCCGATGCAGGTGATGAGAAACCGTTTGCGCCCGAACCGGAGCGAAAACCAAGCGCTAGCGGGAAGCACCACCGCATTTGCTACCAGGTAACTGGTGAGCACCCACGTGGCTTCGTCATTCGTCGCAGAAAGGCTGCCGGCGATGTATGGCAGGGCAACCGCCGCAATGGAGGTGTCGAGCACCTCCATGAACGTCGCCAGCATCACCGAGACCGCAATCAACCACGGATTCGGAGCTGGGGTTGGGCGTTCCTGCTCAGCGGCCATTCGCTACCTTTCCACGAAAATGCAGCTGGATTACCTCACAGATGCCGGAATACACCTCAAGGTTTCAAAGGCTGTTAAGATGGAATAGTGTCCCAGCTCCTCGCGAACTTTGCGAATCCTTCGTGCCCTTTGCGGTAAGAGCTTTTGGCCGGCGGCCTTGACACCACCCCTCATCTGCTAGCAAAATTTCGACTTTCCCCCGAATGACAATGCGCCTCTGCTTACTGTCGCTTGTTTTGATCCTTATTTATCGCGCCGCCTTCGCGCAGGATCGTTCCCATGCGCGCTCCATGACTATCTCGCGGTACGGCATCGTCGCGACCAGCTACACGCAAGCCTCCGTGGCGGGAGCGCAGATTCTCGCTCGTGGGGGCTCCGCGGTGGATGCCGCCATTGCCGCCAACGCCGTTCTCGGCGTCACCGAACCGATGATGAACGGCATGGGCGGCGACCTCTTTGCCATTTATTGGGAAGCGAAGACTGGCAAGCTCTACGGCTTGAATTCCAGCGGGTGGGCGCCACGAGACCTGACGCTCGAACACTTGAAGACCAACGGCGCGACCTCTATGCCTGAATCAGGGATCGACACGGTCACCGTCCCGGGTGCCGTCGCCGGCTGGGGTGCTTTGCATCAGCGTTTTGGCCGCCTGCCTTGGAAGGATCTTTTTCAACCCGCAATTTTTTATGCCGAGCACGGATATCCCGTGCCGGAAATCATCCACGCTTACTGGCAAGCTTCGGCCGGCTGGATCTCCTCCGATCCCGAGAGCCGCCGTGTTTTCTTGCCCGACGGCAAGCCTCCCGCTTTGGGCGAAATATTTCTCAGTCCCGACCTTGCCAAGGCATTAAAGCTGATCGCGCAGGATGGCCCCAACGCTTTCTATAAAGGCGAAATCGCCCGTGCGATTCTGAGCACTTCGCAGGCTTTCGGCGGAACTATGGCCGCTGACGATTTGGCCGAATTCTCTCCCGAGTGGGTGAATCCGATCTCCACCACCTACCGCGGCTGGACAATTTACGAGCTCCCGCCCAACGGCCAGGGAATGGCTGCGTTGGAAATGCTGAACATCATGGAGACTTCTCTGCCATCGCCCGACGGACCGCTCAGCGTTCCAGAGCTGCACGAGAAGATCGAGGCCATGAAGCTCGCCTACGCCGATCTCTATCGCTACAACGCCGACCCACGCTTCGCTAAGGTTCCCGCGCAGGGATTGTTGTCCAAAGACTATGCCCGGGATCGCGCCAAGCTCATCGATCCTTCCCGAGCCAATTGCGAGGTGGCACCCGGCAAACCGCCCGCCAGCGATACCACTTATCTTTCCGTGGTTGACCGCGACGGGAACATTGTTTCCCTGATTCAGAGCAATTACGACGCGTTCGGCTCCGGCATCACCGTGCGCGGCATGGGATTCGTCCTGCAAAGCCGCGGCGCTCTGTTTTCCCTGGACCCTGCCTCGCCCAATGTGCTCGCGCCGCGCAAGCGCCCATTTCACACCATCATTCCTGCCTTCATGGAACGGGGAGATCAGCACATCGGTTTCGGCATCATGGGAGGACCGAACCAGCCGGTGGCGCATGCGCAGTTCGTCTCGAACGTCGTTGATTACGAGATGAACCTCCAGGCGGCGCTCGACAACGCGCGTTTCACTGTCAGCCCCAAGCGAGGATGCAACCTCGTTATCGAGTCGCGTGTAAAGCCAGAAGTAAGGCAAAAACTTTCCGCGATGGGACACCTGTTGCAAGTCGAGCGCGAATACTCCACCACGATGGGCCGCGGCCAGGCCGTGATGCACGATTCCAAAACCAACATCAACTACGGCGCTTCCGATCCCCGCGCCGACGGCTCCGCCGAACCCGAACCGCCTCCGATGGATCCGCATGAATGAGTGGGCACCCCCCTGCCGAGTCCGCTCAAACAGTGCTATGATCTCGGCCTTGCTCACTGATGCAAAATCTTTCGTCCTTGCGCTGTCGCTGTTAGTTTCACTTTTCACCCCCTTGTCCTCAGGCGCATCGGACGTCAGCAAGCACCCTGCGGCCAACGCCGCTCAAGCTCAACTCTCAGCCGGCGACTTCAACTGGCGCGACATCGTTCCCTATCTTTTGGTGGCCACTACTCTTCCGGGAGAGCAGGGACTCAAGGCTGTGCTCGAAAACTCTAAGGTGCTTCGCGTCTATCTTGCCAACGAGCTTCGTGCGGAGTGCAACCGCGACCACAATCTGTGCGCTGCAAGCTCCGATCCCCCTCAGCTGCAGGCGCAAGTCACCAAGAGGATTGACGAGATCGTGCAAGAACAGTTTTTCCGCAGACATGACTCGGCCATCGTGGACTACTCGCTGGCACGTCAGCCTTTTCCTTTTTCCGAAATTGCGGCCATAAAAAGCGAGAAGCACCCGGACGCCTACCTGATCCTTGCGCTTTCCGACCGCAGCTATACCGCTGCGGACCTCCAGGCCAAGTATGGTCCGCCCTATGACACCGATATTTATCAGTGGTACAGCGTTTTCAAATACCGGCTGGACGACCCCCGTTACACCAGCAGGGCGGTGTTCGAGGTTGATCCTGTCGATGGCGCGGTGATCAAGGTCGCGATCAGCCTGAAAGCCAGAAAGCCAAAGAAGCATTAGGAGCGAGCACATCCGTCCCGACCATGGTGCCTCGCGGTGCTCTAAACGTCCGCGATCCACATGTCAGTCAGTTAGGATATTTGACATCCCCTTTGCCATCAGCTAGGATATGTATTGTCACACCTGCTACGATAAGCAATCGTGAGCAGACGCAAGAGACGGCAGCCCAAGCGAGAAAAGCGGGTTGACGAAACGTGTTATCTGACAGGGACCAGGCGTGGGGCTCTTTTGAAAGAGGAGGTTTGGTTCGAAGGCGACCAGCTGGTTAGATACAGCTTGGCCTATATCAATCCAAGGGTCTGCGGTCTCGACAATGGCCGCGTTCTCGGGTACGACAACGCTCATGGCTATCATCACCGCCATTTCATGGGCAAAGTCGAGAGCATAGGCTTCGAAAGTTACGAGGCGCTGGTGGATCGGTTTCAAGGCGAGGTCCACGAACTCTGGAGAATCGAAGATGAGCAAGAAAGTTAAGGTTCGGATTACCACTGATGGTGCCAAGGGCTTCTTTGCGCGGGCACGCGAGCACGCTCGAAAGTTAGATCGAAGAGAAACGCTTGCCCCCGAGGTCACCATCTCCTTTGAAAACGCCGCCGACATGGTAAAGGTGCTGTCTCCCGAGCGGCTTCGAGTCCTTTGCCTCGCAAAAAAGGGACCGGCCTCTGTCTCGAATCTTGCAGCCGGACTGAATCGTGATACCCGCGCCGTCAGCCGCGACGTCGATCTACTGGAGCAGTTTGGGCTGGTGCACACTCGTTATCAGGTTAATCCCGGACACGGCAGGCTCCGCATCGTCGAGCCCCGCGCCGCTCGTTATCAGCTGGTCGCAACAGTCTGAGCTTGCTAGCGCAACTGACTCCTGGCTACTCGGTACCGGGTACTCCGTACTTGCCCGGTCTCCAATCAACCTGTTACCATCATTATCGTTACTAAAAATTGAATAAAACAGACAGGAGTGCACCAGAGTAGTGCTAGCCAGAGAGCATAAGAGATCCGTCATTGATCAGCACCGCACGCACGCTACCGACACGGGCAGTCCCGAAGTCCAAATCGCGTTGTTAAGTGAGCGCATTGGTCAGTTGACGGAACACTTCAAAACGCACCTGAAGGATCACGGCTCGCGCCGCGGTCTGCTCATGTTGGTCAGCAAGCGGCGTCGCTTGCTCGACTATCTGAAAACCTACGATTCCGAGCGCTATAAAAATGTCGTGGCCAAGCTCGGCCTGCGCAAGTAGTTGCTTGGGTGCCCCATGTTTGCGCGTTCTTTGCGCAAAAGTGGGAAATTCTAGGTGAGATAAAGCGGTGCGTTTGCAAGACATCCCAACTCAGCACTGGCATCGATTCCGTGCAACCTCCGAAAGCGGCACCTCGCTGGGTGCCCCACCCAAGCCGATTTTGCGCGGGTGGGATGAGCTCCTGCCAGAAGGAAATGAAATATGAAACAAGAAGTTTCTGTTGACCTCGTCGGCGGCAAGCGCCTCAACTTTGAAACCGGACATCTGGCGAAGCAGGCCCATGGCGCAGTCGTCGTGCGCATGGGCGATAACGTGATTCTCGCGACTGCAGTGGCCAATCCCGAGCCGCGCGAAGGCATTGATTTTTTCCCGCTCACGGTGGATTACCGCGAGTACACCTACGCCGGCGGGCGCATTCCCGGCGGCTTCATCAAGCGCGAAGGGCGGCCCAGCGAGCGCGAAATTCTCACCAGCCGCCAGATTGATCGCCCCATTCGCCCGCTGTTTCCCGAAGGATTCCGCAACGAAACTCAGGTGATCGCGTTTGTGCTCTCCGCCGACACGGAGAACGATCCCGACGTTGCTGCGATCAATGGCGCGTCCGCCGCGCTGACGATTTCCGACATTCCATTTCTCGGTCCGGTCGGCGCCGTGCGCGTCGGCCTCGTGAACGGTCAGTTCATGGTCAATCCGACTTACAGCGAGATGCGTGACAGCCTGGTGAACATCATGGTCGTTGGCACCGCCGATGGCATTGTGATGATCGAGTCCGGCGCGAAGGAAGTGAAAGAAGAAACGGTGGTGGACGCGATCGAATTCGCGCACACGGAAATAAAGAAGATCTGCGCTACCATCAACGATCTCCGGAAAAAGGCAGGCAAGCCGAAGCACCAAGTCACTCCGCCCGAATTCGATCAGGCCTATTACGACGGTCTGAAATCGAGAATCGGCGCAGATTTGACTGAGCGCCTCGACACCGAGAAGCATCCCAAGTCGGAAAGCTATGCCTTGGTGAAAGAACTTCAGAAAACTCTGTTGGCTGCCGTTCCCGAAGAAGACGAAGCTGCGCAGACCAAGCTGAAAACTTACTACGAAACTCTGCGCGAAAGGATTTTCCGCGACCAGGTGACCAAGCAGCATCGGCGTCCTGATGGCCGCGCCTTCGACCAGATCCGCCAGATTTCAATCGAAGTTGGCGTCCTGCCTCGCACTCACGGCTCTGCGATTTTCACTCGCGGCGAGACCCAGGCTCTCGTCACCACTACCCTCGGCACCAGCGACGACATGCAGCGCCTCGAGGTTTTCGAAGGCGAAGCCAAGAAACGCTTCATGCTCCATTACAATTTTCCGCCATTCAGTGTGGGGGAAGTGGCATTCTTGCGCGGCGCGGGGCGGAGAGAAATCGGACATGGAGCGCTCGCCGAGCGAGCCGTATCAGCGGTTCTGCCGCAGGAAGATAACTGGCCCTACGCCATGCGCGTTGTGTCGGACATTCTGGAATCGAACGGATCGTCGTCGATGGCGACGGTTTGCGGAGCGTCGTTGTCGCTGATGGATGCGGGCGTGCCCCTGAAGTCTCCAGTGGCCGGCGTGGCCATGGGGCTTGTCAAGGAAGGTGACAATTACGCGATTCTGACGGACATCGCGGGCGCCGAAGATCATTACGGCGATATGGATTTCAAAGTCGCCGGCACGAAGGATGGGATTACGGCGCTGCAGATGGATATCAAGGTCGCCGGCATTACCCCGCAGATCATGCGTGAGGCTCTGGCGCAGGCGCAGCGGGGGCGGCTGTTCATCCTGGAGAAGATGAGCGAAGCGCTGGCCGCACCGCGGGAAAAAGTTTCGGCTTATGCGCCGCGCATCTATACCCTGCAGATTCCGGTGGACAAGATTCGTGACGTGATTGGGCCTGGCGGCAAGATGATTCGCAGCATCATCGAACAGACCGGCGTCAAGATTGATGTCGAAGATTCAGGCAAAGTGAACGTTGCCTCGAACGATGAAGCCTCGGCCAACAAGGCTTTGCAGATCATTCGCGACCTGACGGCGACCGCGGAAGTAGGGAAGACCTATCTAGGCAAAGTCACGCGGCTGGCGGATTTCGGCGCGTTCGTGGAAATCCTGCCGGGCACGGATGGCTTGCTGCACATCAGTGAGGTTGCCGAGCATCGCATACGAGATGTGCGCGACGAGCTCAAGGAAGGCGACCAGGTGCTGGTAAAAGTGCTGGCGGTCGAAGGCAACCGGATTCGTCTCTCGCGCAAGGCGATTCTGAAAGAACAGCGTGCCAAGATGGGCGGAGGCGAGACTGCTGGCGAAGCTCACGTTGCACCTCCCGCTGCGGTGACGATCGAGGGCGGCGGAGATTACAGCGACGAGCCGGAGCCTAACTTCAACCGCGACGAGGTGCAACACGTGGGAGGAGACCGCGGCGGCGATCGGGGGGGACGCGGCGGACGGCCCGGCGGCGGAGGACGCCGGCGGCATCGTGGAGGCCGGGGTGGCGGCCACGGTGGCGGCGGAGGCCCCAGGCGCTGAGTCTCGTGGCTAAGGGTCCCGAGGGGCTGAAACGTTTCCTGGATACTTTCGGAATTCAAGGGAAAGCGGTCGGAATGGTCGTCAACTGACCGCTCTGGCAATCGAATCTGGCTGGGAACAATTCACTCAGACCTCTCGTATTACCTGCAGGAGGAACTGCGTCATGACAAACGTTGATTCCCATCGCCTGCTCTGGGCGCTTCTCGCGACACCTTTCGCGCTCTTTGCCGGTTATGTCGCGTATCTGGTCGTTCCTGGAGTCGTGCGTGTCGTGGTCCCCGCGGTAGTTCGCGCCGTAATCGGGGTCTGAACGCCGGTTCGAGTCCCTGGCCAGCGCCATCTCTGCTGTCAAGAAACATTACTTCTGGTGGCGCACGAAGAACTGGAACTTATCGGTGTTAGCCGGAACCGCAACATCAAAAAATCCCACCATCATCTCGTTGTATGTCTGATCGCCCCATCTGACCGCGCTATCAGGATCGGGATTATGCCGATTCTTGCGGGAGTTGTCATACCAGGCGATCGCCTGCAGTTCGGTCCCTGCCTTCAGAAAGCGAGGCTCGGCCAGCTTGTAACTTAGCTGCCAATAAAAATCGTAATTCACCCGCAGCAGGGTCTCGACGCTTTTATCCTCATGAACAAGGTTGTATTCGAAGTGTTTTCCGCGCAGATGCATGTGCGGGAAGAAACTGAGCAGGGTGCAATCATTCGGAAGCGTACCGTGAACTTCCACACGATAGTTCTCCGCACCCGGTGGTATTGGAATCGTGTCGTGATCATTGGCAAGCTGCAAGGTGATCACTCTCTGCGACGGCGGCTGCTTCGCAAATACCAGGCCAATGCTGCTTTCATCAGAAACGGCATGGCCGTTGGTGGTGTAGTGCATCTGGAAGACGAGATCGGAGTGCGCGGGAACGAACTTCGCCATGCCTTCGGGCCAGCGATCCGGCGAGCTTCCCGGCGCATACACCAGCAACATGTCACTTTTTGTTTCATGCGCTTGGTGCCGAAGGTGTTCGTCACCGAGCGTGGAGGCTGTGAACGGCACCCCGACCGGCGCACCTCGCAACCAATCTGAGTTGGGAGGGCGAATATAGACGACAGCATGGTGGACGTGCTCCCGGCTCGATGGCCGCACCTCCGACATCTGCACCCACTTATCTTCGGCAAAATTTGTGGGCACGATTTCGTATGTGTATTCCACGTCTCCCTGCGCGGGAATCGTGACCGCCTTGGGCATCTTGATCACCACATCCGGCGGCGGAATGTTCCAACCTTCCGTCCAGTGCGGCAATGGAGGCGCATCGCGTGGATCGCCGGCTGCAGCGCCTGAATCTGCCCAAGAAGAAAGCGTAGCGATCTCCTCCGCTGTCAATGAAGGATCGTTCAAGAAGAGTCCGCAGCAAGGATCGGCGAACCAGGGCGGCATCGCTTTTGAACGCGTCGCGTCGCGAATCCCGGCTGCCCACTGCCGCGTTTCCGCGTAGGTCACGAAAGATGCCGAGGCAATCTCACCCGGACGATGGCAACTCTGGCAATGCTGCTGCAAGATCGGAAGGACATCGCGATAGAAAGTAGGTGGGCTGGCCTTCCCGGCGGGATGATCGACAGTCAGAAATGGACCAGCCCACCAAGCGAGGAGAATCAGAATCGAAGCTTGAAGGAAACCTTGCACTGGGCTCCTTCATTATTCATACCGTAAACCTCGTAGACCGTCGACCTGGTCGTCGGCACGAGCTCAGTTTTAAGTTGTGGGCGGGCATTCCCGTCCGCCATCCGGTTCGTTAATTCAGTATCATCTCTCTACCCATGTTTTCTCATCGCACCGACTGGAAGCTCACGCCCAACCGCTTCACCGAAGCGCAGCAACAGCTTCGAGCGGCAGGCCAGGAAATCATCGATCTCACGGTTTCGAATCCCACCCGCGCCGAGCTGCATTACGACGAAGAGGCGATTATGCAGGCGCTCATCCAACCCGATGCCCTGGAGTACGATCCCCAGCCCAAAGGCTTGCTCAGCGCCCGCCACGCAGTCACCGATTATTACCGTAAACAGCACGAGGAATTCGACGTCGACCCCGAGGCGGTTGTGCTCACCACCAGCACGAGCGAAGGGTACTCATATGTTTTTCGCCTGCTTTGCAATCCCGACGACGAGATTCTGGTTCCCAAGCCGAGCTATCCCCTGTTTGAATTCCTGGCGGGCTTGCAGGATGTAAAGCTGGTGCCGTATCCCTTGCTCTACGATCACGGCTGGCAGATCGATTTTCCATCTTTATATAAGGCCACGAATCATCGCACGCGTGGTGTAGTCGTAGTGCACCCCAACAACCCTACGGGATCGTATGTCTCCAGCACGGAACGAGATGAACTCAACAATTTTTGTCGCGAGTACGGGCTCGCGCTGATCGCCGATGAAGTCTTTCTGGATTACGCTCATGACGGGGCAATGCGGCAGACATTCGCAAGCAACAACACAGTTCTGACTTTTACCCTGAGCGGGCTTTCCAAAATCTCGGCCTTGCCGCAAATGAAGATCGCGTGGATAGTCACGCGCGGTCCGGAAGAATCAGTGAACGCGGCGCTGGCGAGGCTGGAGATCATCGCCGACACCTATCTTTCGATGAATGCGCCCTTGCAGTTAGCCGCGCCGGTCCTGCTCGAACAGCGCAAGAACATTCAGCCTTTATTGCTGGATCGGGTTCGCGCCGATCTTGAGGAGCTTGATCGGAAGCTGGCTAAACAGAAAAATTGCCAACGGCTCGCGGTTGAAGGTGGTTGGTATGCCGTACTACGGGTCCCGGCGACCCAGCCCGATGAAGAGCTCGCCATTGATATTCTGCGCAAGGTGGGGGTGCTGGTTCATCCCGGGCATTTTTATGATTTTCCGAGTGACGGGCATTTAGTTGTGAACCTCATCACTCCTCCGGAAAGTTTTCGCCAGGGAATCGGCTATGTCCTCGATCTCCTTAATCCGTGAGAGCGGGGTTCTAGAAGCGCGTGGCTTGGATCGCAGCGACCGGATCATGGTGAGCGGCCGGATGATCAGTCGCGGCAGGCGCCGGCGAAACAGCGCTCGCTGCCACTGTTGCGTTGGTAGACGGCAGGGCGGGAGTATTCAGTCGCTGCACCCGTATCTCGCCACGCTCATAGAGGGCGGTCAGCGCTGCCACCGCAGCCGGATCAAGCCGCTTTCCGGAGAGCGAATGGATGATGCGAAGCGCATCCTTGGGCTCGTGCGCATGTTGATAGGGGCGGTTGGTGGTCAGCGCGTCGAAGGTGTCGGCCACAGCGATGATCCTGGGGAGCAGGGGAATGTCGTCATCCTTCAGTCCGTGCGGATAGCCGCGGCCATCCAGTGATTCGTGGTGCAGCTCAATTCCGGGAATCATGTCTTTCAATTGCGCCACTGGGCGCAGAATATTCGCGCCCTTGGTGGTGTGAGTCTTCATGATCTCGAATTCTTCCGGGGTGAGCGCGCCGGGTTTCTTCAGGATACGGTCCTCGATCCCGATCTTGCCCACGTCGTGCAGTTGGGCAGAAATCCGCACCACTTCAATGAATTCCTCGTAGATGCCCATTTCACGCGCGATCATGACGGAGTAGCGAGTCACGCGGTCGGAGTGGCCGCGGGTGTAAGGGTCCTTTTCGTCGACCGCGCCGGCCAGCATCTGGATTGAGCCCATGAACAACTCGCGGTTCTCATTGGCCGCATTCTTCAGGTCGAGCACGAACTGCTCCAGTTCTGCCGACATCACATTGAAAGTAGCCGCGAGCTCGCCGATTTCCGTCCGGCTGTTGAGATGCACGCGTTGCGAGAAATCTCCACGGGCAATGGCCCGGCTGGAAAGGGTCAAGACCTCCAGAGGATTCGTAATGCGCCGGGCGGCGAAGATACTGATGGCCACGCTCAGAGCGATAGCCATGATTGCCAAAATGCGCCCATAGCGCTGCATCTCGTAGACCCCACGGTAAGCTTCCGCGCGTGGTTTCTGCACCACCACGGCCCAATCTAAACTGGTAACCGGGCTGTAGGTGCCCAGCATTTTGATCGTATGCTTACCATCATCCAGATTGAATTCCCACGTCGCGGCGACCATCTGCGCCTTGCTGCCCAGTTCCACGAAATTGCGCACGATCTCCAGATACTTCATGTCCTGGCCGGTGGCGTAGTCCGAGGATGCGCCCGCGACTAAACGTCCCTGGCTATCGACCACATAAGGAGTCAGCCCGCCCCGGCTCACTTCCTGCAAGCGGCGAATCAGGAATTGCAAATCGACAACCGAGCCAATCATGCCGATGAAACGGCCGTCGGCCATCACCGGCGTACTCACCAGCATCACCGTGCGCGCGGACTTGCCTGTGCCCACCACCAGCGGCTGGCCATTGTAGGCACGTCCTTCCCGCGCTGCGGCGTAGGCTCGCTCCAGTTCGCGCCGCAGAAACGCGTCCGCGGCAATTCTGCCCGCCGAGATTCCCTTGGCCTCGGAATTCAGCAAGGTGGCGTAAGCCAGATCTTCCGATGACGAAACGAAATTCTCCAGCAGGGCGCGCAACTCGGGCGCTTGCACGTGCTGTGAAGTGAAATCCCCGCCGCTCGTTACCTGCAGGGCAGAAGACAGATTGGCCAGCATCAGCCGCAGCGACTCCTGGTGCTGCGAAATGTCGTCCGCCAATGAGCGTGTAACGGTATTCTGCAGGAGTCTTTCGTTGGTGATCAGGCGGTCCCGGTTAATGGATTCCACCTGCGCCGAATAAAAGTACATGGGGACAACGCTGACCAGAATGAGCACACCAAGAATGACATAGAGAATTGGAAGGCGGGATAGCTTGTGCAATTTTAGCGGCAAAGTGGCCCCAAGCCGTGCCGAAACACGGCAAAACATATGAGATTTCTTCTTAAAGTTTACCGGCAACGTGGTGCGTGATCCCTTGATCCTGCGGGACAATGCCCGTTACGAAAGTACCCAGGCCGGGCCGTCATTTTGAGTACTTAAGCGTGCGTGGTTGGAGAAATAAAGGATAGGTGGGAGGCGTCAGAAATTTTCTTCGTTCGGATTGTTCAAACGAGCGTAGTAGCCTTTCCGGGCATACACCCGCAGCTTACGTCCGGACTTTTGCGCATTGATGTCAATCTTGCGAAAATGCCCGTCCAATTGGAAGCGAGCCGGCTTATAGGAGATCAGGTAACGGCTTCGGATTACCTGCTGGAGCTCTGCGAGGCTGTGCTTCAGATTGTTGGCAGCTCCCGGAACAAATGCCGCGCCCCCGCTTTGCTCCGCCAAAACCTTCAAGGCGCGGTCTCCGGTAGATGGGTCAGCATCATCCAGTCTGGTCGGGAAACAATGGACGCATTCGGCCGTGCTGACTGTGTAAACGATGACGTTTTCGCGTTCCGCAGCCTGAATGGCCTCTTTCAGAGTGCTCCGGCTGGAGTTATCCTCGCCGTCGCTGATGACGACCAGGATCCGGGCCACAGGCTGCGGCTCCGGCCGGCTACCGAGTTTGTGTGCCGCAAAAGCAACAGCATCCCACAGCGCGGTTCCACCAGCCGGCGCCAGCTGCGCAATTCCATGGGCGGTTTGGTTCTGGTCAGCGGTAAAATCCTGCACCAGCAGGACCGCATTCGAAAAGCCGATCACGAACGCAAGGTCGCCATTGTTGATTACGACGTTTTGAAGAAAACGGCTAGCTGCCTCTTGCTCGAAATGGAATCGGCCAGTGATCGATTCGCTGGTGTCGATGACCAGCCCCAGGCGCAAGGGAAGTTCTGACTCACTGCGGAAGTTAGTGATAGTTGCCGGAGGCTGGCGGTCATCCAGTAGTCCGATTTCCTGTTGGCTAAGGTCGCTGACCGGCTTGCCGTGATCCGTCGCGGCAAAAAAAAGAGCCACTTCATCGACATCCTTCCGCATAATCCAGCCCGCAGAGCTGCGGATAACGCGTTCTGCGCCGGCCCTGGAATCACGGTTGTTTTGGGACTTGTCTGGCTCCGGCGCCGTGCTGTCCGAGTTCCCACAACCCACACACATGGCTTCGGCTTCTGACACCTGCCTTCTTTCCTCCAACTCGGCCGCCGTAGGCTGGGCCGGTTCGACCACGAACTGCACCGTCTTAGGACGACTCTGAATTTCCTTGATCTGCGCGATTAGATTCCGCGCTTTATCTGCATTTGAATTTTTCGGGTCCTCCGCTAGAAAGGTTTCGAGTTCGCGTTGCATTTCCGGCAGGTTCTTCTGCTCGCGCCACGCCGCCGCCGCGAAATAATGAACCATGGCAGCGCCTTCGTGCTTGCCGGAATGCACTTGACTGGTCGTCGCAATGGCGTCCTGGTAATTGTGGCTGAGCACCTGCGCGTAGGTCAGGGTGGTCAAAAACTCCAGGTTGAGAGGCGAGATGGACGAGGCTTTCTTAATGGCTTGTTCCGCCGCCGGATAATCCTTCAGCGCCAGTTCGGCACTGCAGAGATTGGAAAAGGAATTGGGCAAGTGATCATCCAGCAAAATAGCTTTTTGGTATTCATCGCGGGCTTTATCGGGCTGGTGCAGGTTCATGTAAGCGGTGCCTAGCGAAGTATGGGCCGCCACGTACTGCGGATAAATCGCTATCGCTTTTGACAGGTGTTCAACGGCGCCAGTGAAGTCGTTGCGCAGAAGAAGCACTACACCTTTTTCGTACTCCCTCCGGGCTTTTCCCGGCGCTTTTAAGTCGAGTTTCGAAACGCCTTCGGAAGGGCGTTCTTGCTGTTCGACCTGTTTCTTGGCCTGCGCAGCCTGATAGTCCATGGCCCAGAAGTGAGCGTCCACGTCACCAAGGGTGGTCTGACTGGTAACCTCGCCGACGCCTACGGCGGGCCCGGCGCCTCTCTGCGCGGTTGCGCACGGAACCAGCAACAGCAGCAGCGTCCATTTTCCTACCCGAGCGAGCATAAACACACCCCTCGTTGCACCCAAGAGCAGCATCATTCTACACCCAATTTGGCTTGTCGGGCCGAGCAACAATGTGCTTCAACGGACCTGCCCTTCCCTGTCTGTGGGGGATTTCTGCCGCCGTGCTGTGATGGAGCGTGGCGCTGGGCATCAGGACTTGAGGCGTCCCGCTCCATACTTTGATAGGGCGTGATGAGAGCAACCCAGGCAGATTGCATGTACTATTGAGGAGTATGCAGGCCACCATGACCAAGACTCCCAAGCTGGTTTCGGATAAATCTTTTCCTTTTATCGACTTGAAGGCCCAATACAGGAGCATCAAGCTCGAGGTCGACTCGGCCATCCAGCGGGTTATGGAGTCGCAGCAGTTTATTCTTGGGCCAGAGGTCGAAAGCCTGGAGATGGAAATTGCAGCCTACTCGCAATCCCAGTTCGGCATTGCGTGTGCCTCGGGCTCAGACGCTCTGCTGCTGGCGCTGATGGCCTTGGAGGTTGGTCCCGGGGATGAGATCATCACAACGCCTTTCACTTTCGTCGCTACCGCTGGGTCCGTTGCCCGAATGCGCGCACGACCGGTATTTGTCGACATCGATCCCACTACCTACAACATCGATCCCAAGAAAATCCAGGCGGCCATTACCTCGAAAACGAAAGCTATTATTCCAGTTCACCTCTTCGGCATGGCCGCCGACATGGACTCAATCATGGTGATCGGGGATGCTGAAGGCGTTGCCGTGATTGAGGACGCCGCTCAGGCCATTGGCGCTCGGTATGCCGGGAGGCGGGTGGGGAGCATCGGCCTTTGCGGTTGCTTCAGTTTCTTTCCATCGAAGAATCTCGGCGGCGCCGGCGATGGAGGTATGCTGACCACCAATGACGGGGCGCTGGCCGACAAACTCCGCATCTTACGAACCCACGGAAGTCGTACCAAGTATGACTATGAGCTTATTGGCATGAACAGCCGCCTGGATGCGCTCCAGGCAGCCATCCTCCGCGTGAAACTGATGCACCTCGACTCCTGGTCGGAAGGCCGGCGCCAGAAAGCTGCCCGCTATTCACATCTGTTCAAAGATTATGGACTTGGGGACGTCGTCCGACTGCCGGCCCTGAATCCCAAATGCAACCACATCTACAACCAATATGTGATCCGGGTTGCAAAGCGCGACGAATTAAAGGCGTACCTGCGGAGTCGGGGAGTGCCGGCCGAGATCTATTATCCGAGCCCGCTGCACCTGGAGCGTGCATTTCGTTATCTGGGCTACAAACCAGGAGATTTGCCCGAAGCGGAAGCAGCCAGCAAGGAAGTGCTGGCGATCCCGGTTTTTCCAGAGATGTCAGATGAGCAACAGAATCTCGTGGTGGACTCGATCGCTGCTTTCTACTCTCATTGACAACCCAAGGAAACTTGATACCCGATTCGCCAGAGAGTGCCCCTCCCCGGAAATAAAGCGGGCTAACAGAACTTTTTTCACCGGTCGGGTTTTAGGCCCATGAAGGGTCTCATTGACACCGTTAAAAGCTTGTTAACGAAACAAGCACTAGCTGCTCTCGCATTTTTTTCAGAAAACGTATATGCTTGTCCAGAAAAATCCAGCTGCTTATAAATTCCACTTACACCGTCACATCGCGTGAGGGGACGCATGCGACGGCGGAGAGGTTTGCCATGTCTGTGGCGGTTGAGACCGTTCAGGTTTTTATCTTGGCCGAGAATCGGCTTTTGCGTGAAGCGCTTACGCGCATTCTGAACAAGAAAAGCGACCTGCGCGTGGTTGGGGCTTCAGCCTTCGCACAGGACATCGTCCACCAGATTGCCAGTGCAGCTCCCGACGTCTTGCTTTCAGATTCTGCTGCGGTTGCTCTGTCGGACCTGCGTCTGGTCTCCGAGGTACGTGCCGCCATCCCCGGCGTGAAAGTTGTCATGATCGGCATGGAGGCCGACCGTGAAACCTTTCTGCGCGGAGTACGGGACGGAATCGTCGGATATGTGCTGAAGGATGCCTCCGCCATGGAAGTGGCCGGTTGTGTACGTTCGGTGGCGAGCGGTGAAGCCGTTTGTCCTCCCTCCCTCTGCCACGCCCTGTTCGAGCAAGTGGCTAAGCAGAGCACGCCTTTCGCACACTTCTCGATTCGACACAATCTCGGCCTTACGCGCCGCGAACAGCAGCTGGTTCATATGATTAGCCGCGGATTGACCAACAAGGAGATCGCCGCGCAGCTGAACCTTTCTGAGCAGACCGTGAAGAACCATGTTCACCGCATGTTGCGCAAGGTCGGGGCCAACGACCGCCTTGCCGCCGTGGAGATGTGCCGATTACCGGGTGTGGTCGCGTAAAACGATTTGTCCTGCTTTGAATTGGTACTTTTTTGGTACTCACAACCCATGCTGTGTCCGCTGCTGGTCGCAACTTTCTTGGTACTGCCTGTAGCGATTTCTTGGGCCGGATTTGAGTCTTACATTTTCCTGACTAATGAGAGAAACTGCGCGGCACGGAGAAAATTGTGCAAAAGGTCAGAGTGTTGGTCGCAAACAGGCCCCGATTGATGAAGGACTTGGTCCTTGCCACTATCGGAGATCAACCAGACATCGAAATTGTCGGGCAGACCGAAAACGAGACTGAAATTACAGAACTCGTCGAACGCACGCGTCCCGACTACCTGATCATTGCCTCGGAGGACCCAGAGACCCGTCCCGGTTTGAGCGGGTTCCTGCTGGGGCGTTATCCGCAGATGAAGATTCTTGCTCTTGCCGCGGAACGGAATAGCGGCATTTTTTATTGGGCTTTCGTTGATATCCGTTCCATGCGAGTCGAATCGTCCGAGCAGAGCATCCTGAGCGTGTTGCGCAACAAGCCTGAATTTGCAACTACTTGATCACGCGGGTGCAAGTCGCAGGTGAAACGGATTTGAAAGAAAAATTGATCGGTCGAGTGGGTTTGGGTGTCGATGGACAGTTCTCTGATTCGCGGAAAAGCGAGTCGACGGAGCTGCTCTCCGCGACTTCGCCAAGGGAAACGGGTTTGGTTAAGGCGTTGGTTCGACCGCAAGCCTGATTTCCTGCGACGCAGTTTGTCGCCAATGGCACGGAAATTCGGACAGGCAGTTTAAATTAAACGGGTTAGCTCACAGATGCCCTGTAAGTGAGGGGGCGAAGCTGTAAAAGAATGGGTTCGTAAGCTATGGCGCTGGACGAAAACGCAGGCAGCATCGCCGAGCCGGTGGTGCCGAATGCAGCACGGACAGCGGAGCAAGTCGGACCGTCGTCTCAAGTCCGCTGGTACGCGACTTACGTCTGTTCCCGGCACGAGAAGCAAGTCTTGTCGCAATTGCAGGAGCGGAACATCAGTTGTTTCCTGCCCGTGTATCGCAGCGTTCGTCGGTGGAAGGACCGGCGCAAGGAGCTGGAGCTGGTTCTTTTTCCGGGTTACGTGTTTGTCCATATCGATTTGAAGGACCGCCTACGGGTTCTGCAGCTGCCCAGCGTGGTGCGGTTTGTGAGCTTTAACGGGCACCCCGCGCCGCTGCAGGATTCCGAGATCGAGGTGCTGGCCAAGGGGTTAGCCAGTGGAATCCGTGCCGAGCCACACCCATACTTGAAAGCCGGCCACCGTGTGCGCGTGAGATCAGGACCACTGGCCGGCGCCCAGGGCATCCTGGTCCGCAGAAAAGACAAATTTCGCGTTGTGCTCTCTATCGATCTCATCATGCGATCGGTGGCGGTGGAAGTGGACGAAGCGGACATTGAGCCGTGCTGACCCGTAGTGTGATTTCTGCCGTGGACTTTGTGCGTAATTCTTGACCCGTGAAAAGCCCTCCCCGAGACAGTTCAGATTCTTGCCTCCTTAGGCCGCATAGAGGTGTTATGAGTAGACTCAGCCGTAGCTTCCGATACTCCATCAACGTTTCCTTTGTTCTGCTCTGCATCGTGCTGGGATGTTCCGTCGCACTGTGGAGCCAGCAGCAGCGCCTCTCCTATACGCCGAGCACTGCGATTGACCAGGCTTACTCCCGAGCCGAACAAGAAGCGGAGCAGATGGTTTCTCTATCAGCCGACAAGATCGTTTTACTTCTCCGCGATGAACCCGGCCTGCTTCTCCAGGTGAAGAAGGTGCTTGTTAGAAAAGCTTTCGAGCAGGGGAGAGTGCTCGATCCGAATGATCTCACCGATGATGCTTTATTTCGCCTCATTCGCGACGATGAGAACATTCGTGTGATTGCCACGCGCGAGATCGAAGACCGTCAATACATCAGAGCCAAACCCACCCGCGAAGAGCTGGCGCGGAACATGCCTTGCAGGCAGCCAATGCCAAGTGGGGCCGAGGCTCTGGCAAAACAACCTGAGCAATCATCGCAAGACACCAAGAGAATTTCGAGTCAGGAGGAACTTTACTGGACGAAACACGAGAGCGACTTGGATTGCTATCTCACGCAATACCTTCCCTACGGCACCGCGGCTTCGTTCTACGGGCAGCAATCACAATACGCACAGGCTCCGACGCAGCAGGTATACCCATCGCAGTATCCGCAACAACTCTATCCCCAGCAGCAGTATCCTCAGCAGCTCTACCCTCAGCAACAGTATCCGCAGCAATATCCGCAGCAGCAATATCCGCCATCGCAGCCGGGTCTGCAAACACCATCTACCGATTACCGCAGCCAGCTTGAGCTCACTCAGATGGAGCCTCCGCAAGGCTACTTCGGCATGGAGAGCGACCAGAGCCAAATGGCGTCTATTCAGCCGGACGAGCTTCCAAGTCTGTTGAGCGCCAGCCAGACGAATGGTCTCTCGGGGTTATCGGGCTTATCGAGGAAGGGCATGGGAGCAAGTGGTGCTGGAGTTTCTGGCTTGTCTCTGCCGCCCTCGCTCGGTTCTTCTTTAGGCTCCTCGATAGGGTCGCTACTTGAGCAAAACAGTGCTTCCGGGTTTCCTCAAGAAGCGCGGCTGGAAACTCAAACCATGCCGCAGCTCCAACCCTATCCTCTGCCGAAGCCACCTCAGCAGCCAACGCTTCGGCATCGCCCAAATCCGTATGCTGACGTGCCTTCGCTCTACGACCTGTACGCACAATACTCGAAGCGTTCCCCGAGGCTCGAGCGCTTTGGCGAAGATGTCTTCCGCAATGGAACCGGGAATCTCAATGAACTGCCCATGGACCTGCCGGTCGGACCGGAGTATGTGGTGGGCCCTGGTGACGGGTTGAGCATTGATCTCTGGGGAGGAATTTCGCAGCGCTTGCAGCGCGTAGTGGATCGGGAAGGCCGTGTGGTTTTGCCCGAAGTCGGTGCCGTCGAGGTATCCGGCAAGAGTTTGGGCGACGTGCAGCACGTCGTGCAAACTGTTCTGCGCAGCCAATTCCGCGATGTCGATGCTGATGTCTCGTTGGCCCGCCTCCGCACCGTGCGTGTCTACGTAGTCGGTGATGTCGAGCGTCCGGGGGCCTATGATGTGAGTGCGCTTTCGACTCCGCTGAATGCGCTCTACACAGCCGGCGGACCCACCACCGGTGGCTCCATGCGCATCATCCAGCACTATCGCGGCAAACAGCTGGTCGAGCAGGTGGATGCTTACGATCTTCTGCTCCATGGCATTCGTGGCGATCTACAAAGACTGGAACCCGGAGACACGATTCGCATCCCACCTTTGAGCGGAGAAGTGACGGTGGAAGGGATGGTCCGCCGCCCCGCAATCTATGAGCTGAATGACGAGAAAAATCTGGCAGAAGTTCTCGAATTGGCCGGCGGTGTATTGCCATCGGGCACTCTGCGCCATGTCGATGTGGAGCGAGTGGCGAACCACGAAAGCCGTACCATGTTGCGCCTCGATATTCCAGAAACCAATAACCAGGAACAGGTCAGGCAAGCCCTCGAAGATTTCAAGGTGCAGGACGGCGACAAGATCAAGATCACTCCCATCCTGCCGTATGCGGATAAGACGGTTTATCTCGACGGCCATGTTTCTCGTCCCGGAAAGTTTGCATACCGGGACGGCATGAAAGTCACCGATCTGATCCAGTCCTACAGCGACCTGCTGCCGGAACCTTCCACGGCTCATGCAGAGATCATCCGTTTGAGCCAGCCGGACTACACGCCGACAGTGCTGACCTTCAACCTCGGCGATGCGCTGGCAGGCAAGGATCAGGATTTGCTGCTCAAGCCGTTTGACACAGTTCGCATCTTCGGCAGATACGATTTCGAGGATTTGCCTGTCATCACTGTCACCGGAGAAGTGCGTGATCCTGGCGACCATTTGACTAACGGCACGCCGCATCTGCGCGATGCGATCTATCTGGCTGGTGGAACCACCCGCGACGCGCTGCTCGATGACGCCCAGGTCTTCCGCAAAACCAGCGACGGCAAGCTCAAGGTGATCAGCGTAAATCTGGCTAGCGCGCTGAACGGCGACGCTAAGGACAACATCGAGCTTGAGCCGAAGGATCGTGTGTTTATCCACCGGGACTTGAACAAACTTGATCCTCCAACCGTGACCATTGAGGGCGAAGTCGGTCGTCCCGGCAAATATCCTCTCGGTGACGAGATGACGGCCGCCGGTTTGGTTCGCCTTGCCGGTGGATTCAAACGCGGGGCTTACACAGCAGAAGCTGACCTTACTCGATACGAACTCGAACAGGGCACGAAAGTGGTCAGCGATCACGTCGAGGTGCCGATCGCAAAGGCCATGCTCGACGAAGCCGATGCCGACGTGCGGCTACGGGATGGCGATGTTCTGACCATTCGCCAGGTAACTGGCTGGAAAGACGTCGGTGCGACCATCAAGGTTACAGGTGAGGTGGTTCATCCCGGCACTTATGGAATTCAAGAAGGCGAACGGCTGAGTTCTGTTATCGAGCGAGCCGGCGGATTCCGTGCCGACGCTTACCCCTATGGAGCGATCTTCGAGCGAGCGCAAGTAAGAGAACTGGAGGAGAAGAACCGGGCGGACCTGATCCAGCGCGTGCAGGCCGAGGAGGGTGAAGTGAAACTGCTTCCCGGCATGGATTCAGATCAGACGGAAACGGCGAAAGCCGCAATGTTGCAGTACAAGACCACGGTCGTGAATCTGCTGAATACGCCGCCCGCAGGACGGCTGGTTATCCATACCTCGAACAACGTTCAGCACTGGGCCAACACGTCGAGCGATATTTTTGTCAGGAATGGTGATGAGATCTACATCCCCAAGAAGCCCAATGTCGTGATCGTCGACGGCTCCGTTTACAACCCGACGGCAATAACCTACAAGCCCGGCAAGAATGCCGGCTGGTACTTGAAACAAGCGGGCGGCCCAACGGACATGGCCAACAAGAAAGCTATTTTTGTTGTCCGCGCGGATGGTTCGGTGGCGGGCGGACCAGGCGGCATGTTCGGCGGTGGGGTTGAGAGCACGGAGCTACGTCCGGGTGACATGGTCATGGTCCCCGAGAAAGCTTATTCCATTAACACTAAGTGGAAAACCACGCTAGAAGCTGCTCAACTGGCGTACGCGGTGGGCATCGCAATCGAACTTGGGAGAACGTTCTAGGCCGGACGCATGAAGTACCGCGTCCTGCGTCTTGCATTGTCTTTGGTCTTGACTGCGGGATTCAATCTCGCGATGTGGGCTCAGGGTTTGCCGGCAGTCACTTCACCAGACAGCTCTTCCCAGTCTGATTCACCCTCTAAAATGCAAAAACCTGAGCACGATTACATTTTGCAGCCTGGCGAGGACCCGGAAAACCGATTGGTTTCCCCCTTCGTGAAACACCTTGTCGGAGATCAAAAACAGTTCTGGACCGGGCCAACGCGGCTTCACGTCCAAGATTTGAAATGGATTGCTCCTTTCGCCGGGGTTACCGCCGCTTTCATCGCCAGTGATAGCTGGTGGGCGAAGCAGATTCCATTGAGTCATGTGGCGACCAGCAAGAAAATTTCGGATTATGGCACATATTCGTTGATCGGGCTCGGCGGAGCCTCGTTTGTTTTCGCTCATATGAATCACGATGACCATCTTTCGGAAACCGGACTGCTCGCGGGCGAAGCTGCAATTGACAGTACTGCCGTGGCATACGCTTTCAAAGAAATCACCCAGAGGCAACGTCCTTA
>DASPSE010000202.1:0-2272 GCA_035624085.1 Terriglobales bacterium
GACGAGCAACAGGTCTACGATTTGAATAATCTCGACGATCAGTTGGTGTTAGGCATCAAAGGGACACTCAGCGTCGTCGAGCTCAAGGTCATGCGCCAACGATTGCTGGCAGGGCAGGAGGCCAAAGCGCGCCGCGGCGAACTGTTCAAAAGGCTTCCGGTTGGGTATGCCCGCGATCCCGTGGGTAAGATCATGTTTTATCCCGACCGACGGGTCTGCGAAGCGATTGAGCTCATGTTCGCCAAGTTTCGAGAGCTGTGGAGTGTGCGTCAGACATTCCAATGGTTCCGTGATCACGACCTGGAGCTACCGGCCAATCCGATACAGGGAACGCAGCTGATCTGGAAGATTCCCTCGCAGAGCCTAGTCCGCGACATTTTGCGCAATCCCTTCTATGCTGGTGCCTATGTTTGGGGACGGCGTCCGGTAACGACCTTGCTGGTGGGCGGCCGTCTCGAGAAACGTCAGAGCGCGCTACGCTCCGCCGAAGAGTGCCGCGTCTTCATCCGCGATCATCATATAGGTTATATTGACTGGGCGACCTACGAAGAGAATCAGCGAATGATACGACGCAATTCGGTGAACTGGGAGGGGGACGAATCGATGGCGGCGATTCGCGCTGGCCAGGGTCTTCTGGTCGGACTCCTGCGCTGCGGACATTGTGGACGCAAGCTGCATGTACGCTATTGGGGCGGCCGCGGCACCCATGCGCGCTACCTTTGCAAAGGCGACTACGATGATGGCGGGCAGTATTGCATCGGCTTCGGCGGCAGCTCAGTAGACCGGTGCGTAGGACAAGAATTATTAAAGGCGATCGCTCCGTTGGGGGTGGAAGCCAGTCTGCGAGCTCTCGAAGAACTGGGTGCTGGCGGCACCGCTCAACGTGCCGCCCTGTCCCGCAAGCTCGAACAACTGATGTATGAGGCGAGGAAGGCCTTCGAACAGTACGACGCGGTGGATGCCCGGAATCGACTTGCAGCGAGCGAATTGGAACGGCGGTGGAACGGAAAGCTGGAAGAGATCGAGGCAGTCAAGCAGCGGCTTTCCAGTCTCGAAACCGAGCGCTACTCGTTATCGTCTGAAGAGAAAATCAGAATACGTTCGATGAGTGATCACTTTGCTGGAGTCTGGCAGAGCAACCGCTGTCCCCCGACACTTAAGAAGATGATCTTCCGCACCGCCATCGAAGAGATCGTTGTGCGCACTGACCAGGATAAAAAAAATCTTGAGTTGGTGATTCACTGGAAGGGAGGTGCGCATACGCTACTTGCGATGGAACGACCGCGTTCCGTAACGGAAACGGCCACGTCCATGGAGGCGCTGGAGATCATTCGTCGCATGGCTGTTCGATACGGCGACGACCAAATTGCCTCTGTGTTGAACCGACGCGGCTATTCCACAGGCAAAGGGAAGCGGTGGAATCAGACCCGTGTAGCGACAGCCCGGCGTAACCATTCGATTGCCGGTCAAAAACGAGCTCTGCACGATCCGGAGAGAGTGAGTTTGAGCGAAGCTGCGCGAATTTGCGGCGTCAGTCATCACACCATCCAAAGGCTGGTTGAAGCCGGCCTGTTGAAGCGCGAACAAATAACTCCTCGTGCACCTTGGGAACTCAGCCGCCGTGATTTGGATGCTGAACCCATTCGCAGCGTTATTGAGCGCCTCCGCCGCACCGGCAAGCTAATTCTGCAGGGGGGTTGCGCGGGAGACCAGCTTGCGTTGTTCACTGAAAATCAAGGAGATGATAATGCCCGGTATCTTGAGTGAGGGTTCTGGGTGAGTGCCGAGCCCCAGGTATGAAGAACGGAAAGGATGCCGATGCGGGCGCTGAGGTGTTTGGGATCGGCCGCGATGGTGATCAGGGTTTCGGCGGAAGCCTTGAACAGGATGTCGTAGATCGCGGCCTTGTTGTGGTAGGCGATGTCGGCGATCTGGGCTGGCAACGAGAATACGATGTGGAAGTACGGCACCGGTAGTAGCTCAGCCTCGCGCGCGGCAAGCCACTCGCGTGCCGCCGCGCCTTGGCATTTTGGGCAATGCCGGTTGCGGCAGGAGTTGTAGGCGATTTCGGTGTAACGACAGCTGTCGTTGTCGCAGCGCGCGACATGCCCGCCGAGCGCCGCGGTGCGGCAGCGCTCGATTGCACTCATCACCTTCAACTGGTCGAGGCTGACGTGACCGGCATTGGCTGTTCGCCACGCCGCCCCGTGGTCGCGGAAGATATCCGCAACCTCCAGCGCCGGGCGGGACACCGCTACGGGCGGCTACGCCG
>DASPSE010000210.1:0-3544 GCA_035624085.1 Terriglobales bacterium
TGTTGCGGGGTCAGTCTGGAATTCCGCCGTTTCGCGCTGGGTTCAGTACGAAATGAAAACCAGTACCGTTTCACCTTCGCCCTGGCCAATCTCGGGTCGCTCGGTAATCTGCGGCGGCCCGAGAGATTGTTCTAAAGGGCACGCCGGCGGAATCAGCTAGAATCTGGAAGTATTAACATAGCTCTATGTTCGTCTCGGCCGATCTCCTCTGCAAGCGCGCTGCCCTGGACCGACACATTCGCGCCCTGGGGCGCACTCTGATTGCGTACTCGGGAGGTGTGGACTCCGCGTTTCTGGCGTGGGCCGCGCATCAAATATTGGGATCGAACATGCTGGCGGTGATTGCCGATTCGCCGAGCCTGGCCCGAACCCAGCTTGCCGACGCCATTGCCTTCGCCCGTGAGCGTGGGATTCCACTGCAAGTGATCGCCACGCAAGAACTAGAACGGCCCGAATACGCGCGTAATGATGGTTTGCGTTGCTATTTCTGTAAAGACGAGTTGTTCACAATCATGGAGGATTTCCGGAGAAGCCTGGGATTCGATTCCATCGCCTACGGCGTAAACGCAGACGATCAGACGGATTTCCGGCCCGGGCAAGCCGCTGCCGGGAAGCACAACGTCGCTGCACCGCTGTTGCAAGCAGGTCTAGGCAAGCAGGCCATTCGAGAACTGGCCCGCGAGGCCGGACTACGGGTGTGGGATAAACCTGCCTCCGCCTGCCTATCCTCGCGGATAGAGTACGGCCGTCCGGTAACACGTGAGGCTTTGAGTGCGATAGAACAGGGCGAAGATGCTCTCCGGAGCCTCGGTTTTCGTCAGTTCCGCGTCCGCCATCATGGAGACATCGTCCGCATCGAAATCGCTGCCGAAGAAATGCTGCGCGCGCTGAGCTCCGAGATGGCTGTCGAATTTACTCGGGTTTTCAAAGCTCTTGGCTTTAAATTTGTGACTCTCGATCTTGAAGGCTTCCGCTCGGGTTCGATGAACGCGCTGCTGTCGGCCGACGAGCTTACGCGCAAGGCGAATTCCTAGGATTGTCTGCGCAGACTGTGTCTTCGCTCAGCCCTACCGTACTGCTGCCTGTGAGATAATTTGTCTTTATCCGCAATGTGCAGGTGGTTTCTAGTGATGTTGTTGCGACGCTCTTTTTTCGTTCTTGCGCTTATTTGCCTGGGCTGTTCGGCGCAATCCGCGCCTTCTGAGCAGGACCAGCGCATCGAGCGCCAGGTGCGCTCCCACTATTCTCTGCCGGCAACCGTGAAGGTCACAATAGGTCCGCGGCGGCCAAGCGAGTTCCCGAATTATGACGCTCTTACCATCAACATTTATGGAGATGGCAAGAAACAGGACTACGACTTTCTTCTCTCCAAGGATGGTAAGACCCTCATGCGGGTGACCAAGCTGGATCTCACCAAAGACCCTTATGTTGAGACTATGAAGAAGATTAATCTGGGCGGACGCCCGGTTCGGGGCAACAAGGATGCCAAGGTCGTGGTGGTAAATTTTGATGACTTCCAGTGCCCTTTCTGCTCCCGCATGCACCAGACCTTGTTTCCCGGACTGCTCAAGGAGTATGGGGATCGCGTGCAATTCGTGTATAAGGATTTTCCTTTGTCTGAAGTTCATCCCTGGGCCACGCACGCCGCGGTAGATGCCAATTGCCTGGCTGCGCAGAACAACGACGCGTATTGGGATTTCGCCGATTACATCCACAGCAACCAGCAGCAAGTCAGTTCCGAGAAAACGCGCGAAGCCGAGTTTGCGGCTCTTGATCGTCTGACTACCGAGCAAGGGCAAAAACACAATCTCGACCAGACCAAGCTGCAATCGTGCATCATGGGGCAAAACGAAGATGCGGTCAAAGCCTCGGTGAAGGAAGGCGAGAGCGTCGGCGTGACCGCCACGCCGACCCTGTTTATCAATGGGCAAGAAATGGATGGAGCACTGCCGGTGAACGACGTGCGCGTCGCGCTCGATCGGGCTCTGCAAGAGGCCGGGGTACCAGTGCCCGCGCACCCGGCGTCTTCGGCTGCGGCAGGCGGCGCGCAGCCGCCCGGCAAGTAGGGTTGGCAACAAGACAGGTAAGTGGAGAGGTTTGCACAGAGGGGGTTCATTGAAAATTTCATTGCGGCTTGCGCCGGCGGTGATTTTACTGCTGGCGGCGGGCCTTGGCTGCAGCAGCAGGACGCCTGGTAACGATGTCGCAGCCTCCGTCGACGGCCACAGGATTTATAACGCGGACGTCGAGAAATATTATGAGAACCAGACCGCCGGCTCCGATCAGCAACCAGTGGGAGAGCAGGCCACCAGCCTGCGGCTTAGCATTCTGAGCAAGCTAATCGACAACGAAATCCTGATGCGCCGGGCCGAGAAGTTGGGCCTGCTTGCGACCGATGAGGAAGTGGACCGGAAACTGAACGAGATCAAGTCGCCGTTCACCAAGGAAGAATTTGACGCGCGGCTGAAAGAGAAGAAACTGACGCTCGACGACTTCAAGCGCGACCTGCGCGAATCACTCACTGTCGACAAGGTTCTCAATAAAGAAGTAACCTCCAAAATAAACATCTCCGATCAGGACATCACGGCCTACTACAACAGTCATAAGGCGGAGTTCAACCTGGTTGAGCCGCGCTATCATTTGGCACAGATCTTTGTCACGACCGCTCCGAATCCTCAGATCCACAACCTGAAAAATGACAAAGCGCAGAACGAAGCGGAGGCTCGCAAGAAGGTTCAGATGCTTTTGAACCGTCTGGATAGTGGGGATGATTTCGGCACACTCGCCATGAACTACTCCGAGGATACAGAAACTTCGGGCAATGGCGGCGACCTGGGTTTTGCGCCCGAGTCCTCGTTGAAGAGCACTGATCCGGCCACCCGCGACGTGGTCATGAAGCTCAAACCCGGTCAGTACAGCCCAATCATCACCGTTGTGAATCCCATGACCCGGCAGTTGGTTGGCTTCCGCATCGTGAAGCTGATCTCAAAAGAGCCCGCCGGACAACGGGAATTGTCGGATCCGCGGGTGCAGGAAGCGATTCGCTCTCAGCTTCGCGACCGCCGCGAGCAACTCCTGAAATCGGCTTATTACGAGGTCTTGCGCGACCAGGCCAAAGTGGAAAATTATTACGCGCAGAAGGTGCTAGCGGGAAACGGTACAACGCAGTGAAGCTCTTAGCACCTGGCTGCCACAGCTGATCAGCAACCGGCTGTCGTGGTTCTAGGCTAAACACCAGCCGCTACTCCACAATCGCCAGTACGTCACCGGCATTTACAGCCGTACCCTCGCTCGCGATGATCCTTTGGACGATTCCCTTCTTCGGCGACCTAAGCTCATTCTGCATCTTCATCGCTTCCACCACCAGCACACCCTGTCCGGCTTCGACAGCAGCTTTTTCCTGCAGCAGCACGCGCACAACTTTGCCGGGCATGGAGGCTACGAGCTTTCTGGGGCCCTTGTCATCGCCGGTTCCGGTCCGGCGGCTGCGAAGCGAACGCGGATCCCGCAGTTCAGCGGCATAGCGGGCGCTGCCAACCCAGAG
>DASPSE010000215.1:0-10348 GCA_035624085.1 Terriglobales bacterium
GATCGAAGGAATGAAAAGCAGAGATTCCCACGCAAGCCAAGGCGCGCCAGTCGCCACAATTTTCAGTCGGCGGAGCATTTCTCGGTTACTGTGAGCATTGGAGTCGCGCAACCAAACAGCAGAACGCGGGGAGTCGATGAAATAATTCAAGCCGCCGATAAAGCCCTGTATCGCGCCAAGCGTGCCGGTCGGAATCGCGTGGAGATGGCTGCCCCTCTGCGCCTCAGTCTTGCTCGCGGTGCCGCATCACGTTAGATCTACGAGCTCCCAATCAACACTCCCGTCACAAACCCCTTCACATCCTGGCGGCGGATCAGCGGTATGTGCTCACCGAACTTTTGCCGATACAGCTCAATCAGCCGCCGGCGATGACCGGACTCCTCTGCGCGCATGACGTCGAAGACAGATGCTGACGCGGGAAAATCGTGCAGCCCTTCTTCAAAATCGGCATAGACTCGCTCATCTTCTTCTTCCAAAAAATCGCTAATGCCAGGATTTCGCGCTCAGACAGATCGTCCAAGTTCTTCATGCGCGATAGTGTAGCTGAAGGGAACTAGGAACATGTAGGGGCGGACGCCCTCGTCCGCCGAAAACATCTGGCGATCGGGGCTCGCCCGCCCGGACGAGGCGTCCCGGCCTACCGTCCTTCAATACGCCCACCACGGAGGAGCGGCAAGACCGGAAGGCACGCCCTGTCCGTCAATCGTCAAGTAGACATGTGTTCCGTAGAAGAATGGCAGTCCCCAGTCAAAGCCCGAACCGGAAGGAGACGCTCCACCCAGCGTGCCTAAAGCGGCATCGCTTGAGGTGCTGGAGTTGGTGAAAAGGTTGAGAGCATTATCCACGCTGAAGTTGGTCGACTCGCTGAATCCGGTATTGGGATCGATATTCGTCGCAGACAGAGGCGTCAGCGCAGCAGGACAATAAAAGCCGGCAGCCTTTGAATTGGCCGCGCACGTCGTCATGAAGCTGTTAACGTCGGGAAAGAAAAATGCATTCGAGCCGCTGTCAATGAAACTCCCGGTCGCAGTGGGGCAACTTGAGGGATCGACAAACAAATTCTGGCCCTCAAAAGTAGTATCGAAATTGTCACACGCCGTCGTGAACACGTCGGCGCTGCTCGGAAGCTGGTTGTTGGACTCTGTCCCAACACCGAAGATCAGAGATCCGGTCACAGTAGCCGCGCTGCCCGACACCGATGGCAGCTCAACAATCACGCCATTATTATCAACAGCGAACAACACCACCGGATTTGTTACTTGGTTGGACTCACTCACAAATGCCGGACTGCAGGGAAGGCTGGAGCACGTGTAATAGGCCGGGGAAGGCGGCGAGGCGAGTCCCCCGTTTGGATCACAAAGAGCCCCGCAGTCAAGCGGTTCAAGGCCCACACCGAGGATGCCATTCGCTCCTAATAGCGCTTGTGTATTCTCATCTCCAACCGGGTTGCCGTTCGTGCAAGTGGAGGGTATGTTTGCGCTGGAGCTGCTGATTACGTGGATAGGAATATTGCTCGCTGTTTCTCCCGCCAAAGTCACATTGGCGTTCTGCACCGTCCCCCATACCAGGGACCCATCCGCAAATGCGGCGCAGTCGTAGGCCGCCGACCCATTGGAAGCGTTGATAGTCGGGAGATTCAGCGAGGAAACTTCCGATTGCAGCACCCTCACACCAACTGATCCCGTGTCCACCAGCAGGTGATCCACCGTCACGCAATTCGATGTGCTGCCCGGGGCGCAGATGGCTACACTGGCGAAGGCGCCATTAGCATAGATACCGTTCTGGCTTGGATTCGGACCGCCGTCGACAGCAATGGAGAGAACGTTGTTAGTGCCCCCAGTCGGCACGCCCACCGGTGTCGAACTGCTGCTGCTGCCGCAACCGACAGCAAACCCGACGCTTCCCATCAAAATCAGCACAAAAAGCTTGCGCACAAATTCCTCCATCACCACTTACTTGATTTCGTCAGCCTTGACACCTTGGGGCAACATCTCGGGAACGTAAGCCCGGCCCCAATATGCCCGCATGTGTCCGCTGGCCTGTACCACTAATCCCGGCAGCTCGATATCGAGCGGCCTATGCCCATAGTGTCTTGGCGCAGCCTGCAAGGCTGCGGAATATTGTTGAAAGTAAGCGCCCAAAATCTGCTGCATCTCGGGAATGAATGGCCCGTGCCAAGCTACGGCAAAGACCCTCCCCGTCGGGGAAACATATTCCTTCACCACCGTGCCGCCGGGCGCCTGTAGTTCGTGCACGTTGTAAGCCTCGGCTTGCGTCACTTTTACGCTGGCGTTCATGTGCGCCCGGTCTGCCTCAACCGAGCTTACGTCACCGCCAAGCGCGGCCAGAGCGGGCCAGGAGAAGCCAACCAACCCGATCAGAACCATCAATAACGACCTGAAGTGCACGCGACGTTCAAGCAATGTTTTCATATTGATCGCGCCCTTATGCGCCTTTATGGGAGTCCTACTCCTTATAACCCATGGAATCCATTTTAGTTGCTACTACTCCTAGGATTTTCTTGAGGATGTTTAGGTTGCTTATTGGATGTCACGCTTGGGTAAAAAGACGCGAAAATGGCAGTTGGCGTCACTACTTCGCACTACCTACCAGCTTTTCCACGTCAGCCATCTCCCTCGGGACCCCAGAAGAGAGATTTCCGGCCCGCTCCCGGTAATGAGCACAGTATCTTCGACGCGGAAATATGTTACACCTACTCCGTGAACTCCTTGTTCTCCGTGGTTCATCTTAGCGGACTTCAGCGAGTTGCGTGCGCAACTTGTGCGTCGCCCGGAAGAGGGTGTTCTTGATGGTTCCTTCGCTGGTGTTCAGAATGCCGGCGACCGTCCGTAGCCGAAGGCCGTGGTAGTGCTTCAATTCAAATACTACCCGCTCCCGGGGTGAGAGTCTTTCCATGGCACGCCGGATGAAGGCTCGCAGCTCTCGGCTCATCATGCTTCGCTCCGGGCTGGTGTCCGCCCTTTGATCGGGCAGGCGATCCAGCACTTGTTCTTCTTCGCCATCAGCGGAAACAGTCGTCGTCAGATCGCGGGCGCGAGAGGATCTCTTGCGCAGATGGTCAAGACACAAATTCGTCACAATGCGGTAAATCCAGGTGTAAAACGAGCACTCAAACCGGAAACTGCTCAGGTTGATATAGGCACGGAGGAAAGCCTCCTGGTAAATATCCTGCCCGTCCTCCTGGGACCCGGTGAGATGAACCGCGAGGCGAAGCACGGCACGATCGTATTGGCGCACAAGTTCTTCAAACGCGGCCGCATTGCCCATCTGCGCCTCACGGATAAGCAGTGTGTCATCAACGCGGCCCGCGCCAACCTTCTGTCGCTGTTGTCCTCGCAGCTGTAGCGCGTTTTCCACTTCCGTCTCCTGCAACTACTCAGCCAACGAACTTGTAGCCCGTGCCGTGCACGGTCAGAATGAAACGAGGCTCCTCCGGTTTCGGCTCGACCTTTTGCCGCAATCGAACAATATGGGCGTCCACCGTCCGCGTGGTCGGAAAGTGCTCGTATCCCCAAACTTCCTCCAGCAATCGGTCGCGGCTCAGCGTCTCGCCGGGATGATGCAGGAAAAACTTCAGCAGCTCGAACTCCTTCGAGGAAAAATCCATCGCCTTGCCTTTCCTCGAAACCTGGTGACTGCGGAGGTTCACTTCCACTTCGCCAAACGAATACTTCTCCACCGTTTTTGGGGCCATCCCGGCGCGGCGCAGAACCGCTTTTACCCGCGCCAGCAATTCGCGGATGGAAAACGGCTTGGTGACGTAATCATCCGCGCCCAGTTCCAAACCGACCACTTTGTCCACTTCCTGCCCTCGCGCCGTGAGCATGATGATGGGAATCGCCGGCTTCTTGGCCTTGAGCTGCTTGCAAACGTCCAGCCCGCTCATGCGCGGCATCATCACATCGAGAATCACCAGGTCCGGAGATTCGCTCAAGGCACGCTCCAGTCCAGCCACGCCGTCCGGCGCACTGATGACCTGGTGACCCTCGAATTCGAAGTTGTCGCGCAGGCCTGCCACCATGTTTGGCTCATCCTCGACAATTAGGATTTTGGCCATATGCTTCGATCTCCGAAGTTACACAGCAACCGTCTTGCTTACGCTAGTCCCACCATTGACCGGCAGAGCAATCGTGAACTTGCTGCCCCGCCCGGGCGCGCTATCCACCAGCACTTGGCCACCATGCGCTTGCACGATGTGACGGACCAGAGAAAGCCCCAGGCCGCTTCCTTTCGTGTTGTGAACCAGCGGATCGCCCACTCGGTAAAACTTCTCGAAGATCTTGCCCTGCTCGTGCACGGGGATACCGATTCCGTGATCCACGACCTCCAACTTGACCGCGCCGTTATCGCGAAACAGGTTTACCCCAATGAACTTCCGGTCCTGCGAATACTTCAGTGCATTATTGACCAGGTTCAACAACGAGCGTGCCATCGCCTCACGGTCGACTCGCAGCGGCGGCACATCCTCGGAAATCCTTTCCTCGAAAGCAAACCCGTTTTGTTCGATCTGATAGCGGTACGACTCCAGCGTGTTATGCACCAGTTCGCGCATGTCGGTTTCGCGGAAGTCATACTCTTTGCGGCCCGCTTCAATTCGCGAGAAGTCAAGGATGTTATTGATCAGCGCCGTTAGCCGCTCGCTCTCCTTGCGAATGATCGAGTAATATTCTTGACACTTCTCCGGAGTCTTGAGCCGTCCCATTTCCAGAGTCTCTGCATAAAGGCGAATAAGAGAAAGCGGTGTCCTCAGCTCATGGGAAACATTGGAGACAAAATCCGATTTCAACCGGGCCAGCGCCATTTCCCGCGAAATGTTGCGATGGGTAAGCACGATTCCTGCCGTAAGCAACAAAGAGATCGCGCCCAGAATGAGGAAGCTGGTGCGGACGAAATGCTGCTCCATCGCGGCCAGCGTCGTTCCGTGTAACTTTATGGCCAGGGTCAACTTGGGAAATGCGCCTTCCATGTTGCGCTCCACCTCGGGTTCGCCGCCATCCCATCCTACCGAAGCCGCTAAGGGCGTCCATTCGTTCTTCGGGTGGATCATCATGACCACGCGATTCTTCTCACCTGGCTCGTCATGGTGACTCAAGATCTTTTCCAGCATCTCCGGAAAGAAGCGATCGTGAAGATATTCGGCATCGAAGACGAACCCGGCGATGGCCGTGTTTCCGCCTTGACTATCTCCTGCTAGAAATATCGCTCCCGACTGATACACGTGCTTTTCACCTCGTGGCGCCCAGTTGTCGAAAAAGTAGTAGCGCTCCCCCTCCTTGGACATCTCTTGCAAGCCCTTGACTTGGTCCTTGTATTCGACCTGCATCCATCCACTGAACATGGTGGCAAGATCCGTTGCCTCTTCGTGAAATGAAGCGTCCTTGAGCCGGTACGGCTGAGAGCGGAACACAACACCGGTTCTGGGGTCGTACAGGAACAGGTGAGCCACGTAAGGATGAGAGGCCAGGATCCGGTCCATGGTTTCCGAACATGCGTTGCCTGCGCCAGGAATGTCGTTTCTCACCTCATCGGCCAATTCATAAGCGTTCTGGTTGATCTCTTTTTCGGAGATTTTCAGCACATGGCTAAAATCGCGCACGCACGCGGCCTGCACCGCTTTATCGCGCTGGATGCTGTTCACGTGCATGACGCTCAAGATAACCAGGACGGCGGCCGGCAACACCACGGCGAGTTCCAGGGTTAGCATCAGCCGGGTTCGCTCGTTCCATCGCCGTTTCAACGTCATTGTGTTTCTTGATCCCGGTGGTATTGGATCTGGGAAACAACATAGTCAATCGTCGACAGCGATGTGTCAATTCAGGGTAAAAACACGTAAAAAGTTGTGAACTGGTTTCCTGAGGAGGTACTGGACCGCCGCTCGGGATTTAGTGAGGATATGACAGCAGAGACTGCTGCGGCAGCCTGAAGTTCACCGTCACGTAGGTTTGGGCCGTTACCGCTTTTCCGTCTCGGAGAAACGGTTTATAGCGCCAGTGCTTCACGGCCTCATACGCTGCTTGACCCAGGAGCAGAGAGCCGCTAACCAGCTTCAGATCCTGCATAGACCCGTCTGTTGCGATCCATGCCTGCAGGACCACAGATCCTTGCAAGCCGGCTTTGAGCGCCTGCGCCGGATAACTGGGTTCCACTTTCTCTATCAGCTGACGCTGCGATGCGTTTTCTGAAAGAAGTACGGGCTCGAGTTCGCCCAGGAGGGATGGGGAGGGCTTGCCGGGAAAATCGCGAGGTGTGTCCGCCCCGGGTTGCGGAATCTTCATACTTTGCGGAATGGCGACGAAGGCCGCGGCCACAGCGGCATGATCCGGAATTGGATTCGCGTCGGCTTGATGCTTTTCTGGAACGCTACGCGACTCTAGGTCAGGAGCCTCTCTATGGATGACCGGAGACACCTGCACCCGTGCCGGCCCAGGTTCAGCAGGATCATGCGCGTGAGAGGTCGCCACCCGTATCACTTCGGGGTTCTTACTTCCAACATTCTCAGGCTCGCGCAACTGGTCCTCCCCGGATTCGGCCGCTCGTTCGTAAGCCTTTTCCGAGACTTGCAAAACCCGGGTGAGGATTCTCTTACCTTCAGACCGATAGGGGAAGGCACACGCAGACAATGCCAACACCACGCCCAAGGACGCTGCCCACAGAGATTTACTCCGCAGGTGCTTTTCACCTTTGGGCCGAGGGCGACTGCCCCAACGAGGCACGCACATCGCCGGGTGATGCTGAACCCTGACACGTGGCGAATCAATATCGGGACTCGTGAGCCTCGACGGCGCGGTAGCTCCGGCCAGAGTGGGGGAGGGCTTAGGGGGAAGGGCTGCAAGCATGGTGTTGACAGAACGAACTTTGGGAGTAGCTGGCGCCGCGTCGAGGCGCGGCAATGGCGGTTTCAGTGCCGTCGCAGAACTGCGCTTTCCGATCCAGGTTCGCATGCAAGCAAGAAAACGATCACAGGCAAGGAGAGCGTACTTGACCTGATCGGAACTAATGGGCTTTGTGAGTACCAGGTCTGCTTGGCTGTGTTTGGCCGCGACGTGGGGCATCTTGCCCGTCACCGCTAGAACGAAAGCGTTCTGGCTCACCTTCAATTCACGAGCCGTTTTCAGCAGGAACTCAGCTTCCGGGCCGTCGTCCAAATCAGCCACGATGGCGTCAAAACCGCGGCTGGTGAGCTCTTCTATCGTGGCAAAGATTTCCGGGCAGTATTCGACCCCAAGCTCAAGCTCTTCCAGAGCTTGGATCAGCGGACGCGACGTCTCCTGGCTGGAGGAGAACAACAGGGACCGTGGCGACATCAACCATGAGCCTAGTTTCCTGTCACCGGCTCCACAAGTTACGAACTACCACCATCGTGCCATGTCAAAGGGGCAACAACCAGTAAGAACAGTTACCTGTCCTTTCGGACAATGGACCTTCACAGTATCGCCTTGGCTACCCAAACAAAAATTGCCATTCCCTTCATCTGGCGCATAAAATCCTGTTTGAACGAAGTCACCCCCGGTTCGTCATGAGGATGATTGAAAAAAGTCATCGCCATTTATCCCGGCTCGTTTGATCCTCCCACGAACGGTCACCTGGATTTGATCGCCCGGGGGAGCAAGATTTTCGATCAGTTGATAGTGGCTATCCTGCGCAACGCGGACAAAGCCCCATTGTTCAGCTTGTCCGAGCGCCGGTTGATGCTGGAATCGATGACCGAAGACTTCAAGAATGTGCAGGTGGACACCTTCGACGGTCTTACTGTGGATTACGCGGCGAAAGTGAAGGCCAGTGCCGTACTCCGCGGGATTCGCGCCATCAGCGATTACGAATACGAATTACAGATGGCGCTGATGAACCGAAAGTTACACCCCGAGTTGGAAACCGTGTTCATGATGCCAGCCGAGCAGTATTCTTACTTGAGTTCCCGGCTGGTGCGCGAGATTGCGCAGTTGGGCGGCTCAATTAAAGGCTTAGCACCGGAGATGGTGGAGCAAAGGCTGAGAGAGAAGCTTGACCCAGCCATTAAACTGCAACACGCAAGAGAAACAAAACCGAGGAAACGAGGATGACTCCAGTCACGGAAGCGGCGCCGGCACTGAAACTTACTGATCGCATCAACCGCATCGAACCTTCCGCCACCCTGGCCGTGGTCAACGAAGCGGAAAAGCTGCGCCAGCAGGGCATTGACGTCGTGGACTTTGGCGCGGGCGAGCCTCACTTTGCCACGCCCCAGCACATCAAGGATGCGGCTATTGCCGCGATTCAAGGCAATTTCACCAAATACACGGCAGTCGGCGGCACGGCTGAGTTGCGCGATGCCCTTGTGCACCGTCACGCCGTCGATTTTGATTCCGATTACCGCCGCGAAGAAGCCATCGCCTGCGTGGGTGGCAAACATGCGATTTTCAATGCCATCCAGGTATTGGTGGATCACGGAGACGAAGTGATCCTGCACGTGCCTTACTGGGTTTCATTCAAAGACATCGTGCGCTACGCGGGCGGCGCTTGCGTCTTCCTCGAAGCTGATGAAGGCCAGGATTTTCGCGTGACAGCAAAAATGATTGAACGCCTGGTCACGCCCCGCACCAAGCTCATCATTCTGAACTCGCCTTGCAACCCGTCCGGTGCCGTGATGTCCGCGGCTGACATGACCGAGGTTGTGCGTGTGGCACACGAGCGTGGCATCTGGGTGATGTCCGATGAATGCTACGTTTACTTGAACTATACGGAGAAGCGGTTTTCGGTGGGATCGTTGCGTGAATTTCGGGAACGCATGATCGTCGTCGGTTCGCTCTCCAAAACATACGCGATGACCGGATGGCGGTTGGGCTACGCCCTGGCTCCTGCGGCAATCATTGCCGCGATGCAGAAGTTGCAGAGTCAGTCCACGTCAAATCCCACGTCCATCGTGCAGAAAGCGGCGGTCGCAGCGCTCAGGGGTCCGCAGCAGTGCGTTGCTGAGATGCGCGCGGAGTACATCAAACTTCGCGATCATGTGGTCAACGGATTGCGGGCTATTCCAGGGATCAAGTGTACTTTGCCGCAGGGTGCGTTCTATGCCTATCCCAATGTCTCGGCTTTCCTGGGACGCAGCGGAGTCAAATCAGCCTCAGACCTGGCAGGAAAACTCCTACGCGAAGCGCACGTCGCAACCGTTCCCGGCGAGGGGTTTGGCACCAGCGATCATATTCGCGTCTCCTACGCCACATCGATCGCTGAGCTTGATCGAGGCTTGGAACGCTTGCGTAAGTTCCTCGCATCCCTGTGAATGGGTCGAGATCTTCAAGCAGCTTCTCTGCGTTGTTATGCTTCTAATTGGGAGCGCTAGTTTCGTCCCGCCGATTGACGCGTTTAGTGCTTGCACCAAATGAGTGACCTGTACCCTCTATTAATGTCTCCCGTCTTTGACCCCCGCCCCTGGGGCACGCTGGATTTGTCGCCCATTTATCCCAATCACCGCTTTACGGAAAAGATTGGGGAATCCTGGTTGACGGGAGATGACTGCAAAGTTGCCAACGGGCCTCTGCGTGGCAAATCGCTGGCTGAGCTGAGTGCAGAATACGGCCGGGAGCTTGTCGGCGAGGCCGCCCAAGATCCAACTCGCTTCCCGCTACTGTTGAAGTTCTTGTTCCCGAACGAAAAACTTTCGGTGCAGGTGCATCCCGATGACGAAGCCGCCCGCCAAGCCGGACAGCCCCACGGAAAAACTGAATGCTGGTATGTGGCTCACGCGCAATCAGGCGCACAGGTCGCTCTCGGTCTGAAAGCCGGGGTCACCAAGGCGCAATTTGAAAAAGCCATCCATGAAAAGCAGGCGGAGGACCTGTTGAATTGGGTCAACGTGTTTCCCGGCGAAATGATTTATGTTGTCGGAGGCACAGTGCACACCCTCGGGCCGGGAGCTATTATCGTTGAAACTCAACAGCAGTCAGACACCACCTATCGCTTGTATGATTATGGTCGCCCGCGCGAGCTGCACCTGCGGGAAGGGCTCTCGGTGATGAAAGAGCAAGTTCGTTCCGGTAAAGTAGTTCGCCCGGCGTCGCACGAAATCGACAGTACAAAGAATCGCCGGTCGCCCCTCGTGATTTCGCCTTATTTCGTGGTCGAGTTGTTCGCCCTGGGTGAACCGCATGAATTTCGGACAAGCGACGAAAGAAGTGAGACCTCAGTGCAGATTCTGGTTGGGGTCGAAGGCTGTGGCGTAGTTGAAACACAAGGCAGCGAACCCGTGACTCTCGCGAAAGGCGATGCCGTCGTCGTACCTGCCTCGCTCAGCGAGTTTCGCGTTCGCCCACAGTGGGCGATGGAATTTCTGATGTCTTCTTTACCGGGC
>DASPSE010000219.1:0-2379 GCA_035624085.1 Terriglobales bacterium
GGCCGGCGTCTTCCCCAGCCAGGAGCCGAAAGAGACGTTCAAGCTGGCCGATCTGCGCATGCCAACCGACCTGCCGGTCAGCCTGCCAGCGCAGCTCGTCCGGCAGCGTCCCGACGTGCGTTCGGCCGAGGAGCTGCTGCACGCGGCAAGCGCCAATGTGGGCGTCGCCGTCGCCAACATGCTGCCCAGCCTCACGCTCTCGGCCGGTCGCGGCTATACGTCCACCGACTTGGCAAGCCTGTTCTCCGGCCCGGCGATTTTCTGGAACGTGGCCGGCAACGCGACCCAGACCCTGTTCGACGGGTTCAATCTGCTGCACACCGAGCGGGCCAGCGTAGCGCTCTACGAGCAGGCGGCGTGGAACTATCGCAGCACTGCGATCACCGCGTTCCAGAACGTCGCCGACTCGCTGCGCGCAATCCAAAACGATGCTGACGCGTTGAAAGCGGCGAGAGACTTCGAGAAGGCGGCCAAGATCAGCCTCGATCTGGCACAGCAGCAGATGCAGACCGGCAATGCCAACGTGCTCCTGCTGCTCAATGCCCAGGTGACCTACGAGAACGCAGTCGTCCAGCTGGTGACAGCCCAGGCCAACCGGGTGAGCGACACCGCCGCGCTCTACCAAGCCCTCGGCGGCGGCTGGTGGAACCGCATCCAGCCTCCGGCGCCGGAGCAAAAGCTTGATGTCGCGACCGGGCAAACCCAGCCGGTGGCCGACAACGGCAACTGGCTTACTGACTGGTTGACCGCCGTCGTCCACAACTAGTGGGTTCGCAAACGCTGCTCAAATCCACGACGTCGGGCTGGCGCGCGGCTCAGCGACTTCAGGGATGGGTAACAGGGGGACAATGACGTGAAAGCGTTTCTACGCCTTATCGTGCTCGCGGCATTCGCCACAGTCGGCTCCGCCCATGCCGGTTTCCTCGATCCAGCTCCGGCGAGGCGCCGTATCATTCGCTGATTCTCTTCGTAGGTTGCCCAGTCAATATAACCTACATGATGATCGCGGATGAAGACGCGGCACTCTTCGGCGGGGCGCATCGCGCTCTGACGTTTCTCGAGCCGGCCTCCTACCAGCAAGGTCGTTACTGGACGCCGTCCCCAAACATAGGCCCCGGCGTAGAAGGGATTGCGTAAAATGTCGCGGATTAGGCTCTGCGAAGGAAGCTTCCAGATCAGCCGCGTTCCCTGAATGGGATTGACCGGTAGCTCCAGGTCGTGATCACGGAACCATTGGAATGTCTGACGCACGCTCCACAGTTCTCGAAACTTGGCGAACACGAGCTGTATCGCTTCGCAGACCCGTCGGTCGGGATGAAACATGATCTTACCCACGGGGTCGCGGGCATACCCAATCGGAAGCCTTTTGAACAGTTCGCCGCGGCGCGCTTTGGCCTCCTGTCCTGCCAGCATTCGTTGGCGTATAACCTTGAGCTCGACGACGCTGAGTGTCCCTTTGATGCCTAACACCAACTGATCGTCGAGATTATTCAAATCGTAGACCTGTTGCTCGTCAGCGATTAGCGTTCCAAAGATCTGGCATACCTCCAACAGCCGACACCAATCTTTGTCCGTTCGGGATAGCCGTGATACCTCTCGGCTGCTGACGATTCCGACCTCTCCCAGTGCTACCGAGCTGAGGACGCGCTCAAAGCCTTCCCGCTGGGCGGCGGCAAGGCTCGCGCTCGATCCCAGGTCCTTATTGATGATCTCGACCTGCTGCCAGCCCAGCGCACGCACCCGTTCGGCCATCGCATACTGGAGGAGTTGACTTTCCTTATTGTGCCGTACTTGCTTTTCGCTGGATTGCCGAAGGTAGACGATCGCCTTGCGAGCTAGATGCTCCGGTTTGATTTTGGGATTGTGCAAGAGCTCTATCATTTCCTCTTCTCCCCTCTTCATGAAACACCGCCGCCATAACGCGGGCCATGAGATCAATCAGATCGGCGCGCGTCGCTGCGTCCATTGGCACGACGCTGCATTCCCTTGAGATCATCAAATCTAAAAGTTGAAGTTGCACCACGACGACCTCCCTCGCTTCCGCTAACGCGCGGTTGCCGAAGTTATCGTGGACAGGGTGAGTCGAGTTGTGAGGTGATCAATGAAGCGAGAGATAGGAGGGCTTGCTTGCCGAGGTGCGGTCGTTGCGAGATCGTTATCTCTCCACATTCCGGCAACAGCATCCAGATGGGAATCTTCAGTCGCCTCCCGGCTGGATCCATGACACAGACCACCCCATCTCCTCGCTTCGGTCCGCGAAGAATCCGCAGGGTAACACCATGAAGCGGGTGAAAGGGATAGAACACCTGAACATCTGTATTATCGGCGCTCAGGGTATTGTGGGCGTGGGTGCCACCATCCGCATGTCCACATGATCGT
>DASPSE010000232.1:0-20642 GCA_035624085.1 Terriglobales bacterium
CGGCGTACGAATCTCGTGGAAATTGTAGGCGCGAAACACGTCGCGAACTTTCTCCTCGACGAAGTTCCACAGCGCCGTATCCGGCGGCAAAAGATCGCGTGTTCCACGAATGGCTTTGATCATTGCTGTTTCGAGTTTCCAGTTTCTAGGTTCAAGTTGTCATCCCGAGCGGAGTCGAGGGATCTGCATTCAAGAAAAGACTGCAGATTCCTCCCACGCCCTCGCCGCGTACGCGGCTCCGGACGGCTCGGAATGACAACAAGTGGGCATTCCGACGGCTGCCTGTTATTTCCTCTCCGCCAAGTACGATTCTTTATATCCTAGGTAATTCTTCGCATAGCGCAGAATGGTTTCCTGATCTTTCTGTTCCAGCTTGCGGCAGAACTTTCCCGGAGAACCCATCCACAGCGATCCCGGCTCGACGATGGTTTTCTCCGGAATCAGTGTTCCGGCAGCAATGATCGAGCCAGTGCCGATGCGCGCGCCATTCAAGATGATCGATCCCATGCCAATCAGACAGCGGTTTTCGACAACGCAGCCATGCAGCGTCACCGAATGTCCCACGGTCACGTACTCGCCTACAAATACTCCATATTGCTCTTTCATGCCATGGAGCACGCTGCAGTCCTGCACATTAGAGTAAGCCCCAATGCGGACGGAGTGCACATCGCCGCGCAGGACAGCATTCATCCACACACTCGCATGCTCGCCCAACACCACGTCCCCGATGATCTGTGCCGACTCATCCACGTAGCAGGACTCCGGAATGGTAGGCGTGATTCCTTCGTAAGAACGGATCATCTCCGAGTCACCTCGGGAAAGACCCTTGAACATAACATGCGGGCGCGGTACGAGATAAGGGGAGAGCAGGTTTCAGTTTTCCGTAACTTTGGGCGCGGAGGGCGCACGCGGCGGTTTGGGCGGCGCAGGCGGCTCAGATTCTTCCGCGGCTGAGGATGCTTTGCGGATCTCGATGGTCCCATGATCGTTGTTGATGATCAGGTGCGGTCCGCCGGGACCGACCGTGCCGCTTGCTGTCGCCAGGTCGTTCGCGTTCTCGACCTTCAGGTCATTAAAATCTGTTTCTACGTCACCGCCTCGCGCCCTTGCGTCCAACTGGAAAGAAGCTTTATCGGGCACATACAAGTGAATATCGCCTCGGCGATTGTCCACCTGCATGCTCCCCAGTTTGCTGATGGTCAATTCGACAGAACCATTTTCATCCTGCAGCCGCACATCCCCGGAAACGCCGGTCAACCGAATGTCTTTGGAACGCGTCGTTAAGCGCACCGGCCCGGCCACGTTGTTCGCCTGAAGGTCGCCCGAATCCAGATTCAGATCGCCATCCAGGCGGCCGAGCTGCATATCGGTGCGCGAAGACTTAAAAATGACAGATTGCCCGATCTTCTCCAGCTTCACGCTTTCCATGAATTCGCCGTCAAGGTGAACCGCACCCTTGATGTCTTCGAGGGAAACATCGTTCGCCCTTCCCTCGATCGAAACATCGGAACTCACCTGCGAAATCCGGGCCGAACTGTGATCGAGGCTCAAACTCACCTTGCCGTTGATGTCAGAAGTGGAAACTTCATTGTGCTGGGCCGAGATCTGCACGTCGCCATCGCGGCCCAAAACGCTTACGTCTCCCGAGCGCGTCGAAATGTCCACGGCAGCTTTACGGGGAAGAGAAATATCCAAGTCCTCGGCCACGTTGTGATCGCCGGCGCCTTGATTGTTCGCATTCACCGTCACCGTGTTTCCGCTCACCGTAATCTGCGGCTTGGTCCCGGCATTGTATTTATCGGCATCGGACTGGTTCTCCGCAGTGATGCGCTTGTGAACCGAGACGTGAATCTGGTTGTCGGTGGAAGTGCTGACATTCACCGCTCCTCGCGTATCGACTACGTGCAAGCTGGCACCAGTTGGGAAATCCTGCGCGAGCTGATCCTCATATGTATATTTCTCGCCAAACCAAGTGAAATCGCTGTCGTCAATTTTGATCTGGTCGCGCAACTCCCCCCAGTCGAAGCGGGACATCTGGGTAGCGATCAGTCCGAAAACAATTAGCATGATGATGAGGAAGATGCCACCTGCGCCGAGGCCGGCCGTGCGAACTCCCTGCCTCTGCGCCGCCTGGTATTCAATCAGCTTGATGACACCGGCCAGGATGAGGATCACCGGCCAGTAATGAGCGAACCAGTGACCCAGCCTCGACCAGCTCAGATAGCCCATCGTGCCGAGCAGGAAAACGATCCCGATCGAGATCAGAATGATCGGCCCAGACAGGGAACGCCGATGGCGTGGCGGCGGAATCTGGCTCGGAGGCGCCTGGACCGGGCTAGCCATTTCTCACCTCGCTGACCGGCGGCTGCGCTTCTCCAGTGCCAATCCCCGACCCTCCGCCCATTGGCGCGGTGGGCGGCGCAGGAGGTGGTACTTGCCGTTCCAGCAGCTTGGTGACGCCGATCGCCAGAAGCAGAACCGGCCAAGTGCGGTGCCAGCGCGGGCCGCCAAGGTTTTCGATCAGCGAAAGTAGACCGATGGTGACGAGCACGACAGGTCCGACGAGACCGCGCATACGCTCAGCATGGGAGTACACGCGCGTGGATGGAACCAGGCCCCAACGCCTCGCGAAGAGCCAAAGCCCGAGGAGAATCAGCAGAACCGGCCAGAACCCCTCCACACTGAATTCGAACACCCCCATGCTTCGCAGCAAAAACAGCACGCCTAGCCCGATCAGCACAATGGCTGCGGTCGGAATCCTGGAGGTGTCAACTTTCTCTCCCGCTCCGAACGCCTGACCGAGCCCCAAGGGATCGGGCGCTGGTTGTCCCAACTGAATGGCCTTGGCAGTGCGCACGGCGTCGATGATCTGCCACACGTAGAAGAACGCGAATGCGAAGGCACAAATCGTATCGAGCGGGCTGCTCTGATCCATCCCGATGATCAGTCCCACAAAAATAAGCAGGTGTGCCAGACCCTTAGCGTACTGGCCCGTATACACCGCGCCAACGCCGAATGGGAAAAATCCTGCGAGTATGCCGGCAACCGCGGGATTCGGGCCGGTGCTCGGCGCAACCGGCGCTGCTGTCGGGATGACTGCGCTCACAGGTTGTCCAAAGGCGGGCTGAGCAGCTCCCAGCCTCTCCGCGAGGCAGTTCTCGCAGTAAATCACTCCTTTTACGTCGCGCGTGCAACTCGCGCAAAGTGGCTTGCCGCACGTGCGGCAGTAGGCAACCGCCGCATTTGCGGGGTGGTTGGCGCAGTTCATGCATCCCTCCTGAGTGTGGCCGGATTCGCCAAGGCCAATTTCACAACAGGCGGGTAGTCGTGGAGTGAAGCCAGAATCACCTGGCTTTCTCCCTGACTGTAGTTGCGTTCTTGTTTCTGGTCGGGCTGTCCACTGGTATTGTCGTTCCTCTGATTGTTGTCTTTCTTGGCAGGTGCCGGCTCGGCGGGAGTCGTGGCACGCTTGAATTCCCGGACTCGGGATTCAATCTCATACACAAATCGAATATTCTCGTAATACTTGACCACCTTGCCGGATGTCTCGAAGTACGTGCGGCGGATGGCGCTGGGGCGCAGATCGAGGTGGCGCAGATCGCCCAGCTTCACGCCTGCCAGACTCAAGGAAATCGAAAGCGAGAAAAATGCCATGCCAAACGACATCGCAAAGCGCGGCTGTTTCGCGACCGCCACAATCGGACGGAACCCTGCATTCGCCCACGCAGTAATCTTGTCGAGCCACGAGACCTGCACAGCCGCCGCTCCACGCAAACGGGCCGTGTGAATGCCAGTGGTCGCGGCGAGGATGTTGTGCACCAGATGCTGCGGAGGCTCAACTTCTACCAACTGCTCCAGCCAGCGCTTGCCGATCTCGGCTTCCGCCAGCAAAGGCCCGCAAACTGGGCAAGACTTCGCGTGCCCCTGGAAAGCCTGAGCTTTAGGTCCAGTCAGAATCTGATCCAGGGCGTCACTAAGCAGGGCGTCGAACTCGCTGCACTGCATATCGTTATGGTGTTCCGCTGCCATTACATCACCTGTTTATATGTACGTTGTAGCAGACGCGCAAGTTCCGCTCGTCCGCGGTTTATTCTGGATTTGACGGTTCCCTCCGGTACCTTTAGTACCGTGGCAATTTCTTTGTAGTCCATATCCTGTAAGTCCCTTAGAATCACGGCTTCACGAAGATCCGGCGAAAGTTTCTGCAGCGCCCGATGGACGGTTTCCCCAACCTGCTGGCTCTGCGCCCGTGCATCCGGTGCCAGACCGCTGTCCTGAAGCTGTTCGCTTAATGGCATAGCATCTTCACGCTCCGTAGGCGCTACGTCAAGAGAGTCTGTGACACGATCCTGCTTGGTCTTGCGGAAGTGATCTACAAGCAGGTTACGCGCCATGGTTGTGACCCAGGTCATGAACGCTCCCCGCTCAATGTCGTAAGTATTGAGCGTGCGGTACATCTTGATGAAGACCTCCTGCGTGAGATCCTGGGCATCGTCGGCCGATCCCGCGAAACGATAGCAGATGTTATAAATCCGCCGATGATAGCGCTGCACGAGTTCCTCCCACGCGGCGGCGTCGCCGGCTATGCAGCGACGGACCAGCAGCACGGCGACTTGGGGATCCTCCAACCGGAACTCCGCAGAGCTTCTGGTTCGCCAGCCTGGCCACTGCCGTCAGGCGAGCCTTAACATCGCACGGCAATACGTCCGCTAAACCAAAAGTTTCTTGACTGTCGACGAAACAGAGCATTGTAGCAGGACGATGAAAGAGGCGAACAAAGAGCAAATAGTAAGGGCCGTCCTGGTGGTGCGGGCATCTCGCTGCGCGCTTGATGTCTCGTATACAGTAGCGTTACACTATACACTGTTGATCAGAAGCTTCCGCCATCGTGGCTTGGAGCGGTTCTTTCGCACCGGCTCGAAAGCAGGGATTCAGCCCAAGCACGCTGCCCGGCTGAGGCTGCAGTTGTTCGCATTAGACAACGCGAAATCGCCCTCAGACATGAACGCTCCAGGCTGGAAGCTACATCCGCTTGCGGGGTCGCTGGCGGGTCATTGGGCGGTGGCCGTCAGCGGTAACTGGCGGCTGACCTTTGAGTTTGGGGGCGAGGACGCAACGCTTGTTGACTACCAGGATTATCACTAGGAGTTGCCATGAGAATGCACAATCCTCCGCATCCGGGTCTGGTGCTACGGGAATATCTGGGGAACATGCCGGTGTCTGCCGCTGCAGAACATCTGCGTGTCACGCGCGTAACTCTGTCCCGCGTGCTAAACGGTAAGGCAGGTATCTCAGCCAGCATGGCATTGCGCCTCGCGGCCGCCCTCGGAACATCGCCGGAGCTATGGATGAACATGCAGAGCCAGTACGACTTATGGCAGGCGAGCCGCCGTAAGCAGCCGCCAGTGCGGCGGTTCGCTCACCTATTGGCGCAGCCCGCTGGCTGAACCGAGGCGCCGGACCAAACAAAAAGAGCGCGATTTTTTCGCGCTCAGTTCTTCATTCTGAATTCTTACTTTAGACTTAGTCCCTGACTCCGTCCATGAATGCGCGGAGCTTCCTTGACCTCGATGGATGCCGCAGCTTGCGCAGCGCCTTGGCTTCGATCTGGCGGATACGTTCGCGAGTCACGGCAAATGACTGGCCGACTTCCTCGAGCGTGTGCTCGCTCCCATCTTCCAGCCCAAAGCGCATCTTGATGACCTTCTCTTCGCGCGGCGTCAGCGTGCGCAGCACCTGCCCGGTCTGGTCTTTGAGATTTACATTGATCACCGCTTCCGCCGGCGAAACGACGGCGCGGTCCTCGATGAAATCACCAAGATGTGAATCCTCTTCTTCGCCGATTGGCGTTTCCAGAGAAATTGGCTCCTGCGCGATCTTGAGCACCTTGCGGACTTTTGCGACCGGAATGTCCATGCGCTTGGCGATCTCTTCCGACGTGGGCTCGCGTCCCAGTTCCTGCACAAGCTGACGGGAAGTCCGGATCAGCTTGTTAATGGTTTCAATCATGTGCACCGGAATACGGATGGTGCGGGCCTGGTCGGCAATAGCGCGGGTAATGGCTTGCCGGATCCACCACGTGGCATACGTCGAAAACTTGTAGCCACGGCGGTATTCGAACTTGTCCACTGCCTTCATCAGACCGATGTTGCCTTCCTGAATCAGATCCAGAAACTGCAGCCCACGGTTGGTGTATTTCTTGGCAATGGACACAACCAGGCGTAGGTTAGCCTCGATCAGTTCACGCTTCGCCTGCTCCGCGTCCATGTCGCCCTGGATGATCTCGCGCTGGGTGCGCTTGAGCTCCTGGAACGACACGCCATTTTCGACCTCGAGCTTCTCCAGCTCCGCACGAATGGCTCGCGATTGCCGCCGATATTCCTTGCGCTGATCTTCGCTGCGGGTCGCGTCCGCCTTCTTCTCCAGATTCTGAGACTGGCGGTCGAGGGAGCGCATGGTGTCGACCGTCTTGTTAACGCGGTCGATCAGCCGCTTGCGCTCGGTGTTGGTAAAGCCCAGATTGCGGACGCAGAGAGATACGTTGACGACGGCACGCGCCAGGTTCAGACGATGGCGGCGGTAATGCTTCGGTTGTTTCTTCTGGTTAACGCCTGCGAACTTCTCCGTCAGGATGCCGGCTCTTTTGTAAGCCTTGGCCAGATCGTCGATCTTGCCAGTGAATTCTTCCAGGCGGTTTTGCAGGATTTCGTCAGTGATCTCTTCCTCATCGAAGGTCACGACTTCCTTGATGGAACGCACGCCCTTCTTGAGATCCTCGCCCATCGCCAGCAACTCACTGATCACGATGGGCGAACGAGACAGCGCTTTCAAAACGCGAAGTTGCCCGCGCTCGATGCGCTTGGCGATTTCAACTTCGCCTTCGCGGGTTAGCAGCGGAACCGTTCCCATCTCGCGGAGATACATGCGCACGGGATCGTTGGTTTTTTCGAGGGCGCCCGGCGTAAGGTCAAGTTCGACATCCTCTCCGAGCTCCTCTTCGTCAAACTTCTTGTCGAGTGCGGCAGAGGGAAGCTTGGGTCCCTCCAGCACATCGATTCCTTGCGTACCAATAGTGGTGAGCAGATCGTCGAGATCCTCGGGAGAGTGCACGTCGTGCGGGATCAGATCGTTGACCTGGTCGTACGTGAGATACCCCTTTTCTTTTCCCGTATCGATCAGCTTTTTGATGTCTTCGTACTTGTCGTCAAGAGCCAAGACGGATTACCTCAAATCGTCCCACGTGAGGACTATGCAAATTCGTTTTGTTGGTGGGAACGTCGAGTGGCGAGTGAGCGCCGACCAAAACTTTCAAACTATAGCACGAAAGACTGGCCTTGGCCAGTTCATTTCCTGCCTTCACGCCCTGCCGCCGCCCTATGTTCCTAGCCGTTAATAACTTAGATGGCGAAAGGACACGCAAAGTTTCAGGCCTTGGATCAAGCTGCGGGTGGATTCGAGCCAATTTCCAGCCCTGGATTCATCAGTGCCCGTTTGACCTTGACACGTTCCTCTGCCAGAGCAATTTGTTCCGCCCGATCCATTGCTCGACTGGGCTTCTCAAGCAAGCGCTCAATCTCCTTCAACCTCCGATTTAAGGCCTTTTTCCGCAGTGCCCGCGTCGCCCCCTCCAGCCTCTCTGGCGTAAGTTCCTCGTCTTCTTTCATGAGGATGGAAGCCAGAAGGCTGCGGTCGCCATCTGTCATCGGAAGTGACAGCGGAGAGCCAAAATCGGGCGCAGCGAGCAGGACGTCGATCAAGGACTCCGTGGCTAATCCGCGATGAAGATTCTCGCTTGCCAGCGCGAAATGCGCCTGACGGGCGGGGTCGAATTCGTCTTCGGCTCCGTCGCGGGCAGACAAGTGCGCCTCAGCAGTTTGCATTTCCCGGGCTGAGGTCAGCGCCCGAATCAGAATCTTCTCCGCATCGGTGACCTGCCCCTCAGCTGATGCCTTGACACTAGCGGAAGATCGTGTGGCTGCAGCGTGTTTCAGTTCCTGGCGAAGGACTGCTGAATCAATGCCCAGCTTCTGCGCGATTTCGCGGGCGAGTTCATCGCGAACAATCGGGCTGGGAACCCGCTGAATGTGCGGGAGCAGATAATTCACTGCTTTCACTTTGCCTTCGGCGCTGCGAACTGGAAATTGCGTGCGGGCGCGCTCGATGAGGTAAGAGAAATACAGTTGCGAATGCCGCAACGCCCGGCCATACGCATCTTTCCCTTTGCGGCGAATGAACAGGTCTGGATCGAAGCCGGGTTCCAGGGTCAGCACCTTAATCTGAAATTCTTCTTCGACCAGCAAGCCCAGGGTTCGCTCGGTCGCTTTGGCGCCGGCAGTGTCAGGATCGAAGTTGACCACCACGTTCTTGCTGAAGCGGCCAAGGAGCTTCGCTTGCAACTCGGTGAAGGCTGTCCCGGAGCTTGCGATCACATTGTGAAATCCGGCGGCGTAGGCCGAAATGCAATCCATCTGGCCTTCGACGACAATAGCGTAGTCCAGCTTGCGGATCGCTTCCTTCGCTTGATCGAGGTTGAACAGAACCCGCGATTTGGAATAAATCGCGGTCTCTGGCGAATTCAGGTACTTGGGCCCGGCTTTTTCGTCAGTCGAGAGCGTGCGGCCGGTGAACGCAATCACCCGTCCAGTCTCATTTGTGATGGGAAACATGACCCGGTTGCGGAATTTGGAGTACATGGCCGCTGGGGCGGGCTTCGCTATCACATCTTTGTCATCCCGAGCGGAGCCGGGGCTCTCGCTTGCGAGAGCCTCGCCGGAGTCGAGGGACCTGCTTTTTACCTGACTCCTATCTTCCTGCTTCCAGGAGAACAAGCCGCTTTCCCGCAGGGTCTGCTCGTCGAACTCGCCTCGCAAGCGATCGCGCAGCAGGAAACCCGAGTCCGGCGCATACCCAATGCGAAAAGCCTTGATCATTTCTTCATTCAGACCGCGCCCGGCGAGATAGTCGCGCGCACGAGCGCCTTCCGGACGTTTCAGACATTCCTGGAAAAAGTCACAGGCTCGTTCGTGGATTTCCAGCAGAACCGTGCGCAGCTTGGCCTGTTCCGCTTCCGCCGGAGTGCTGTAGCTCACCTTGGGCAGCGCGATTCCGAGCTTCTGGGCAACCGCGCGTACCGCTTCGGGGAAAGTGACGTTCTCGATTTTCTGGACGAAGCTGAACACATCGCCGGAAACACCACACCCGAAGCAGTGATAAAACTGCCGTGTAGCATGAACCGAAAACGACGGTGTCTTCTCGCTATGAAAAGGACACAACCCTGAGTAGTTTTGCGCTCCAGCCTTTTTCAGCTTGACGTACTCGCCGACGATGCGAACGATGTCAGCCTGCTGCTTGACCGTGTAGGCGAAATCGCCAGGATTAGCCATGAAATGACAGGAAGAATTGTGAGCCAGAGCGGGACTGATGTGAATATAGCAGCTGTGCAGAAGCTGTGGAATTTGTTGCTTACTGGTTGATTGCGTTGGAAAAGTTGGCCCTATTCTTTTTTGTCATACTGAGCACAGCCGACGCGCTCCTATCTGCCACCTACACTCTCAACTCCACTACCGTCGCTCCCCCTCCGCCCTCCTTTTGCGGAGGCTCGGCTATCGACTCCACATGCGGATGCTTCTGTAGGTACTGCCGCAGGGCTTTGCGAAGGATGCCCATCCCGCTGCCGTGAACCACACGAACTCGCGGCAATCCCGCGAGAAATGCACGGTCCACGAACTTCTCAACCTCGCGTGTGGCTTCGTCTACGGTGTACCCAATGACGTTGATCTCGGACGGCACGCTCTGAGTCTCGCTTTCGAGCGAAACAGAAATTCCCCGAGCGCGAGCGGCCTTGACGGGTGACTCTGCAGCTCGCACCACCACCTCGGCAATGTCATCTCGCGCGATTTTCATTTTCATAGCGCCGATTTCAACATCGAAGTGATTATCATCAATCCTCCGAGTGACCAGCGCGGGCCGGCCCACCGATTTCAGCTTCACCGTATCGCCCTCCGACACGTGCTTTACTATCCGGGGCTGAGCATGAGGATCGCCTTGGTCCGCGCCGGTGGTGTGCGCAACGACCGCCGAATCGAACTGCTCGCGAAACTCCCGGCGGAGCCTGGCAATTCGCCGTTCAGCATCTTTGGAGAGCTTCTGTGCCGCAGCGCGATCCTGAATGGCGTTAATTGCTTCGCGCGCGTGATACTCGAAATCCTTGAACAAGCTCTCCAACTTCTTTTCCATCTCTTTGACTTTGGCCTGCTGCTCTTTTCTGCCTTCCGCCACCAGGTGAGCTTTTTCCCGCTGGAGTTCTTCTTCTCGTGCCTTGAGCCGCAAACGTTCAGCCTCAGCCTCGCGCAAATCCGCGTGTAGCCGGTCGAGAAACTGCCCAACATCCCGTGCCTGCGAACCCAGCCGAGCGCGTGACTCTTCAATAATGGATGGATTCAGGCCTAATCTCTGGGCAATGTTGATACCGGAGGAGGCCCCCGGTACGCCGATCTTAAGTTCGTAGGTCGGTTGCAAGGTTGCCTCGTCGAAGCCGACCGACGCGTTGAGCACCCCCGGTGTGTTTGCGCCGAAAACCTTCAGGGAAGTGTGATGGGTAGAAATTATCGTGACAGAGCCAATCCTGCGGAAATGATCCGCAATAGCGACGGCCAGCGCCGCACCTTCCTCCGGATCTGTCGCCGATCCGAGTTCGTCCAAAAGCACTAACGACCGCGGGGTCGCGGTGCGCGAAATTGAGTCAATATTGGTAACGTGTGCGGAGAAGGTAGAAAGATTCTGTTCAATGGACTGGTAATCGCCGATATCAGCGAGGATAGCATCGAAAACCGGCATCTCGGCGCGGTCCGCCGGAATCGGGATTCCCGACTGGGCCATGAGCGCCAGCAATCCTACAGTTTTTAGAGCAACGGTCTTGCCCCCGGTGTTGGGGCCGGTGACGACCAACTCGTGATGCCCTTCCAGTTCAATATTGACCGGTACAATGTGGCCATCCTTGGTTTTCAAGTTTCGTTCGAGGAGAGGATGGCGGGCCTTGTGCAGAATTAGCCGGGCTGCGCGCGAATTCTCTGACAATGTTACCTGGACGCAGTTGTAGTCTTCCGCGAAACGCGCCTTCGCGAACTGGAGTTCCAGTTCACTCAGTGTCTCAACGGCAGCAAGGATCCCATCCGCATGCTCACCAATGCGGCGAGTCATATCAAGCAGGATGCGATGCACCTCGGCTTGTTCTTCATCCAGCAATCGCACCAATTCGTTGTTTTGCTCGATGGTTTCCAGCGGCTCGACAAAAACGGTTTGCCCGCTTGAGCTGGCGCCATGCACCACGCCCTGAACTCGCCTTTTCTGCTCGATCTTGACTGGGATCACAAAGCGCTCGCCGCGAATGGTGACCAGCTCGTCCTGGACGGTACCGCCCTCAGCCAGGCGGCGGAGATAAGCCCGCAAAGACTCCTGAATCAAGCGCCGTTGTTTTTCGATTTCGCGGCGAATGCGCACCAGATCCGCAGAGGCACGGTCGTCGAGGGAGCCGTCGGGCAAAATCTTGTTGCGGAAGAATCGCAGAAATTCGGTGAAATCGCCGATCTGAGCAGAGAGCTGCGCTACGGCTTTCCATTCCAGCCTCATCGCGGCTGGCGGGCTCAAAGCAATCTCGCGCCATTCCGCAGCGCGATCCACCACCAAGACCACATCCCTGAGTTCCGCGATTTCCAGCGCAGCCCCGCTAATGCGTGATTTCTCTAACTGCGTGGTTACATCTACCAAGCCAGAGAAATCGAAGCGTCCTCCCACGCGGCGAAACTCGCGGATCTCATTGGTGAGCTGGTGTTGATTTTCGATCCAGTCACGGTTAGAGGAAGGCGTGAGCTTTGCGATCAGTCCTTGCCCTAGCGGCGAAGTCGCGTAGCCTCGCAGCAAATCGCGCAGCGAGTCGAATTCCAAGACTCGCGCACTGGTATGGGAGAGCGGCTCCGGCACCATCAAAAGTCAATGTTACAAGAACCGCGGGGTGAACCGGGGCAGTCAGCGCTGGAAAACTGCCGTCTGTGACGCAGGTCACTGTAAATACATCGCAAAGACTCGCATTTCGATGAAACCCTACGAAAATCCCCGGTTTGGCTCTGCTAGAATCCTTTTGACAGTCGGATATCCCAATGGGCTTTCCTGCCACACGCCTGCGACGTCTTCGACAGAGTGAGCAACTGCGCTCCTTGGTGCGCGAGACTCGGCTTTCACCGGAATCGTTAGTTTACCCGATGTTCGTTTGCCCGGGTGAGGGCGTGCGAAAGGAGGTCCGCTCCATGCCGGGGGTCTGCAATCTCTCTGTGGATGAGGCAGTAAAAGAGGCACAGCAGACGCACTCGCTGGGAGTGCCGGCAATCATCCTTTTCGGCCTGCCTGAAAAAAAAGACGAAGTGGCCACCGGCGCCTGGGAGGAAGACGGAATCGTACAGCAAGCCGCCCGGGCCATTAAGCGCGAGATTCCTGACCTTATCATCATGGGTGATGTTTGCCTTTGCGAGTACATGTCGCACGGCCACTGCGGTGTGGTTCGCGCTACTCGCCCCCAATCTCTCGGAGCTGCAGTAGCCGCGCCCCCTGCAGCCGCTACGGGGTATGAAATTGTCAATGACGCTACCCTCGAAATTCTGGCTCGTACTGCAGTTTCACTGGCCCGCGCCGGTGTGGACGTGATCGCGCCTTCTGACATGATGGACGGCCGGGTGGGCGCGATCCGCAAGGCGCTGGATGCTGCGGGACTCATTAACACGCCGATTCTTTCTTACGCAGCAAAGTTCGCCTCCGGTTTTTACGGGCCGTTTCGCGAGGCCGCGGACTCGGCCCCTCAGTTCGGTGATCGGCGTTCTTACCAGATGGACGGCGCCAACTTGCGCGAGGCCATGCGCGAAATTGAGCTCGACATCGAGGAAGGCGCAGACATGATCATGGTGAAGCCGGCCATGCCCTATCTCGACGTGATTGCCGCGGCCCGCGCGCGCTTCGACTTGCCGCTCGCCGCCTACCAGGTTTCGGGAGAATACGCCATGATTGAGGCTGCCGCCCACAATAATTGGATCGATCGCGAACGAGTGATCCTGGAATCGCTGCTCTCGATACGCCGCGCGGGGGCAAATATCATTCTCACCTATTACGCGAAAGAAGCCTCCCGATTACTGGCCTGAGCTAATGCACGTGGAAGAAGTGATCTAGGGCAAAGAGAAATCCCACTCCCAGAAAGACCACCAGCGCCATTCCTGCGCCCGGTTCACGATTCACCTCCGGCATTAGGTCTGAGGCTGCAACGTAGATTGTTACTCCCGCGGAAACGGGCAGCCCAAAGCTCACTTCGCGCCGCAGCAGCGCCATAATCAGCACGCCCGCGAATGTGGCTGCGCCCAGAATCACCGATGCGCCCCAGGCCATCCTTCGGCTCCGTCCGCTGGCGAGCATCACCGACGTGATGGTGAACCCCTCCGGAATTTTGTGGAGAAAAATAGCGAGAAAGATGATCCAGCCGAGCCAGTTGGAGACGAGAAAGCCGGACGTGATTGCGATGCCATCGAAGAAAGTATGAATAGTCAGCCCCAGCAATACTGAGTATCCCTTGTGAGCATGAACGAATTGGTCCTCGTGCGTTTCCTCTCCGTAGTGAAAATGCGGAGTAACAGTGTGCTCGAAGAAGTGAATAATGAGATAGCCCACCAGAACCAGGAAAGCCGCGTCTTTACCGCGTAATTCGAGGCTGGCGGGAAAAACCTCAACGATAGCCGTGGCCAGCATGAAGCCTGCGCCGAGCGCGACAAAGTATTTTAGGTAAGCGCGCTCCCAGCGTTTTTGCACAATGATGGCGCCACCGAAGACGTTTGCGGCGGCAGCGGTCAGACCCAGCAGAAGACTGAGAATAATGGGATTCATGCTTTCTTCAGCAACGAGTACCCAGTACCGAGTAGCTAGCGCAAGCACATTGATCGGAACGCGTTGTTGAGGGTACAGGTTGAAAGCATTCGAAGTCTACCCATACCGAAGCAAAACTAGGTACTCGGTGCCCGGGCACTCAGCCAGAATGTCGTATGTGCAACACATCGCCGTCCTGCACGATGTATTCTCTGCCTTCCAGGCGTAGCGTGCCGTGGGCGCGGGCATTGGCCTCCGATCCGGCGTCCAACAGCTGATCCCAGCGGATAGTTTCGGCGCGAATGAAGTGTTTCTCCAGGTCGGTGTGAATGGCGCCGGCGGCTTCAACCGCGCGAGTGTGAAGTGGAATCGTCCAAGCACGGCATTCATCTTCGCCAGCGGTGAAGAAGGAAATCAGGCCCAGCAGAGCATACGTGGTGCGAATCAAACGAAGCAAGCCGCTTTCCTTAAGGCCGTAGCTGGAGAGAAACTCGTCGGCATCGGCGTCGCTCATTTCCGCAAGTTCGGCTTCGACTTTGCCACAAATAGCTGCGGCTGCGGAGCTCGGCCGGGAAGCAACTTCCGTTACCTTGTGCTTGCTGACCGCGTTTGCGAGACCTGTTCCGAGCTCTGAACTCTCGCTGACGTTGAGCACGTACAGAATTGGTTTCTCGCTGAGAAACATGAATCCTCGAAAACGTTTCTTGTCTTCAGGGGTCATTTCCAGTTCGCGGAGAGCACGTTCCGATTCCAGATGCGCTTTGGCGCACTTGAGCAGATCAAATTCTTTTTCCAGGTCGGCAGAACGCATCTTCTTCAGATCTTTTTCGACCCGCTCCACCCGTTTCTCAATTTGCCCGAGGTCGCTGACCATGAGGTCGAATTCCACGTTCTTGATGTCGCGCAGAGGATCGATGGGACCGACGTGCGGGATTGAAGGATCTTCAAAAGCGCGGACCACGTGGGCCAGGGCATCTACGTTTCTCAGATGGCCAAGGTAGGTACTTTCCTTGAGCGCTTCCTGGCCGATGGCGCCAACGTCAACGTACTCGACAGATGCATGGGTGAGCTTCTTCGGATGATAGAGGGCGGCCAGGCGATCGAGGCGGTCGTCGGGCACTTTGGCCACGCCGATGTGGGCTTCCCGCGGATTGGCGTACGCATGCTCCGAAAGATGTGCTTTCGTCAGGATGCGAAACAAAGATGTTTTGCCCACCTGCGGCAGGCCGATAATGCCCGTTTTCATGGGGGAGGCTCTTCGCTATTAGTTCTCAGCAACTGCACTCCGAGAATAAATGATGGAATAGAGATCGCCAACACTAGTCGGAATGTGGCTCACTGCCGAGCAAAGGCATTTGCTGTCAGGTAAGCTGCCACCAATCCCAGGAGCAAAACTCCGCCTTCCAGGCGTGTTGACCAAACATGGAGAGCGTCAAACTGCATGCGAACAGGATTTTCGGGTGCAACCGAGTCAATTTCGCCGATGGATGCGCGGAGAGCATCCATGCGCGGGATGACGCCGAACTGCGAAATCAAAGTGAGGGCAAGCATCAACACGATGACCACGTTGCGGGCCGCAAAAACGTGCGCAGACCCGGTGGTGACGCGCGCATAAAGAGCAGAACTGAACAGAAAAACGAGGCCTGTGACGATACCCATCCAGTGCAGACCGTTGATCGAGCGCGCAACTACGTTTCCTGCCAGATGCCGGGTCGGCAACACAGAAAAAGCAGCTGGGGCAACGACAAAGGCGAAGAAGATCAGACCGCCGAGCCAGACGATCAACGAGAGCAACATGAGGTAACGCAAGAAGGACATGGCGCGTCAGAACAATTATCGCGCCCGGAAGGCGCAAAGGCTAGTCGTCCGGACAATGCGGGTGATTTCGCCCGCACCCTTTTCCCGTAAATACGCATGAGATAATGGGCTTGCGACGCATCGGCCCCGTAGCTCAGATGGATAGAGCAGCGGTTTCCTAAACCGCGTGTCGGCAGTTCGACTCTGCCCGGGGCCTCCACACCTGCAATCACTTGCCAGCCCCACCGTACACATCTGCGGCGTTAATGTGGTGGTTTCGTGGGAAAAGTGAACAGATCTCGTAAATCGCGAACCATTGATCAGGTTGCACTGCTCGAGCCTCCGTACAATTTTCCGCTTGTGCTCCGGGGTTGGGTGCACTGTTTCCAATTGCGCTATTCCACCTTGACAATGCGATTGCTTTCAACCTAAGTTGCACACATCGCAAATCGCACGAGCGTCCGATTATCGCACAAGTCGGAGGGGGCCATGGGCAATCGGCAAACTCAGTTCGTCCCGATCGCGTTCGTCTTGATATTCTCAATCCTGAGCTTGGCCCAAACCGCCACTACTTCCCTTCGCGGCACTGTTTCCGACCCACAGGGCGCAGTCATTCCGGGCGCCAGCGCCACGCTTTCTAATCCGGCTACCGGGTTTTCGAGGTCCACAAAAACCGACGACCGCGGTTTCTATCAATTCCTGCAAGTGCCACCCGGAACGTACACGCTCACCGTTGCCAAGCCTGGTTTTGCGACTCTCAAAGAGGACGGCGTGCAACTGCTGGTCGATGTGCCCGCAACCTCCAACCTCACGTTACGAGTTCAGGCCGAGACCAGCACGGTCGAGGTGACTAGCACCACGGTGCAAGTTAACAGCGAGGACGCAACCCTGGGAAATGCATTTGGTGCTACGCAGATCGAATCGCTGCCCTTTGAAGGGCGGGATCCAACACAGATTCTGAGTCTGCAGCCGGGCGTCACCTTCGTAGGTACGAACGTGGACCAGGACTACGACAGCCGCGGCGGAGCGGTGAACGGAGCGCGCAGCGATCAGACGAACATCACCCTCGACGGCGTTGACGATAACGATCAAGTAAAAGGCTACGCGTTTCAGGGTGCGCTGCGTTCAACTTTGGATTCATTGCAGGAATTCCGTGTGACTACCAGCAATGCGAACGCGGATGCCGGCCGTTCGTCGGGAGCGCAGGTTGCGCTGGTCACCAAGGGTGGCACCAACAGCTTGCACGGATCGGTCTACGAGTACAACCGTAATAACATCGGCGAGGCGAACGACTGGTTCAACAAGCGAGCGGAACTGCAGTCCGGATTGCCGAATATTCCCGGCCAACTGATCCGCAATACGTTCGGCGCCACGGTTGGCGCGCCAATCGTGAAAGATCGTGTCTTCTTCTTTCTGGCCTACGAAGGCCAGCGCACGCGAGAAAATGTGCAGACCACGCGCGTGGTGCCCAGCGACAATCTGCGCCAGGGCATCGTTAGCTACGACTGCACGGGAAGTGTGGGGTGCCCTGGCAGCGGGATCGAAACCTTGACTCCGCAGGATCTCGCGAGCCTGGACACGCAGGCGCCTGGAAATGGAACTTGCCCGTGGGCAACGCCGGCCGGTTGTGGCGCCGATCCCAATGTGATGGCGGTTTTTCAGCAATATCCTCACGCGAACAGCACCAGTGTCGGGGACGGACTTAATTTTCTAGGCTTCACCTTCCCGGCATCTACTCCCGGCATGTTGAACACCTATGTGGCTAAGTTCGACTTCAATATTGCTCCCAATCATCACGTATTCGTGCGCGGCGGCATGGTCGGCGACAACCAGGGGGAAGGACCGGAGTTTCCCGGCCAGCCGCAGAGTTCCGTGCTGCTCAATAACAGCAAAGGCCTGATCACTGGATACACTGCGACGCTGCGCCCAACGTTGGTGAATAACTTTCGTTACGGTTTCATTCGCCAGGGCGTCGCCAACGTTGGGCAAATCAATCAGCCTTACGTCTTCTTCGGGAACGGGCCAGATCCCCTCTTCGCGCTCACCAACACGACAAGATCTACAGTGCCCGTGCACAACCTTGTTGACGATGTGGCTTGGATCAAAGGAAAACACACCTTCCAGTTTGGCGGCAACTTGCGCATCATTACCGATAACCGCAGCACTGATGTCGACTCGTTTTCGTATGCCCGAACCTACACGCTGTGGCTCACCCCAACCTCCCTCATTGCCAATCAAGGAGGAAGTCTTGACCCGGCTGTGCTCGGGTTCCCCGCCGTCAACTCCAATTTTCAGACCGGGTACGATTTCCCCGTCATCGCGCTCACTGGATTAGTCGACTCCGGCTTCGCAGCTTACAACATCACCAAGACCGGAGATCAGCTGTCCGTAGGCACGCCAGCGACCCGGCATTTCCGGGCCCACGAATTTGAAACCTACGTCCAAGACTCCTGGCGAGCTACTCCGCAGCTGACTCTCACCTATGGAGTGCGCTACACGTTGCTCCAGCCTCCATATGAGACTGCGGGAAACGAAGTTGTTCCTTCGATCAGCATGGAAAGTTTCTTGCAAAATCGAGCAGCCGCGATGCTTGCCGGTCAAACCTACAGTCCTCCGATAAGCTTCGTACTCGGCGGCAAAGCTAACAACGGGGCGCCTTACTGGAATTGGGATTACGGCAATGTGGCGCCACGCTTGGCGTTTGCCTGGTCACCGAAAGCAGAAAGCGGCTGGCGGCAACGGCTCTTCGGAGGCGCAGGAAAGAGTTCTATCCGTGGCGGCTACGGCATCTATTACGACCACTTTGGTGAAGCTACGGTTGACAGCTTTGACAGAAACGGCTCGTTCGGTCTGAATGGCACAATTCAAAATCCGATCGGGGAATACACTATCGACAACTCACCGCGCTTTACCGGCCTGAATTCCATCCCGTCTGGTGACCTGGTGCCAACGCCAACAGGATCTTTTCCTAAGCTCGCGCCCATCGGTCTCCCTGAAGGCGCCACAACCTATTGGGGACTTGACGACAAGATGAAAACTCCCTACGCACACGTCTTCAATTTCACTCTCAGCCGAGAACTGAAGAGCGATTTCGTTTTCGAGGCGTCTTATATCGGGCGGCTTGGCCGGCGGCTCTTGCAGGAAGAAGATCTGGCCATGCCACTCGACATTCGCGATCCCAAATCCGGCGTAGATTACTTTACCGCTGCCACAAAGTTCTCGAAGATGGCGGCCGCGGGCACTCCGGTGAGCACAGTGAATACCTCAAACGCGGGTACGTATTGGGAAGATATGTTCCCAGCCGCTGCGCAATTCCCCGGCCTTGGTGGACTCGTTCCTGCCTCGCAGCTTTATGGCTGTCAAAGCATTCCGTTGGGAAATGTCGGTGCAAATGTGACTGTGACGCAAGCCATGTACGATGCCTGGGCCTGCAACCTTCACAACGAAACTTTACCGCTGATCTTCGCGGACGTGCCCGGATACTTCAATCCCCTAACACCTAACGCCTGTTTTCCCTTGTGTCCAAGCATTAATGGTCAATTCCATCCCTATGCCTTCTTCGATCCGCAGTTCACCTCTCTGTATGCTTGGCGAAACGCCGGCACAAGCTCCTACAACGGGCTGCAAATCATGCTAAGGCACGGAATGACTCACGGCCTGCAGTGGGATTTCAACTACACCTACTCGAGATCGATCGATATAGGATCTGAAGCCGAACGAGTCAACGCGTATGACGCGTACTACCAGGCCAACCAGATCATCAATTCTTGGTCTCCGGCGCAGCTTCGCGGCGTATCGGATTGGGACACGACCCATCAATTCAATACGAATTGGGTTTACGACATTCCTGTCGGACGAGGCAAGAAGTTTGCCGGCTCTTCGCAAGGATGGGTGAACGCGGTGATTGGAGGTTGGCAGTGGTCTGGCCTCGCTCGCTGGACCAGTGGCTTTCCGACCACGATCGAGACCTTCACCAGTTTTCCGACCAACTGGTACTTGCCTTCAACTGCGATTCTTTCCGGCCCAAAGCCAGCGACCGGCACCTTCACTGATCAGTTTGGCAATCCGGACCTGTTCAAAGACCCGGCCGCCGCGCAAGCAGACTTCCGCTACTCGTATCCTGGCGAGTCGGGTCAGCGCAATGAACTGCGTGGGCCCGGATTTTTCGGAATCGATACGGCCGTGAGTAAGTCGTGGCAAATTCATGAGTCGCAGGCATTGAAGTTCACCTGGGACATCTACAACGTCACCAACGCCGTTCGTTTTGACGTGGCGCCCTTGCCTCAAACCGATGGGCAATTAGACCAGCCGGCGAGCATCTTCGGCACCTACAGCAGCACGTTGACGAAGCCTCGAGTCATGGAATTTGCCCTGCGGTACAGCTTCTAGCTCTGTCAACACCTTATGCGACGATTCGTTCTTCTCCTTATCACGGTGCTGGGCGCGCTGGCAACAGCCCCAATTCTTGCGCAATCGCCCACCGCCGATACGATATTCATCGGTGCGTTCCTGACCCTGGATCCCTCGCATCCACGCGCCGAAGCGATGGCCGTCGCTGCCGGTCGGATTATTGCAATCGGCTCTCAATCCGAAGTTGAAGCACTCGCCACGAAAAGCACCCGCAGAATCAAGTTTGACGGCGTCGCGCTTCCGGGCTTCGCCGACGCTCATGTCCACGTCGCAGGAGTGGGCGAGCAACTTGAGCAGCTTAATCTTCAGGGCTTAACAAAACCTGAGATCCTATCCAAAGTGGCAGAAGCTGTCCGCTCCTCTCCCCCAGGCTCGTGGATAAGAGGTGGTGGTTGGGATGAAGGTTTCTGGCATGCTTCCGTTTTTCCGACCGCTAAGGAACTCGATGCGGTCAGTGGCGATCATCCGGTCGCGCTCAGCCGCATCGACGGCCACTCCACCTGGGTGAACTCCAGGGCTCTGCTTCTCGCCAAGATTAC
>DASPSE010000247.1:0-10861 GCA_035624085.1 Terriglobales bacterium
GATTGCGGTGCCTTCATTCCAGGCCTCGCCTATCGTCGACAGCACGCGCACAGAAACCTTCATTATTCTCAATTTCCGCGAACGCCTGGCCATTATTGGAGGCACAAGCTACGCCGGCGAAATCAAGAAGACCATCTTTACCGTTCTCAATTTTCTCTTACCGCTGCAGGGCATTCTCTCGATGCACTGCTCGGCGAATGTGGGCGCCCAGGGCGACGTCGCTATTTTCTTCGGGCTCTCGGGCACAGGAAAGACCACGCTTTCAGCCGACCCCAAGCGCCGCTTGATCGGCGACGACGAACACGGCTGGAGCGACAACGGCGTCTTCAATTTCGAAGATGGCTGCTATGCCAAGGTGATTCGCCTCTCTCCGGAAGCTGAGCCGCAGATTTACGCCTGTACGCGGAGATTTGGCACGGTGTTGGAGAATGTCACGTTCGACCCCCTCTCCAGGCGCCTCGATTTGAACGATTATTCTGTAACTGAAAACACTCGGGCGGCGTACCCGCTTTCTTACATCGAGAACTGCTTGCCCGAAAAGCGCGCCGGGCATCCTAAGAATGTCATCTTCCTTACCTGCGATGCTTCCGGAGTGATGCCGCCAATCTCGAAGCTGAGTCCAGATCAAGCCATCTACCATTTTATTTCTGGCTACACGAGCAAGATCGCCGGTACTGAAATCGGACTCGGAGTGGAACCGGAAATAACCTTCAGCACTTGCTTTGGCGGTCCGTTTATGGTCCACCATCCTCTGGCGTATGCCGAATTGCTGAAGAAGAAGATTCAAAAGCACGGCGCTCACGTGTGGCTGGTCAACACTGGCTGGACCGGCGGCCCTTTTGGCATTGGCAAACGCATCAGCATTCATCACACGCGGGCGTTGCTGAATGCTGCGCTCACTGGCTCTCTGCTTAAGGTGGAGTACAAGAAAGATCCGGTGTTTGGATTCGACGTGCCGGTTCAGTGTGAGGGCGTGCCCTCGCAGATTCTGGATCCGGCAAATACCTGGCCGAGCCGGGAAGAGTATTTCCGTAAGTATGACGCGCTGGCGGCCCGCTTCATCGAAAATTTCAAGTTGATGATGGCGGAATGTCCGGAGCACATCCTGGAGGCCGGCCCGAAACGGTTAGCGACGGCCCCGGTTCATTAGCTGGTGTTCTAATCTCTGACTGCGCGATGTCACAAGCCATACTTCGCGCCCCTTCGCGATTCTTTGTGTGCTTCGCGGTTAAGAGCTCTTACCGCAAAGTGCGTCAAGAATCGCCAAGCCCGCGGAGAAAGCTTCCAGTTGAGAGCACTACCGATTCATTAACGAAACGTCACTGCCGCTCTGAAGAAAATTACGTTTCCGTCAGATCTTCGTCGAAAAGTCCCATGCTGCTCCAACGGGACTCTCACTATCTGACAACTCTGTTTCGGCGTTCGTCTCTACCGGATGCATGGTCAACTGCTGCATCATGCCCAGGGTGTCCCACTCTTCCCATTCCTCCACAATTTTTCCGCCGACAATCCGGTCAATGCACATGCCTGTGCAATGCAACCGCCTTCCTGAAGCAGCGACCCCCATAAACGTTCCCCTATGAGTTCCCGTGAACGTCCAGCGGGTGACGACTCTGTCGCCTTCGGCGACCTGATCTTCAACGGTCCAGTGGGCATCGGGGAATCCAGCAAAAAGAGAGAGCAATAAGTGCCGATGCTCTTCATTTCGGAGTTCCCCCATGGCGGGTGCGCGATAAACAACATCGGAATACAACTCTGGGTAGAGATCGGGATTATGCCGGTTCAAACACTCGTCAAACAAACGCCGGACGACGGCCTTATTGGCTTCGCTCATATCGTGCTCCTTTCCGTTGACCATCCGATCCAGGAAGGAACCGGGTTGCCTCCGGTCTGCAGGGAGATGCGCTTTCTGGGACTTGTCAGTTACACCCGATTATCCAAAGGAATCTCGCGCCTTGTCAGTGATGCCGGTCACTCATCTAAGGACTGAGTCCTGACCGCATGCATCGATTAGAAGCGCGCGCCTCGTCAAATTCGCGCTAGCGCAGGCCTAACTGGTTTGTGAGCTGATTTAATCGCACGCAAGCGGTTGAAAATGCGGAGAGGGAGGGATTTCGACCCCGTCGCCTTTGTTTTGCCATAAACAATGGCAAATTTCTGCTTTAACTGCCAACGCTACCGGTCACTTGCGACCGGCGCGCCAATTGACCTCCCGCCTTCCGAGTGATCAAGAGAAAAGCCGCTCCCAAGTCATCATGGCGTGACGCGGAATTCCGTGTTGCTCTTGAGCGTGCCCGAGGGTGTCGTTACCATCACAAAACCTGTAATTGCACCCGTGGGGACAGTGGTCGTTATTAAGGAACTCGAAACCACTTTGAAGACAGCCGACGTACCATCGAAGCTGACGCTGGTCGTGCCCTTTAGATTGTTTCCCAGAATCTTGACGGACGTTCCCACCTTGCCGGAGGTGGGCAGTGTTTCCGCAAATGGGCCCAGACCCACAGACAGGCTGAAGACTGTCCCGTCCTGGTACCCGCCCTGGCTGTTCGCGCCAAGCGCGGTCGTTCCGTAGAACATCCCATTAGTGGCCTGGACCAGCCCGGCGTAGGGTGCGTCGCCGTCCGCGCAATCGCCGTTTACCAGTACGGCGCAAAAGCTGTAAAGCGTGGTCAGCGTGCCGCTCGGAGTGACCTCGAAGACCGTGCCACAGGCATAGGTTTCACCGGGGCAGTCGTTGGCCCCGCCTTCCGCAGTCGTGCCGTAAAAGTTCCCGTCGGTGGCCTGGACCAGCCCCGCGAAGGGGTAGGCGCCGTCGGTCGAAGCGAAGCTGTGCAGCGTGGTCAGCGTGCCACTTGGGGTGATCTTGAAAACCGTGCCATAGCCATTGGCCCCGCCACTCTCAGTTGTCCCGTAAAAGTCGCCATTGGTGGCCAGGACCAGCCCCGCATAAGGGTAGGTGCCGTCGGTCGAGGCGAAGCTGTGCAGCACGGTCACCGTGCCGGCAGGGGTGATTTTGAAAACCGTGCCATAGCCGTTGGCCCCGCCTGCCTCTGTTGTCCCGTAGAAGTCCCCATTGGTGGCCTGGACCAATGCCCCGAACAACAACGGGGATTCGCCGTCCGTGCAACCGCTTTGCGAACAAAAGCTGTAAAGCGTCGTCAGCGTGCCGCCAGGGGTGATTTTGAACACCGTGCCATCGCCGTTGGCTCCGCCATACCCCGTTGTCCCGTAGAAGTCCCCATTGGTGGCAAGGACCAGCCCGGCGTAGGGGTAGCTGCCGTCCGCGCAATCGCCGTTTACCAGTACGGCGCAAAAGCTGTACAGCGTGGTCAGCGTGCCACTTGGGGTGATCTTGAAAACCGTGCCATAGAGGTTGGCCCCGCCAACCGCCGCTGTCCCGTAGAAGTCCCCATTGGCGGCCTGGACCAGCCCCGCGTAGGGGTAGGCGCCGTCGGTCGAAGCGAAGCTGTGCAGCACGGTCAGCGTGCCACTTGGCGTGATTTTGAAGATTGTCCCGTAGTTGTTGGCCCCGCCAAACACCGTTGCCCCGTAGAAGTTGCCGTCGGTGGCCTGGACCAGTCCCGCGTGGGACTCGATGCCGTCCGTCTTGACGAAGCTGTGCAGTGTCGTTAGAGTCTGCGCCGGCAACGAGAGAACTAGAGCCAAGAATCCCACTATCACGCAACCAACGCGGATCTTCATTCTCATGATGTTTCTCCTGGGTGTGCTGTTTCCTCTGCCTGGCGGAGCCGAAGCCTCGCCGGTTCCGCCCGCGCCGGGGTCAACTTCTGTCCGCAAAACGGACAGGCGTCGAGAGCCGTCGCTGGGCCGGCAATCAGCAAGGTCGTACTTTCCCGCTGTACCATCACTTCGGTTCGTACCGAGCGCTTGGTCGTCTGTGCGGACGACGGAACGGGCCGGGCATGGAACAATATGCTTGCCCGTCCGCTCAACCATTGGTACAGTCGGTGCCATGCAGCCTCGCTGTTCACGAGCGCGAATATGCGGCAGGCGCCACAGAAAAGGCCAGTGACGCCTTCTGACAGGTCGTGACAACTCCTGAAAGTCAATAAGTCAATGAAAGCAGAAGGGATATTTCAGTTCCGGGAGTTTGCGGTCGATGCCTCGGCTCGTACGTTGCGGCGTGATGGAGAGATTGTCACGCTCAACCGCAGGGCTTTTGACGTTCTTTTGTACCTGGTGCAGAACCCGGGCAGGCTGTTAACCCGCGAGGAATTGCTCAAGAATGTCTGGTCCGACACTTTCGTGGATGAGAACAGTCTGGCGCAAAGCATGTCTGCGCTGCGGCGCGCCCTTGAGGAGAAGCCTGGGGATAACACCTACATCGCCACCCTGCCCGGGCGGGGGTATCAATTTATCGCACCGGTGCAAGTGACAGCGCCGGAAAGTTTGAGTCTCGTCACCGCCGGCACCGCCGAGGCCGGCAACACCTCGGGCGGGCTGGTTTTCCAGCGGCACACGGTTCAAACCAGCATCATTACCCAGGAAGCCGGCGCTCTACAGGGTTCCACAACGCGGGCGCGGCTCATACCGCTGGGGGTTTTCGTCCTTGCCGTCGCATCGGTTGGGTTCTATGCGTGGAGCAGAATCCACAAAGCGACGCCTCCTCCTGCAATTGCCAGGGCGCCGGCCCGCCGTTCCATCGCAGTTCTCGGGTTCCGCAACCTGTCTGGCCGCCCCGAGGAGGCCTGGGTATCCACAGCCCTGGCGGAAATGCTGAGCACCGAACTGGTGGCCGGCGAAAAACTGCGCCTAGTTTCCGGAGAAGACATCGCGCGCACCAAGCTGGAACTTCCCTTGGCCGACGCCGACAGCCTTTCACGGGAAACGCTGGCACGGCTGCACCGAAACCTTGATAGCGACTTGATTGTGCTCGGTTCCTATACCGCTTTGGGCGAAAAACCGGACACGCGTATCCGGATCGACCTGAGGCTCCAGGATACGGCTGTGGGAGAAACGGTAGCGGATATCGCCGTGGTGGGAAACGAGGCGAACCTGTTCGATGTGGTGGCGGAGGCTGGTGCGCAGTTGCGCGAGAAATTGGGAGTGCAAGCGGTTTCGCCGGTGGAAGCGGTGAGTGTGCGCGCCTCCCTGCCGGCGAATCGCGAAGCCGCCCGTCTCTATTCGGAGGGGCTCGCGCGGCTGCGTTTGTTCGATGCCCTGGCAGCGCGCGACCTTCTGCAGCAGGCCATCGCCGCCGATCCGAAATTTGCGCTGGCCCACTCCGCGCTGGCCGAAGCCTGGTTCCGGATGGGCTATGACAAAAAAGCTCAGGCTGAGGCCCGACAGGCATATGACTTGTCGGCCAATCTTTCGCGGGAAGAGAAGTTGCTGGTGGAGGGCCGCTACCGTGAGACAGGCCATGAATCTGACAGAGCGATTGAGGTCTATCGTTCCCTGTTCACCTTATTCCCCGACAACGTGGACTACGGGCTCAAATTGGCGTGGGTGCAGACGTTTGGGGCTAAGGCACACGACGCCCTCTCCACCCTGGCGTCCCTGCGCAAGCTGGCAACCCCCGCCTCCGACGATCCGCGCATCGATTTGGTGGAGGCTTGGGCATGGGATGCACTGAGCGATCGTAAGCGTGAACAGCAGGTCCTGTCACAAGCCGTGGAAAAAGCAAGAGAGCAGGGATCCCGGCTGATACTGGCGGATGCGCGGAGAGTGCAGTGTGCGATGTTCGGATACTATCTCGGGCAACTGGAGAATGCGCTGGCTGCCTGCCGCGAGGCTCTGGACCTTTACACCGCCGCCGGGGACAAGCAGGATGCCGCCAAGGATTTGGCCACGCTCGCGGCCATTGACATGAGTAGGGACGCACCCGAATCCATTCGTCTTGGCCAGCAAGCTCTAGCCATCTTCCGCGAAGTGGGAAACGTATCTGGTGCGACCAGCGCCCTGATGGGGCTCGGCATTGCATATGGAGGCCAGGGGGACTTTGCGACCGCGGAGAAGTTGGAGCGCGAGGCGCTGGCTAATGATCGGCTGCTCGACAGCAAGAGAGGCGAGGCTAAGGGTCTCGGCAACATCGCCATACTCGTGGAGAACCGGGGGGATCTGCGTGGCGCGATCCAACTTTTTGAGGAGTCGACGACGATCGACCCGGAGGACACGGGACGTGCCATCCTAGCCCACCTCAACATCGCGGGCGTCCACCAACTCCAGGGTGATCTTGCGGGCGCCAAGCAAGGGTTCGAACAATCCATAACAGCGTTTCAGGGCGTTGGCGACAAGGAAACCGTCGGCGTCGCGACCTTTGGGTTGGCAAGCGTCCTCCTCGAGCAAGGCGATTTGCCGGGCTCGCGCAAGATGTATGAGCAGTCCCTGTCGATACGAACGGCGGCTGGCGACAAGCTGACGATTGCCGAAACGCAGCTCGGACTGGCGGAATTGTCGTTGGAGGAGTCTCGTTCGCCGGCTGAACAGGAAACGGCAGTACGGCAAGTCATCGATGTTTTTCAACAACAAAAATCACGCGACGACGAGACCGGGGCATGGTGGATCCTCGTCCGCGCTTTGCTCGCGGAGGGTAAGGTTACGGCCGCCAAAGAGGCAGTGCAGCACGCGCTCTCTCTCGCCGCCAAAAGCCAGAATCCGGAAATCCGCTGGCGAACCGCCATCAGCGCAGCCCAAGTTGCTAACGCTGACAAGACTACCGGGTCGGCTGCCGGGATCGCGGCCCGCAAAGAGTTAGCATCCGTCATCGCGAAGTCGCGCGAACTCGGCTATCGCATCGTTGAACTCGATGCTCGTCTTGCGCTTGCCGAAATCGAAATAAAAGCGGGACAAACCGCGGCGGGGCGCGCGCACCTGAACGCGATCGAGGCCGACGCCAAAGCCACTGGATATCTCCTTGTCGCGCGTAAAGCGGCCGTCGCTCGTGGTTGAGTGGAACTCGGTGGAGCTAGTCGGGCTCGAGCCGACGACCTCATCGTCGCGAACGACGGGACACACCACCTTAACTAATGCATTTTGAATTGGTCACAGAACCATCTGGTCCATTACTGGTCCCAAAATTCAATCTCTAGGAAGAACTAAATTCCACCCCGCCGATTCTGGTATCAGTGTAGGTATCACCAGTTTGCAAGTTACAGATAACAATAAAGACTGGCGGAGAGGGAGGGATTCGAACCCCCGATACGGTTTCCCGTATTCCAGTTTTCAAGACTGGCGCCTTCAACCACTCGGCCACCTCTCCGAGATAACTCCACTTTTACTACAGTTCACCGGGCGCGCTAATCTCAACAACGTAGTTCCCTTGTTTTTGGGTGAGTTAACAACGGATGAGTTAACAACCTCAATCCAAACCGAGCAAACGCTTTCAAGATCACCGGTTTCAACCGCTCACACCTCCGTCAACGGAGCGCGACAATCCCGTGAACCTAGTTTACCTAGGGACACGTCGGGAACCAAACCCCAGCCGTGTTGTCTGCGTGTCCGTATTCGGCCACAATGTCATTGTTCCTGCTCCGGTCGTCAGCATCCTAGGAATATATGTACAAGCCGTGCCTCAGAGCGGTTTCCTTTTTGGCGGTCCTCTATTTTTGTTTCCCAACCGTTAAACCAGCAAGCGGGCAGGGGTTTCAACCGACGAGCCCCGAAAAGGAGAGCATTCGCGGCACAGTCGTCAACAGCGTCACCCACGAAGCTATCGGACGAGCGCTCGTATTCTCGCCGGATAATCGCTTTGCCACCATGACCGATAGCGAAGGGCATTTTGAGTTCACCTTCTCAACTCCTTCCACAACACAGGAAGGCACGGGAACTGAAAGCGTCGTGAGAATCAATCCCGCACCGGATCTCCCTGACACCCTGATGGCGCGAAAGCCCGGCTTTTTGGACGATCGCAACACTCGTGTATCAACCCGCAGCGCAGCTGGAAAAGACCTTACAATTTCGCTGACTCCGGAAGCGCTGATCGTCGGGCACGTGCTACTGCCTTCGTCTGACGATTCCGACAGAATCGAGGTTGAACTCTACCGGCGTCAGGTACGGGAGGGCCGCGCCCATTGGATCTCTACAGGCATGGCGACCAGCAGGTCAAACGGAGAATTTCGTTTTGCCGATCTTTCGGCGGGCAACTATAAGGTGCTCACGCGCGAGTTGCTGGATCGCGATCCGTTGACATTCGATCCGCGTGGACCATTGTATGGATACCCGCCGGTTTACTTTCCCAACGCCGCCAGTTTTGCCTCGGCGGAGACGATTCAGTTATCTCCGGGAGAGACCTTCCACGCGAACATCACGGTGGTCAGGCATGCCTACTATCAAGTCAAAGTGGGAGCGGCGGGCGCAGAGCCCGGCGTCGGAATGAACGTGACGGTTTACGCCGAAGGCAGGGGTCCTGGGTACGCTCTCGGCTATAACAACCAGGAGCAAGCCATCATGGGCATGCTGCCGGACGGAAACTACACTGTGGAGGCCGCGACCTACGGGCCCAATCCAACCACAGGGTTATTGAACTTCAGCGTCAAGGGCGCAGCGGTCGAAGGACCGGGCATGATCCTGGTGCACAACGGGTCGGTCGGGGTCAACGTCAGAGAGGAATTCACGCAAGGTGAGGCTACCGGGCCTCAGAGTGTCGGACTCATAAAGTTTTCCGGCGGAGGAAGCGGCCTCCCGCAAGGCCCCAGGCGCTACCTCAACATCTATCTCGAGCCGGCTGACGATTTCAGTATTGAGCAAGGCGCTTCCCTGCGAGGCCCTAGCGGCCCCGAAGACGAGTCGCTGGTGATCGACAACGTCCGCCCGGGACGCTACTGGGTCCGAATCAATTCATCACGGGGATTCGCCGCATCGGTCACTTGTGGCGGCATCGACCTGCAGCGTCAGCCGCTCGTGATCGGATTAGGAGGATCGACTTCTCCCATCGAAGTGACCATGAGAGATGACGGCGCAGAAATTGAAGGCACCGTTGAGGGCATGGCGAAGCCAGTCAGCGAGGCGGGAGCATCACAGCCCCAAACTTGGCTTCAACCCGAGTTGCAGGCACATGTTTACCTGGTTCCCGCGCCTGACAGCAGTGGAGAGTTCCGCGAAGCGTGGGTTTCTCCGGAGGGCAAGTTCACTTTGCAACAAGTCCCGCCCGGTGTCTATCGCGTGCTGGCTTTCGATCGGGCGCAGCCGGAGCTCGAATACCGCAACGCCGACGCCATGCGCGCGTATGAGTCGAAAGGGCAGGCGGTCAGTCTAGTGGCTGGCCAAAAGCAACAGTTGCAACTGCAGATGATATCTACGAGCGAATGAATATGTCCAACATACTGCGTTGGCGGTTATCCGCGATTATGGTTCTCGGGCTGGTGCTGCTTTGTCGGACCCCCGTCGCTGCGGCTCAGACCTCTGCCCCGCCATCAGCCCAACCCGCTATTGGCATTTTTCGCATTGCTGGAACCGTCGTGAATGCAACTGGAGGCAATCCGTTGGCGCGAGCGCGCGTCAGCATTCAAGACACGCGAAACCCGAAGAATCTCGCGTGGATGATCACTGCTGAAGACGGCCGCTTTGAATTCAGACAGCTCCCCGCCGGAAAGTATTCTCTGGGAGGAGCCAAGCGAGGTTTCATTGCCGCCAGCTACGATCAGCACGAACAGTTTTCCACCGCCATCGTCACCGGCGCTGGTGTGGACACTGAGCACCTCGTGCTCCGCTTGGCGCCTTACGCGGTGCTCTCCGGCAAGGTGCTGGATGAAGCGGGAGAGCCGGCGCGCCATGCGACGGTTTCGCTTTACGTTGAGGATCGCCGTGTGGGCGTTGGACGCATTCAGAGAGTCCGCTCGGAAGGCACCGATGATCAGGGCTCGTATGAATTCGCGGCGCTCAATGCAGGTACGTACTTCATCGCTGCCACTGCAACTCCCTGGTACACTTTGCATCCGAGTTCCTTTCATCAGGGGGAGGGACAACCTGCATCTTCGGTGGACCAATCCCTCGACGCCGCTTACCCGGTGACGTACTACAAAGACGCAACCGAGCCGGACGATGCTTCGCCCATTCCGATTCGCGGCGGTGATCGTCTCGAGGCCGACGTTCACCTTAGTCCGGTGCCGGCACTGCACTTGCTCTTTCATGCTCCCGGCGACGGACAACACGGATTCACTATGCCGACGCTGGAGAGACCCTCCTTTGATGAAGAGGAGCGCGTCCCGGTGGGTAGCTTTGGGGTGGTTTCGCCCGGGATCTTTGAGATCACCGGAGTCGCAGCGGGCCGATATACGGTTCGTATGCCCATGTCGGCGCCCGGCGAGCCGGTTCAAATGAGTGAAGTCGAGATGGATCTAACCACCGACGGTCAGGAATTGGATGCCGCCAAGGGTGAGCCGGCCAGCAGTGTGAAAGCTTCCGTAAAGATGTTGGGAGAGGAAAACCTTCCCAAGGATCTCGGCGTCATGCTCCGCAACAGCAAGTTGCGGGTGGTGGCTTACCGTCGGGTCAACGAGAAGGGAGAAGTCGAGTTTCCAGATGTCACCCCCGGCAAATACGAAGCACTCGCCCAGGCTCCCGGGAAGGCCTATTCCGTGCTTCGGATTTCTTCTCCGGGCGCTGAGATTTCCGGTCATATCCTCGATGTGACTGCCGGCTCGTCTCTCAATATTTCGCTTACTCTGGTGGGCAGCGCGATGAGAGTGGAAGGGTTCGCTAAACGCAGCGGCCAGGCTGCGCCGGGCGCCATGGTGGTTCTCGTGCCAAAGAACCCTGAAGCGAACCGCGACCTTTTCCGCAGAGACCAGAGCGACCTGGATGGCAGCTTCAATCTGCTCAACGTGATTCCCGGCTCATATACCGTGTGCGCCATTGAGAACGGCTGGGATTTGGATTGGGCCAAGCCCGCCGTGATCGC
>DASPSE010000248.1:0-2985 GCA_035624085.1 Terriglobales bacterium
AAAGACCTGCGAAAAACCACTCATCGCGGAGCGCAATTCCTGCAGGAACTGATCCCGCCCGAGAGCAGTCTGATTTGTGAATTTGCTTTGCCGGACCTCAATCAGTCCAGAGCGCACCAGCTTCGAATCTGCAGGACGCAAGGAGACTCCTGAGAAATTAGACGCCAGTACCTTTTCGATTGCTTGCACATCCTGCGAAGCTTGTAGCAGCCCCGTGCTCCAATTTGCGAAAATGGCCGCGATCTCGTCCGCATATTTCTCGGTAACGAAATCGTCGAGTCCCGCTTGCGTCTTGAGCAACGGCGCGTCGAGCGGCCTCTGTGCTCGATAATGAGGATGCAGGTGAAACTCAGGATTCGATGCGAGCGCCTGTCGGGAATCAAGAAAAAAGCCGAAATTGCGGAGGCTTGCGGGAACGAGCGTTGCCCCGCCTCCCTGGCAGCATCGAATGAGGAAGTCGCGCCGGCTGGGATTTACCAAGAGAAGATCAAGCGGATGACGCGCCTTCCCTGCCCGGCTCAGACGAATGGCCCCCTCGCATTCAGCTGCAGAGCCGAAATCTAACAGCCGCTCTAAAGCAGGTCAAGATCGGACATATTCAGGTGCGGCGTGGCCCCTCGGAAAGTCGCATACTTGTCCCAGGAGAAGAGTGATGCCATTCACGCACCAAGTCTCGACATCGTCGGTGCCATACAGTTGGCCAGAGCTCCCGGATTCACGCGACGGCAATCCAGTTCGGAATTCTACACCCTCTCGATGCGCGCAATAGGTAGCACTGGTTCTTTAACGATGCTGATTTCTGCTGGAAGAACTGTATATCGCACAGTACACTCCTGGCTGCCATATCTCATGCCGGCGATGTGGTTACAATCGACATACTCTTTTCCGCAAATTAGGCACGTCGCACTTGATGCGATTCCCGCCTGGCTAAAGCCCCTTAGTTCGCCACGCTTAATGCGCCTCCGCGTTTCCTCATCAACAATTCTTATCGTGTCTACTCCTATGGTTTTCTTCTCGTCGTCGAAAACGAACCCTTTGCACCACCCCACCACTTTGCCCGTATGTTCAAGGTGTATAGGAATAGGGTACTCGGGGTCAGGCGGCAGTAATTTCCTTGTCTCGTCAAATCTACGTTTTCTGGCTTCGAGCGCCGAGAGTATAGACTCAAACCTCTCATCGCTGATAGGTCGCCCGCTCTCGCTGTATCGCGCTGTCTTTCCGCGCTCATCGAGTTCGAGAATCACGTTGACATCATGTGGTTTAGGACGCGCTCCTAGTTGACACACCCAGTTGGCAATCAGATTTAGAATCAGGGTTAGAGGAATTTGGATCACAAGTGCATAAATCGGATCAGACAGAATCTCACGAACTCCCTTTTCCAGCAGGTAGGTCAGCTTTGTCCCGTTTTCGGGTTCAACTACGACAGGGTATCCCTGGGCCCGTAGTATCTTAATCAGGTGAAGGGCTTCTCGGGAGACAACCCGAAGTCCTGGATACATAGATTCATAGGGGTTATACGACCGGAAACGGATTTGTTGGGAAGAGTTAGCTGCGGGTTCGACCCAGCTCTCATTGGAACGACTCGCGACTCCCCGATTGGTTCTAGGTGAAAGCTCCTCGGATGCACCTTCCGCGAGAGCGTCACTCAGCAGCATTTTGATATAGGTCTGGTACCTCAGGCCTTTTTGGGCCGCAAGTCGGCGTGCCGTTTCCAAGTCTTCCTTCGCGATGCGCAACGTGACAGGCTGCGAGGGCTTTGCTCCTTGCAGCAGGTTGCCCAATGTCAGCGGTGTTCTCTGCTTCATCCGCTGCCGGATTTCAGTTTCAATTTCGGAACGATGCGCATCCCACCATGCAGCTTCCTCAGCCTCACTGGAAAACTTCGGAATGACCACCTGTCTCATTTTCGCTTTTGCCATATTCACTCCCGCCCAAACTCTTTGAAGTACAAATCCGCTGTCTCTTTATCCGCCTCCCAACCTGTGATAGGACGCATGGCCTCATGCCGAACTGTAAACACTATGCTCAAGATGCGGCCAGTACGAGTCGCGCCGACGGCAACCCAGCGTTGCTCACTGCCTTCCGTCTGGTATTCCAGAAGGGTGTGGTTTCCAAACAAGACGTCCTCCGCGTCGGAACGGCTGATACCGTGTCTCGCGAGATGCTGTTCATTGTCTTGGTCCCAGTCGAACTCGCGAGAATCGTTCACTGTCTATAGTGTACATTAAATGTACGTACAATAGATAACTTATTGGTAATATTGCCAGTAAGGCTTTGTCGGGCTAGGTGTTCTGGCCATCCAGCAGTCTTAGCGCTTGATCCGTCGTGATGAATCTGGCTCCCAGAGCCTGCAGTTCTGCGATTGTTCTTCGGCCGTCTTCCGGCTTCAATGTTTCGATCGCGTCCTTGACCACAGAAACTCGTCGCCCTCGCTTCAGCAACCCTTTGGCAGCCAGGGCAACGCAGTATTCCGTGACGACTCCGAACACAACGAACTCGGCGTCGCGCGGCAGGCGTTCCACGAGCGCATTCGCGTGGCGACTTTCGAAGATGTCGAGCGTTTGTTTTTCCAGAAGAATCTGCTGATACTGAAATAGGTCCGCGGGCAGCGCCATGGTCGCATCGTTCGGAATCCTCAAGACTTTGTCGGCCAATGCTTCCGGAACGTATTCGGCGCCTGGAGTTCCCCTTACGCAATGAGGTGGGAACTTTTTGAATTCGGGATCGTCGATCGCGTGATAGCAGCCGTGCGACACGAGAAAGACCCGGCCGTCGCGAGCGGCTTGCGTCAGCTTCCGTATGTTTGGCAGTAATTTTTCCGCGCCGGGAACATAGAGCTTGCCACCGGGCAGCATGAAGTCTTTTTGCGTGTCGACTTCCCACAAAATAACCTTGCGAGAGACCATGACTTCTTTACTTGCTTGTGATGCGAGTGCCAGCTTTCGGGTGCTGATTGCGGATCAACGTCCCGATGACTAGAATAAC